>JAILFA010000047.1 GCA_024687125.1 Lachnospiraceae bacterium
TCCGGATTCGTGCACGCCTTTGTCTCCTTGTATGTTCAGCCGCCTCAGGGACCCGCGGCTCTTTCTGCAGGGGAGAGGCGTATGGCATGTACGCCTCTCATCAGGTAGGAGAAAATGATGTGTTGGACATCATTGTTAGCGTCAGCTAACGAAATGATATTAGCATATGCTAACGATAAATGCAAGCGTTTTTTTTCGGATTTCAGATCGACTATTTTGAAAATCATGCTTGACATATTAGCATATGCTAACAATACTCTATATCTGTTAGACAATGCTAACAAGATAGAGAGGATGCGTATAAATGAAGTATTCGGGAATGCCGGCGTGTATGTGGCTTCTGTACAGAAAGTCATTTCAGAAGGCGCTCGTAATGTGTTTTGGGAAAAGCCACAATGAGGCCAGGCAGATCATGACACATGCAAAGCCAAGATACAGGGAGATCATCGGCAGACTCCCGGAGTTTGAAAAAGCGGATAGATTTAAACCAAATATCGTTAACTGTGCTATCCTCACATCTGTTTTCCTGTCTATGGACAGAAGACCGACCGTCGAAGAAGCAACTCGATACTATGAGCTTGCCATGACCAATTTCTCGACCAGAGCTTTCTGCAGGATGGGCGGGAAGAACAAATTCAAGGATAAGGACATCGAAGGAATGAAAAAGACAGCAGCGCTGCATGCAGCTGACAGAAATCCCTATTCCTGGAACATGGACTTTCTGCCGTATGAAGACAACAGCGGATATGAGGCGAGGTTCACAAAGTGCGGCATCTGCGTACTGATGAAGGAGTATGGACTGTACGATCTGGTTCCAGCCATGTGCCATCTGGACTATACGATGAGCGAGCTCGGCGGGGCATCGGATTTTGTCAGGGAGTTTACGCTCGCATCCGGCGGACCGTACTGCGACTGCGGATACAGAAAGAAAAGCAGAATTTGAAAGGACAAAGGCAAAAATGCTTAAAGACGAACTGATTCAGCACTGCGCGCCGACGCTTGCCGGGATCAAGACAGGAAATGCATTTTCCATCCAGGGTATCAAGGAGGGAATGCTCGAAGAGATCCGTTCGATCAACCGGGCTTTGACGAAAAAAGGTCTCAGACTCGTTCCGCTCAAGGAAACACCGAAATATTCGCTCATCTATCTGTATCGTCCGGCAAGACTGAAAAGAGATCTGAACTCTCCGGAGGCGGTGAGCATCCTTTCCGGGAAGGGTTATCAGTGCGATAACGCGGATCATTGCCTGGCCCAGCTTGTGAAGCATCTGCGGGAGGATGAGGAATTTCCGCATGAGATCGGCCTTTTCCTCGGATATCCGCCGCATGATGTGAAGTGTTTTATGAAGAATCCATGTAAAGGTGTGAAATGCGTTGGCTGCTGGAAAGCATACGGAAATCAGGAAGAGGCAAAAAGAATCTTCAGGAAATACAGCAGATGTACGGATACGTACAGGAAAGAAGCTTTTCACGGCAAGACTCTCGAAGAACTGGCTGTTGTAGAGTGAAACAGTAAACTGCAGTAAGAGATGGATCATAAAGGACAAAGGAGGGAAAAGATGAGCAGAGTAGCAGTAGTATTCTGGAGCGGAACCGGAAATACACAGACGATGGCCGAAGCTGTCGCGGAAGGCGCGAAGAACGCCGGGGCGGAAACGACGGTCTTCCGATCGGCCGAATTTGGCAGGGATAAGGTCAGCGAGTATGACGGGATCGCGTTCGGATGTCCTGCCATGGGAGCGGAAGTTCTTGAGGAAACAGAGTTTGAGCCCATGTTCTCCGATGTAGAAAAAGTGCTTGCCGGAAAGAAGATCGCGCTGTTCGGATCCTACGGATGGGGTGACGGTCAGTGGATGAGTGACTGGGAGGCACGATGCAGAGCCGCAGGCGCACAGATGGCTGCGGGTAGCGTCATCGCAAACAGTGCTCCTTCCGAAGAGGCGCTGGATGAATGCAGAGCTCTGGGAGCGAAGCTGGCTTAGCGGATCACAGCAAGCAGCTAGCTGTGGGATCCGGACGCCGAAAGGGAACGAAATGCCGGCCACGCAAGGACCAGACCCAGGATACAGGCGAGTATATCAGCGATGGGCTGCACCAGGTAGATGGCGAGCGGATCGCCGGCGGACATGATGAGCGGCAGGATATAAAGCAGGGGGATGTAGAAGATCCCCTGCCTCGAAACGGAGATAACGAGGGCAGTACAGTAGCGCCCGATGTTCTGCATGAACATGGAGGAAAGCGCGTATATGCCCATCAGCGGCAGGCTGATGCACTGCAGGCGCAGAATGGTCACCGCGGGATCTGCTACTTCTGGGTTCTTTGTCAGCAGAGATACGACAGGGTGAGCGCCCAGAAAGACGGCGATGTCAGCAAACAGGAGAAATACGGTTCCGACAAGAGCGGACAGGGTGAGGGCCTTCCTTACCCTGTCGTATTTTTTCGCGCCGTAGTTCATGGTGCAGATGGGCTGGAAGCCCTGGCCCCATCCGATCACGATCATATAGCACATGGAAGCGATACGGCCGGCGACGGTCAGCGCGGCGATGGTCTCCTCACCGTACGCGGAGGCCGCGATGTTGAGCAGGATCGCAGCGACGCTGGTGATCCCCTGCCTGGAGAAATTCGGGGCACCGCCGATGAAGATGTGATACAGGTTCTCTCTGCTCAGGACGGCTTTGGTAAAGCTTACACGGATATTGCCGTTCCTGAAGGAAAGAAAGGTGAGCAGAGCGGCTCCCGCGACCTGCCCTGCAAAGGTGGCCCAGCCGGCTCCTACAAAACCCATCCCGAGAGCAAAGATAAAGACGGGATCCAGCACCATGTTCAGGAGCATTCCGGACATGAGGCCCAGCATGGCATCTCTGGCGTTGCCGCAGAGCCTCAGCTGGTTATAGAGTGCGGTGGCGTATATGGAGACAGGAACCGAGAAGAGGATGATCCGGAGATATTCCGTGCTGTATCTCAGGAGGTCCTCGGAAGCGCTGCCGCCCAGAAACGCTGCAAGGCGGCCGCAGACAGGCAGCAGCGCCAGGGTCAGTACGAGCCCGGAAACTGCCGCAAGGAGCAGTCCGGTTGAAGAAACGGATACGGCCCGGTCTTCCTGTTTTGCTCCCAGCGCTCTGGACATCGCGTTTCCGCTTCCGTAGCCGAACCAGAATCCCAGTGCCTGAATAAAGCTTACGAAACTGAAGGCGATGCCGATGGCGGCAGTCATGCTCTTATTGCCGAGCTGACCGATGAAGAAGGTGTCCGTAAGGTTGTAGATCGTCATGATCAGCATGCCGATGATGGTCGGGACCGACATGCGGACGAGCAGGGGGAAGATGGGCTCTATCAGGATTCTTTCTCTTCTGGATGCGGCGGATCCGGCCATTGTCTTACCTCTGACAAGCACAGACCGTGCCTTTGTCTCCGTCTACGCGGATCATGTCGCCGTCCTTGAACCTGGATGTGGCGAACCCGACGCCGAGCACCGCGGGAATGCCGAACTCTCTTGCGACGATCGCGGCATGGCTCAGAGACGAGCCTGTATCGGCCACCACACCCGCGGCGAGTCTGAACAGAGGCGTCCATTCGGGATCGGTGAGCTCACAGACCAGGATATCTCCGCTCTTCATCTTGTGGAATTCGGAAGGAGAGCGGATCACACAGACATTTCCCACAGCGACCCCGGTGCTCCCGCTGATCCCTTTGAGCGTATCGCCTTTGGAATCAAATATCAGGAGCTTGGAGGCGTCCCATACTTTCTGGGAAAGCGGATGCTTACTGTCCCTGCGGGCGATCTTTTCCCTGTCCGCCTCGCTGAGAGCGCCTCTCCTGCAGGCTTCTATGAGCTCACGGTAAAACAGGTTTGCGAGTCCGTGCACATAATCGTCATTTTTCATCAGCAGCCGGTTGAGGCGCCGCAGGACCTTCCGGATGTAATAGAACAGGGTCTCCCACAGATACTGGCTTTCCTCGCGGACCAGATGAAAGGTGCGGAAGGCTTCGATCCTCTTTTTCAGTTTCGGATAGCGGGACTTGTAGATCTCTTTCAGACGTTCCAGGATCTCTTCGTAGCTGAGCTGATCGCCGGCTGCGGAGCTGCTGTCTGAGCCGATCAGCGGCCGCAGGATATTCAGCAGCCTGTCAGGATCCTCGTTCAGCGTTCTGGCCTCAATGCAGTAGCAGTTGAAATCGGATTTGAAGCCGTTCCTGCTCAGAAACGGCCTGAACAGATCCGTCAGCGCAGGGTATTCCGCCGTTACGGACGCATAGTCACGGCCGGAGAGGATGGCGACGGATAGGGCTTCGTTCTTTGCTATCTCGGAGGCGAGTTCAGCCACGTCCCTTGTGACTGCAGCCGTCTTGTTATCCAGACCTCTGTAAAGATCATAGTTTGTCAGCTTCGGGTCGATCTTCCTGACAGCCTTGGTCAGATCGCCTGCCAGCGCAGACGGAAAGAGGGCATATCGGAAACGGTCATAGCAGAGTCTCCCCAGCAGGTCATAGGCTTTTTCAAGGAGAGAGGCGCATTGCTCCGCGGAGAGAGCCGCATAGTCTATGTCCGCATAATCCAGCAGTTTTTTTTCGTATTTCGGCATGAACTCCCTGCAGACTTCGGCGCAGTGCTCAAAGTCCCTGACTTCCCGGATGACAGACGGCAGTTTGACAATCTTTCTGCTGATCGCTTTATGGGGATCGGGCAGCGTCATGATGCCGTCGTCGTCGATCTGCGGATCGCTCGTCAGGATCAGGCCCGCCTCCGCGAATATCCTGGATTTCTGATGGTTGATCTGCATGATGAGGTCGTAATCAAAAGGACGGTAGGCATAAGGCATCTTTTCGAGCTGGAAGGCCATGTTGCTCCTGGCGGCTCCGGAGATCCTGCTCCCGGCGATGTAGGACTTGATCAGCGCCGCTTCATCATCAGAGGCTTCCCTGTTCATGGTGGTTATTGGCCTTGCCTGCAGGATATAGACCGTACCGCCGCAGATCCCCCACTCAATGTCCATGGGTCTGCCGTAGTGTTTCTCGATCAGGACGCCTTCGCGGCAGAGTTTTTCTACTTCTTTTTCGGACAGACAAAGCCTGGTCTGCTGCTCCGGAGCAACCGGGATCTCCTTTGTGTAATTGCTGTCATAGACGATCTGGGTCAGCTTCGAACCGCAGTCGCAGGAGAGGATCCTGCCGGTTTTGTCCGCAAGGACCGAGTCGGCTGTCACGCGGCCGCTCACCACACTCTCGCCCAGTCCGTAGCTTGCGTTGATGCGCATGGCATCGGGGCTGCCGGAGATGGGATCGGCGGTAAAAAGTACACCGGCTTTTTCGGAATCGACCATGGTCTGTACGACAACGGCAAGAGCTACTTCGTTCTGGTCAAATCCGAGATTGTTGCGGTAGATCACGGCCCGGGTGCCCCATAGGGACGCATAGCACTTCCTGACGGAGGCTGCGACCTCATCGATCCCAACGATGCCGAGGAAGGTTTCCTGCTGTCCCGCAAAACTGGCTTCCGCGAGGTCTTCCGCAGTGGCTGAGGATCGTACGGCCAGTCTTGCCGTATCTTCGCCGCAGAGGGCAGTGTATTTCTCCGTGAGTTCCTTCATCAGGGCTTCGGGGATGCTGCCGTTCAGCACGTATTCGCGAAGCCTGGCCGAAGCGGCCGTGAGCTTCTGCTCGTCATTTCCCGCCTCTGTCAGGATGTCGCGGAAGATTTTTTCATACCCGTTGGCGCTGATGAAGAGGCGGTATGCGTCTGCCGTGATCACGAAACCGTCCGGGATATTGATCCCGGCACCGGTCATCTCACCGAGATTGGCGCCCTTGCCGCCGGCGACCGGGATGTCTTCTTTGCGGATCTCCCTGAAATCTTTGATATACATGTCAGTGCTCCTTTGCTTTGATATATTGTTTCAGGCCTGCGGAGGCGAACGTCCTGATCAGGTCCTCAAAACAGCTGCTGTCGATCTTTTCGGAGTTTGAAAGCAGGATCGATACGGAAACGACCACGCCTGTCACGCCAGTGATATCCATGGATTCGATGGCGTTTTCTTTGATCCAGTGATCCCTGAGATCTTCCAGAAAGTCCGCGTACAGCGAAAGAAACCGGCTGCTCTTATCCGGGGGAGAGCTCTGCAGAAAATCCATGCCTTCGCGATAAAGGGGCTTTGTGTCCAGCTTGTTCTTCATGTCCGCGCACCAGGAACAGATCAGGGAAGAGAGAAAACCGACGGGATCTTTTTCCGATCCCGGGATCTGAGGCCTGATCCTGTCCAACTTCTGGGAAGCGCGGTACTTCATGACGTCCAGCACCAGGCTGTCCTTGTCGGGCCAGAAGTTGTAAAACCCGCCCAGAGATATGCCGGCTTTCGCAGCAATCTCCCGGATGTTCAGCGTCTTTGCGCCGCTTTCGTGATAGAGTTCCAGGGCCGCTTCCATGATCCGGACCCTGATGTCGGACCGTTCATCCGATGTGTAGGCTTTGCCCATCTGGTCGTCTCCTTACTTGAATGTTCTTGATGGCTGTGAACACTAACAAAAATGTTCATAGATAGATTAGCATTGACTAACAAACTTGTCAATTTTTTTCTGCATCATAATTCTGATTTTTTTTACAAACGCAGCAGAAAGTAGTATAATTAAAAAATCAGTTATTCATTTTTACATAACAGAAGGGAGGAACAACAATGAGGAAGAAAGTACTTGCAATCCTGCTTTCGGCAGGCATGGTCCTGTCTCTGGCAGCCTGTGGCGGATCCACACCTCCGGCGACCGAGACACCGGCCCAATCGGCTTCCACCGAGACGGCTGATGCACCGGCTGCGGATAAACCGGCTGCGGATAAACCGGCGGCTGATACACCGGCTGATGCACCGGCGGAACCTGCTGCAGCAGAAGAACCCGGCGACGATCTCGTAGCGGCGGCGCAGGCCGAGGGCGCACTGGTGGTCTACGGCTCCTGTGAGGAAGAGTACCTGCAGGCCGCCTGCGAGCATTTCAGCGAGCTCTACGGCATCAAGGTAGACTATCAGCGTCTTTCTACCGGTGAAGTGCAGGCCAAGATCGAGGAGGAGAACGGCAATCCCTCCGGTGATGTGTGGTTCGGCGGCACGACGGATCCTTACAACGAGTGCGCAGGCAAGGGGCTGCTGGAGGCCTATGAAGCGAATAATGCTTCCCACCTTTTGAGCGACATGTACCGTGATAAGGACGGATACTGGTATGGCATCTACAAGGGTATCCTGGGCTTCATGGTCAATCGCGATGAGCTGGCCCGCCTTGGCGTCGACGCACCCAAGGACTGGCAGGATCTCAAGGATCCCAAGTACAAGGATCTCATCTGGCTTTCCAACTACAACACCGCCGGCACGGCGAAGCTGGTCGTCAACACGATGATCCAGAAGTACGGCCACGATGAGGGCATCCAGTATCTCGTTGATCTCGACAAGAACATTCAGGTCTACACGAAGTCCGGTTCCGGCCCCAGCAAGAATGTCGGTACCGGCGAGTGTATCGTGGGTATCGGCTTCCTGCATGACGGCATCACACAGATCGTCGACAACGGTTATGAGAACATCGATCTCATCATCCCGTCCAGCGGCACTTCCTTTGAGGTTGGCGCGACCGCGATCTTCAAGGGCGCGAAGCACCCCAATGCCGCCAAGCTCTGGATCGAGTATGCGCTCTCTCCTGAGTGCGTCGAACTTGCCGCGCAGAACGGCTCCTACCAGTTCCTGGTGCTTGACAACGCAAAGCAGCCTGAACAGGCGGTTGCCTTCGGTCTGGATCCCGAGAACGTCATGAAGTATGACTTCGAGGATGCCAAGCAGAACACCTCTACCTACGTTGAGGAGGTCATGAAGGCTCTGGGCGGCGGTGATGACCGTTTCAAGACCGAATGATCGGATCCGGATCATAAAGCTTAAGATCGGAACATGAACGACAGGCGGGGGATGGCGGAATAAGCCATCCCCCTGTTGTCTAAAAGGGGGTACTGACATATGGCAACCAGCCAGGGAGCAGCACTCGACAGAAAGAAACTCATGGCGGATCCCGTCATGGTGACCACGATCGTTGTGCTGATAGCATTTCTTACACTGTTCATTCTGTATCCGCTTGCGATCCTGCTCGTCGACAGCTTCTACGGGGAAGGCACGGTCTCACTGGACACCTTTCGCAGGATCATGGCGATGCCCTCATTTTTACGGGCGATCACCAACACGCTCAAAGTCGGATTCCTCGTCGGTATTCTTTCTGCAGGGATCGGACTCCTGTTTGCCTACATGGAGGTCTATGTCCGTGTGGGCGGTATCGTCGGCGGCCTTTTCAAGGTGGTGTCCATGCTGCCTGTCGTTTCGCCGCCCTTTGTACTGTCTCTCTCCATGATCATGCTCTTCGGCAAGGCGGGTCTCATCACCCGGCATGTGTTGGGAATCTATGACAATAATGTCTACGGCTTCTGGGGCATCGTCATCGTGCAGACACTCACCTTTTTCCCTGTCTGCTACATGATGTTCAAAGGCCTTTTAAAGAACATTGATCCGTCCCTTGAGGAGGCGGCCCGAGATATGGGGGCTTCCCGCTGGGGCGTTTTCGCGAGTGTGACGCTGCCGCTGCTTCTGCCCGGTATCGGCAACGCGTTCCTCGTCACCTTTATCGAATCCATCGCGGATTTTGCCAACCCGATGATCATCGGCGGATCGTATGATACGCTCGCGACAACGATCTATCTGCAGATCACCGGAGCCTACGACAAGCAGGGCGCGGCCGCCATGGCCGTGGTGCTCCTGTGCATCACCCTGCTCATGTTCGCGGTACAGAAGTATTACCTCGAATCCAAGACAGCGGCTACGCTGACCGGCAAGGCATCCCGTGCGAGGATGCTCATCGAGGACAAGAGCGTCACGATACCGCTCACGATCCTCTGCTCGTTAAGCGCACTGTTTGTCATTCTCATGTATATCTGCGTGCCCATCGGGGCATGCTTCCCCACCTGGGGGTACAAGTTCACTCCGCTGACTTTCAAATGGTTCGGTCAGGTCTTCAGCAAATACAAGGGACTCAAAGCCTTCAAGGATTCCTTTGTCCTGTCTCTGATCGCTGCGCCGCTCACCGCACTCCTGTCCATGATCATTTCCTATCTGGTCGTGAAGCGCAGGTTTAAAGGCAAGGGCTTCATTGAGGCGGTGTCGATGCTGGCCATGGCGGTTCCGGGGACGGTGCTGGGTGTCGGCTATATCCGCGGCTTCTCCGGCGGCCTGTTCCATACCGGGATCCTGAGCGGCATCTATGGAAGCGCGGCGATCCTCATCATCGTCTTTGTCGTACGTTCGCTCCCGACAGGCACAAGGAGCGGTATCTCGGCTCTCAGACAGATCGATAAATCCATCGAGGAATCGGCCTACGACATGGGCGCCGGGAGCTTCCACGTATTCATGACCGTGACGCTGCCGCTTATCAAGGATTCTTTCCTGAGCGGACTGGTGACGGCCTTTGTCCGCAGCATCACCGCAATCTCGGCGATCATCCTGCTCGTGACACCGCAGTTTCTGCTTATCACCGTGCAGATCAACGAATTTGCGGAGAAGGGCTCTTACAGCATCGCCTGCGCATTTGCGTCTATTCTGATCCTGATCACCTATGGATCGGTGCTGCTCATGGAACTGTTGATGAAATTCTTCGGCACGAGCCGGAAGATTGTGGAGGATTAAGCCATGGCCAAGGAAAAGAAAGGTGTTCGACTCGAGCACATCTCCAAGATCTACAAGGATCCCAAGACACACAAGGATTTCTACGCTGTGCATGACACGTCGCTGGAGATCGAGCCCGGCAGCTTCGTGACGCTGCTTGGCCCCTCAGGCTGCGGCAAGACGACGACACTGCGCATGATCGCCGGTTTTGAGAGCCCGGACGAGGGAGAGATCTATCTGGGCGGTGAGCCGATCAATGAACTGACGCCGAACAAGCGCGACACGGCGATGGTGTTCCAGAGCTACGCGCTTCTGCCGCATTACAATATCTTCGACAATGTCGCTTACGGTCTGAAGCTGCGCAAAATGGACAAGGAGACCATCCGGAAAAAGGTGCTCGACATCTTAAAACTCGTCGGCCTCGAGGGCATGGAAGCGCGTATGACCAACCAGCTTTCCGGCGGACAGCAGCAGCGTGTAGCGCTCGCGAGAGCGCTCGTACTGGAGCCGGGGGTTCTCCTGTTTGATGAGCCGTTATCCAATCTGGACGCGAAGCTGCGTGTTTCAATGCGCACGGAGATCCGCCGCATCCAGCAGGAGGCGGGGATCACAGCGATCTATGTGACGCATGACCAGTCTGAAGCCATGGCACTTTCGGACAAGATCATCGTTATGGAAAAAGGCGTTGTGGCCCAGATGGGCACGCCGCAGGAGATCTATTATCATCCGCAGAGTGAATTTGTGGCAGACTTCATCGGTGAGGCCAACTTCCTGTGCGGAACGCTGGTGTCCAGAGACGGTGACCGCGGCGAGATGGAACTGGCCGGCGGCAGGATCAGTGTTGAGGGGGTCGGCACCATCGATCAGGGCACACCATGCTCCCTGGTGCTGCGGCCCGAGTCGGCTGTCATCGCGGAAGAGGGACAGCTGCCCTGTGAGGTCACATTGTCCTGCTTCATGGGCTCTTATCAGAATTATGAGGCTCTGGTGGACGGCAAAACAGTGAAGATCACCGATTTCAATCCGAAGCATAAGCGGATCTTCGAGGTAGGAGAGAAGGCCTTCATCCGTTTCGACCCCAATGACATCCATGTGCTGGCAGGTGTGGCAGAAAAATAATAAGGATCGGTTATGATCAGTTCTTTCCTTTATGACAGACTGGAAGGGGTATCCGGCGCGACCGTCGCGATCCTGTCCGTTTCGGTGATGCTCATCGCGGGCTTCCTCATGACGCGCATCACCAAGCGGTTAAAGCTTCCGAATGTGACAGCCTATATCGTGGCGGGGATCGTCATCGGTCCGTTTTGCCTGAATCTTGTGCCGGAGACGATCGTCTCCGGCATGGATTTCCTGCCGGATATCGCGCTTGCCTTCATCGCCTTTTCGACGGGTGAGTTTTTCCGGCTGGATACACTGCGAAGAAACGGGATCCGGGTCATCCTGATCACGCTGGCGGAGGCCTTCCTCGCCACGATCCTTGTGATGATCCTGTGTGTCAACATCCTGCATCTCCCGTTTGCCTTTTCTGTCGTGCTCTCGGCACTGGCTGCAGCGACTGCACCGGCTTCCACCATGATGACGATCCGGCAGGTCCACGCGAAAGGGGTTTTTGTCGACACGCTGCTGCAGGTCGTTGCAGTGGATAATATCCTGGGACTGCTTGCGTACAGTGTGGCGATCTCCATCACTACGGCGACCATCCATGGGGCCGGGATCGATGCCGTCAGCACCCTGCGCCCGGTAGCCGTGTGTCTTGCGGCCATGGTTCTCGGCGGTCTCTTCGGCGCTGCTACAGCGGTCATCATGAAGATGCGCCACTCCACGGACAACCGGCTGATCATCGCCGTCACGATGCTCTTCACCTTCTGCGGGGTATGTGCCATTTTTGAAACCTCGCCGCTTCTGGGCTGCATGACGATGGGCATGGTCTATATCAATCTCACGGATGACGAACGGCTCTTCAGGCAGCTGGGGTATTTTAATCCGCCGATCCTGATGCTGTTCTTTGTCCGATCCGGGATTTCCTTTGATCTTTCGGCGCTGTTTGTGACATCTGACGCGATCGGTGAATCTCCTCTGATCGTGGTCGGTGTCGGCTATTTTGCTGCGCGAATCATCGGAAAATATGCGGGCGCTTTCCTGGGATCCATGGCGGTACGCGCGGAAACGAAGGTGCGCAGGTTCCTGGGACTGGCTCTGATCCCGCAGGCCGGTATCGCGATCGGTTTGGCAGAACTGGGAGCGAGGACACTGGGCGGCTCGAGCGGCAAGGCGCTGCAGACGATCATCCTGGCTTCCAGCGTGCTTTACGAACTCATCGGTCCGGCCTGCGCCAAGGTGGCTCTGTATCTGTCCGGATCTTATTCCAACGATCTGGATCAGATCGTCGGCCAGACGGAGGTGGCCGCAGGAGAGGAGAAGCCTTCCGCCGTGGAGGAACTGATCGCACAGATCAACAGGATCCAGCGGGAACTGGCTGGGGAGTCCGGAAACATGGACGAGCAGATCTTTTCCGAGGAAGCGGAGCAGCATTATGAGGATCTTGTCAAAGAGGACCGGGGAAAGGGCAAGGATAAGACCTCCGGAAAGAAACACAGAAAAAACGGCGGGGGCGGCAAGAAGGGGGATAAGAAATGAACGCACAGACGGGAGAGATCATCCTGCGAATCTGCCTCGCCGTGGCACTGTCCGCGGTCATCGGCTGTGAGCGGTCGCTGAAACTGCACTCCGCCGGGCTCAGGACATTTATGATCATGGCGGTCGCCTCGTGCGCGACGATGCTCACGGAGCAGATGCTGCAGTTTGGGGAGATCAGCACGAACGGCGGTCAGGGAGGCATCTATGTACTTTCCGCGGCGGTCCTTGTGGCAGGAGCGTCGATCAGTGTCCATGCCCTGTTCCGCAACGCCAGAAACCGGATTCAGGGGCTGACAACATCCGCGGCCCTCTGGGGCTGCTGTATCATCGGCCTCGCCTGCGGAGCCGGGTTCTATATGATCGGCGTATTCGCGGCCGCGATGCTGCTTCTGTCTCTGACGATGATGCCCTGGATGGAGGATTTTCTCAGAGAGCACTCCAAACGTTTCGAGATCCATCTGGAACTGGAGGAGAGCAGTTATCTGCGGGAATTTATCACGACACTGCGCAGGCTGGGACTCAAAATTGACGATATCGAGCTTAACCGCTCCTACCGGGAATCAAAGCTCAGCGTCTATTCGATCGCCCTCTCGATCGAATCTCCGGAGCTTAAGAAATACAAGTCGCACAGGGAGATCATCGAGGCACTTTCGTCCCTGAAGTATGTACTGCATATTGAGGAAATGTAGAAATCTTCTTTTCACGGAAAGTCGTAAGAGGGCAGGAGCAGATGGCAGTTGAAAACGGAGAATGGATCATGCACGGTCCGGATCGGGATGCTCCCGACTGCCTGCACTCGCCTGAAGAGGTCGTTCAGCTTGTCGATCAGATCGGTTTTCTCCCGCTGTTCAGCAACAGCATCGAGGGCTTTTCGCTGGAGGAGCACACCTGCCCGGAAGACTGGTGGTGCGGTGATCCCGATGTCGACCCCTGGGAATGGCGGGCGATCGTCGCCAGAAGCCATCAGGCCGCTTACGGCAAGTTCTTCGAAGGAAAGGCCGGTTTTATTTCGGCAGAATATCTGCCGTATTTCGTGAACGCACGCCGGGACGGTTACGACTTCGATGCCCGCTGGGATGATGAGAAAGCATCCCTCCGTGAAAAGAAGATCATGGATCTGTTCATAGGCGGGGGTACGGAGCTGTTCTCCTATGAGATCAAGGACAGGGCCGGATTCGGCAAAGGAAAGGAGAAAGGCTTCGAAGGAACCATCACCCGGCTGCAGATGGAGACTTACCTGTGCGTGACGGATTTCCGGCAGAAGAAGAACAGGCGCGGTGAGTCCTACGGCTGGTCGATCGCCATCCTGACACGCCCGGAGGACATCTGGGGCGATATCGTTACGTCAGCCTATTCCGAGGATCCAGAGCAGTCCGCACAGAGGATCGGACATCGCATACGGGAACTCTATCCGGATGTGACTGCCAGACAGCTGAAGAAGATCGTAGGAAGAGAGATGTACTAACTGGTCTATTTCTTCGGCTCCGGAGGCGGGTTGTTCGTCATTTTGTTGTGGTAATCGTCCTTGATGATCTTGTAGGCCGTTGCTGTGATCGGCACACTGCACATGATGCCGACCAGACCGAACAGACCGCCGAATACCGTGACTGCAGCGAGGACCCACATGCCGGGGAGATCGACCTTGTTGCCGACCACGCGCGGATAGATGATGTTGTTATCAACCTGCTGCAGGCACAGGATAAAGATCAGGAAGATCAGTGCCTGCGTCGGTGAGATCGTGAGGATGAAGAACGCGCAGATCGCCATGCCGAGGAAAGCACCGATGATGGGGATCAGGGCAAAGAAGGCCATGATCACGCCGGACATCGCCGCGTACGGAAGCCGCAGGATCGTCATGCCGAGTGCGCACAGGCATCCCAGGATGCAGGCATCCGTCACCTGCGCGACGATGTATCCGCGGAAGTTTCTGCCGAGCAGCCTGATCAATGCCAGCAGGGTCTCGTTGCCGGGCACATAGGTGTTGATCAGACCGGTGAACTGTCGGGACAGCTTTTCCTTGCCGGCCAGGATGTAGATCGAGAAGAAGATCCCGATACCGACTTTGGCTACGATAGAAATGAGCGCTCCGGCGGAGTTCATCAGCGTGCCCATCGCACCGCTCGCACCGTTCAGGATGAAGGTGCCCATGCTCTGGATCGTGCTTGCGATCTCGTCCTCAGAGGGCAGTGACTGCAGGAGCTTTTCGGCATAAGGGCCGATGTATTTGTTCTTCATCAGCTCTTCCAGGATATCCGGAACACTGTCGCTGATGGCGGTGATCATCATCGTGACGCTGTTGATCAGCTCAGGGACGACAAACCCGATGATCCCGACGAGGATGATGATCACGGTGAGAAACGAAGCGATCAGGCCGATCGTACGTGAGAGTCCATGCTTGATCTTTCCGCGGGTGAGCTTTTTCAGCCCCGATTCGTACATGCTCATGATGATGTTCACCAGGAACGCGATGATCATACCGATGATCAGGGCAGAGGATGCGCCCAGAACCAGGTCGACAAAATGGACAGCGTCATCCCAGTATCTGAAAACGATGAACATGATGAGCGCCAGGACACAGAACGGAATATAGGGCTTCATCTTGTTCGCGTTTTCTTTGATCTTTTTTTCCAGTTTGCTGTCGACCTTGTCTTCGGGATTGACCAACATCTCAGAGCATCTCCTTACTTCTTACAATAGTACGAACGATAGATGGGACAGTTCTGTCAACTGCATGCTGCTGTGAATGAAGGCATTATATCACTTTGCGCCGCGAAGCGCAATTCTCTGATATTCCCGCGGGATATGGGCAGGTTACTGAAGCGCAAGGGACAGAGTTGCGAGATCATATTCCATAGCGCTCAGATACGTGGTGCCGTTCGCGATATCCGCGGCAGTCGTGGACTGCAGGGAATCCATTACCAGGATCTGCTGATCCCCGGCGGCGGTGTTATCCCGGATCGTCCCTGCGATGCGCTGGTCACTGCCGTCGATCACGAGGATCGCGGGCAGAGAGAGCTCATCCATCTTGCCGGCCAGAAAGACAACGGTCTCGAAGCTCGCCTCGGTCTCCGCGGAGCAGCCCACAAAGGCGGCATAGTATTTCAGTCCGTAATCCTCCGTCAGGTAACGGAACGGAAAACGGTCACCGAACAGGATCGTATCACGCGGCGCGGCGTTTACCATCTCGCGGTAGCGGCTGTCCAGGGCAGAGAGTTTTTCCTGATAGGAAGCACAGTTTTTCCTGTAGATATCCGCATGATCCGGATCGAGTTTCTGCATTGCGTCCGAGATCGCGCCGCAGAGGATGGAAGCGTTGTTCAGTGACAGCCAGACATGCTCGTCGTATTCGGGTCCTTCTTCCTCTTCGGGTCCTTCTTCCTCTTCAGGTTCTTCTTCGGCTTCCATGCCTTCCACGATCTCTTCTTCGCGGACGCGATCGCCGAGAGTGTCCAGCAGATCTATGACGACCATGTCTTTGTTGACAGCATTCTTCAGAGCATCATCGACCCAGGCGTCCGATTCGCCGCCGACATAAATGAACAGATCGGCGGAAGAGAGCTTCAGAATGTCATCAGCTGTCGGCTGGTAGCTGTGGAGATCGGCACCATTGTCAAGGAGCAGGGTGATATCCATTGACTCCGCCCGGTCTCCGGCGATGCTCCGTACCCAGTCATATTCGGGAAAGATGGTCGTGACGACGGAGAGCCTTTTTTCCGCGCTTTCCTGCCCGGCTGATGCCTGGGTGCAGCCGGAGAGTGCGGCTGTAAGGGATAATACACTCAGGATCACAAAGATCCGTGTGAGGATGTGGCTGCCTGTTTTTGTCCTGTTCATGATTGCCTCCTTAAATAATACGTGATCAATGCGAAAATGAAAACCATTTTCAATTTGTGCGAGGAAGATTATATGGGAATTTTCTCTTCCTGTCAACTGCTTTTGAAAACGAATTTCATTTTTATTTTATTCTTTTTGCATTGACATAGCGCGGTTTCTGCATTAGAATGGCGAAAATGAAAATGAATTCTGATTTCAAAACCGGATATAAGACCAGACAGAGGGAGAGACTGCTTGCTTATCTTACGTCTCTGTCCGGAAAGCATTTTACCGTAAATGATATCTGTGATCATTTTCGGGCAGAGGGCGACGCCATCGGGACGACTACGGTCTACCGGCAGATAGAGCGCATGGTCGATGAAGGGATCGTCCAGAAATATCATATCGATGCAGGGACCCCCGCCTGCTTCGAGTATATCGGAGAGAGCAGGGAACACGAGGAAGCGGCTCCCTGTTTCCACTGCAAATGTGAAAAATGCGGCGCACTGATCCATCTTCACTGTGAAGAGATCGAGACGTTTCAGGGTCATCTGGCCGAGCATCACCGCTTTACGCTGGACCCGGTCCGTACGGTGTTTTACGGGCTGTGTGAAAAATGCAGCGGTGACAGCCCCAGGCAGATCAAGGCGCCCGACGGCGGACGCGGTGCCCAGTGAGGGAACGAAATGGCGCTGATCACCTGTAAGGATCTTGCCGTTGGCTATGACGGAGAAGCTGTTGCCGCGGGACTCACCTTTTCGGTGAGCGCGGGCGATTATCTCTGTATTGTCGGGGAAAACGGCTCCGGTAAGTCCACTCTCATCCGCACACTCCTGCATCTGCAGCAGCCGGTTTCTGGAGAGATCACGCTGGGCGACGGGCTCGCGCCGACCGAGATCGGTTATCTCCCCCAGCAGTCCAGCATACAGAAGGATTTCCCCGCGTCTGTCCGGGAGATCGTGCTCTCGGGCTGTCAGGGCAGAAAGGGGATCCGCCCTTTCTATAATGCCGCTGAGCGGGAACTGGCAAATCAGACCATGGAAAAACTGGGAATACTGCAGTTTTCCAAACGTTGTTTTCCGGAGCTCTCCGGCGGACAGCAGCAGCGTGTTCTGCTCGCGCGTGCTCTCTGCGCGACCCGCAAAGTGCTTCTCATGGATGAGCCGACGGCCGGCCTTGATCCCAAAGTCACGGCGGATCTGTACAGCCTGATCGACGGTCTGCACCGGGAGGGGATCACGATCATCATGATCTCCCATGACATCGCGGCGGCAGTGCGCTATGCGAGTCATATCCTGCACATCGGGCGTACAGTGTTTTTCGGGACCACTGAGCGGTACAGAGTGAGCGGCGTCGGCAGGAGCTTCCTGGTTCAGGAACAGGCATCCGGCAGCGCGGAGGATGACAATGGCTGAGGGTTTTGCCAGGATCTTTCAATATCTTCAGTATCCGTTTGTCCGGTACGCCATGATCGTCGGGATCCTGATCGCGCTGTGCTCATCACTTCTGGGTGTGACGCTCGTGCTCAAGCGTTTTTCGTTCATCGGTGACGGCCTCTCGCATGTGGCGTTCGGTGCCATGGCGGTCGCGAGTGTGCTCAAGATGACCAACCAGACGATCCTGGTCCTCCCGGTGACCGTGATCTGTGCAGTCCTTTTGCTCAGGTCGGGGCAGAATGCCAGGATCAAGGGAGATGCCGCCATTGCCATGATCTCTGTGGGGGCGCTGGCGTTCGGTTATCTCCTGATGAACGTCTGGCCCGTATCTTCGAATATCTCCGGGGATGTCTGCAGTACCCTGTTCGGATCCACATCGATCCTGACGCTCCAGCTCTCTGATGTATGGCTCTGTGTGATCCTTTCTGTCATCGTCGTGTTCCTGTTCCTGTTTTTCTACAACAGAATCTTTGATGTGACGTTTGATGAAAACTTCGCACGCAGCACCGGTACCAGGGTGGAACGGTATCATCTGCTGATCGCCGTGATCATCGCTGTGATCATCGTGCTTGCGATGAACCTCGTGGGGTCGCTCCTCATCTCGGCACTGGTGATCTTTCCGGCGCTTTCGGCGATGCGGATCTTTCACAGTTTCAAGTCGGTCACGGTCTGCTCGGCCGTTCTGTCCGTCACGGGAGCGCTGATCGGCTTGCTGTTTTCCATCGCGGCCGCGACACCGGTGGGATCCACGATCGTTGCGGTGGATGTTCTTATCTTTGCTGTCTGTACGATTCTTGGCTCTGTCTTTTTCAGGCATGCGTAAAGGAGCTGCATGAACAATAAATCCGAAGAAATGAACGGTCTGACACAGGCACGCGCTGCTGCAGTGCTGCTCCTGCTATCCGTGCTGATGACCGGATGCGGCTCGGCCGGGAGCTCTGCTCATTCACAGGAGCAGGGTTCAGCGGTGGATCAAGTCCTGGAGCAGAGAGCCGCAGAGGCGGATTGGGGACCGGCAGACGACGCGGGTGCGGCTGCTTCTCAGGTCCCTGATGACGGCGCGGATGAGGTGGATCCGGAGGTCCTCGCACTGGTGCGGGACATCGCGGACGAGGCAGGCGTGGAAGATCCCATTCTTGCCGATGATCCGGAGGCATACGGTGAAGTAGGAGACTGGCAGCAGGTCGATCTGACGGACACCGGGGACGGCTTCCCCATGGCAGAGATGCCCGAGGACTGTGATGTCGACGTGGATCTCACGATCCTGAACAGCACCATGGTGTATTCCGAGGTCTATAACATGCTGATGTACCCGGACAAGTACATCGGAAAATCGATCCGTATGCATGGCAATTACAACGTATATCAGGATGAGACCACAAAGAAGATCTATCTGACCTGCTTTATCTCCGATGCGGCAGCCTGCTGCAGGCAGGGGATCGAGTTTGAACCAAGGGACATGGGGACCATGAACTATCCCGAGGATTTCCCCGAGGTGGATGATGAGATCACGGTTGTCGGCACTTACGATATCTATGAAGAGGACGGGGTAAAATACTGCACCCTGAGAGATGCGGTGATCGAGGAGAACGGGGGGCTTTCTCTGTGAAACCGGGAGTGAATACAAAGATGATCCTGGCTTCCGCGTCGCCCAGACGCAGGGAACTCCTGACGCAGGCCGGTTTTTCCTTTACCGTGATACCTGCCGAGGGAGAGGAAGAGCCGGGCGACAGGACGCCGGAGGAGACGGTCCGTTTTCTGTCCGCCCAGAAGGCGCATGAGGTGGCACGGCGTCTTACAGAGCCGGGAAATGAGGGCATTTTCGGGGATGAAAAGATCACAGATAATCTGCTTGTCATCGGCGCGGATACTGTTGTATCATTAAAGGGAGAGATCCTCGGAAAACCCACGGATCGTGCGGATGCGGCGCGAATGCTGGGGCTTCTGTCGGGACATACACATGAGGTGTGGACCGGCGTGACGCTGATCAGTATCCCGGCGGGAGGCAGACGGCGGGAGATCACCTTCGCCGAGTGCACGGAAGTGGATATCGCAGATCTGTCCCCGGAGGAGATCGACGCCTATGTGGCCACCGGGGAGCCGGATGACAAGGCCGGCTCATACGCGATCCAGGGGCGTTTCGGCGTATATGTCCGGGCGATCCGCGGAAGCTACCACAATGTGGTCGGCCTTCCGATCGCCGCGCTTTACCGGGTTTTGCGTGAGAACTCTCTGATGTAGAAATGTGAAGACGCCATCGCTGACATCGGAGGTACATTATGCACGAATACGACGACGCAGTTCTTCAATGTTTCCTGGAAAAGCAGGGACAGCTTTTCTCCGAGGAGGTCGCATCAACTCCGGAGGAAGCAGAGGCTTTCCTCTCGGATTGTATGGCGGTCGTACTGGATTCCCCCGAGGAAGTGGATGAGTACTTCCGCGAGGAAGGAATGGATACCGGCGGAGACGGGCCTCTTGAAATGTCTGAAGTCTTTGAGGTCGGAGACGGCAGATATCTGATCGTTGAGGGCTGAGCCCCGGTGAGCTGAAATCCCCATTTGGGGACACGGGGCTTATGGCCTGAACTTTTCCAGATAGGACGCCAGACCGTCATGGTCATTGTCCTCTTCTGTTACCGCGTCCGCTTTGTCAAACAGGAGCGGATTGCCGTTCTTCATGGCGATGCCGAAACCGGCCGCCTGGATCATTGACAGATCGTTTTCTTCATCACCTGCCGCCATGGCTTCCGACAGCGGGATGTGCAGGTATTCACAGAGATTCTTCAGACCGGCTCCTTTTCCGGCTTCTTTTCTGAAGATTTCCAGATAGTTCGGACAGGAGTAGAGCAGAGTCAGCGTATCGCTGACCATCGGCTCCAGCTCTTTCCGAAAGGCTTCCAGCTTATCAAGGTCTTTGAGCTCGATCGCGATGCATTTGCCCGGAGGAAAGGGCAGATGAGAGAGCACATCCTCCGTGAACAGAAGCGGAGAGTGAATGGCGTGCCGGTAGTAGTCGATGCACGCGGCGTCCTGCTCATCCATCACGGGGGGACTCACGATATCGATGTCATTGTAGGTATGGATATGAACGCGGTGCTTTGCCGCCAGGGCAAAGATCCTGCCCACGAGCTCTCTGTCGATGCCGATCCGGTAGATGGACTTTTTTCTGTCACAGTCATAGATCTGCGCACCGTTATAGGCGATCAGAAAGGTGCGCGGGTAGAACAGTCCGAGTTCCTTCTGTATCGCCATGGCGCTTTCCATGGCACGTCCCGTGGAGACGGCGAAGTACCCGCCGGCATCGATGAAGCCTTCCAATGCGCGGCGGGTACGATCCCCGATTTTCTTGGCATGATCCAGCAGCGTGCCGTCCAGATCGGAAAAGAAGATCTTCATGGTCAGCCGGTCACTCTGGCGTAATTCTCACCGACGATGCCCCAGTCGATGAGGGCCATATAGGCCGCGATGTAGTCCGCGCGGAGATTCTTGTACTTTAAGTAGTAGGCATGTTCCCAGACATCCACACAGGCGATCGGGATACGGCCCGTGCCTTCACTGATCGGGTTATCCTGGTTGGGGGAAGCGGTAGCATAGAGCTTTCCGTCTTTGTCTGCCGAGAGGAAGGACCAGCCGGAGCCGAACTGCGCGGCTGCGAGGGAAGCGAGTTTTTCCTTAAGAGCGTCAAAACTGCCGAAATCCCGGTCGATCGCTTCGGCAAGAGGGCCCTCAGGCGCACGCTGTCCATCGGGAGAGATCGTCTGGAAATACAGATTGTGGTTGTAGAATCCGCCGCCGTTGTTGCGCAGCGCCCTGCGAAGTGCTTCGTCTTCCACAGAGGAAAGATTCCCGAGGATCTCTTCGACACTCTTTCCGGCAAGTCCGGCTTTCTCTGCGGCATCGTTGAAATTCTTGGTATAGGCGGCGTGGTGTTTGCCGTAATGGGTCTCCATGGTCACCGTGTCAATGGACGGCTCAAGTGCGTTCTTATCATAGGCAAGATCGATCTGTTTGAACATATACAGCTCCTTTCCCGGCAAAATGCCTGTTTCTGAAACACATCGAATTAATCATAGCACGGAAGAAAACATCTGCCAAGAAGTAACGATCAAGGAGGTGAAAACATGTTATCTACAGTCATATCCGGCGGCGTGCGCGGCATCAGCAGCTATCTGATGCGCGTGGAAGTGGATGCCGCCAGCGGCCTGCCGTCATTTTCCATGGTGGGAGATGTCTCCGGGGACACCAAGGAAGCAGGGGAGCGTGTGCGGGTCGTGCTCAAGAACGCGGGGTATCCTGTCCCGCCGATGCGGATCACGGTCAATCTCTCGCCGGCGGCGATCCGGAAGAGCGGCGTTTCGGTCGATCTGCCGATCGCGGTGGGACTCTTATGCGCGATGGGACAGCTGGAGGCTGCTTCTCTCGCGGATACGCTCATCATCGGGGAACTCGGACTCGACGGCGAAGTGCACAGAGCCAGAGGAATCCTGCCCATCGTGACAAAGGCCGCCCAGGCCGGGATCCGGACGTGCATGGTTCCTTATGAGAATGCCATGGAAGGAGCGGTTGTGGAGGGGATGCGGATCGTCGGCGTACGGACGATCGCAGAGGCTGTTCTCTGGCTTCAGGCGGCTGAGGAAGAATGGGACAGCATCATCCCGCCTGCTGTGATGGATGTGGATGCCCTGTTCGCCCGGGATCTGGAGGAGAGCACAGAGGATTTCGCGGATGTGCGGGGGCAGCTTGCGGTGCGGCGCGCCGCGGAGATCGCCGCAGCAGGCTTTCATCATCTGCTCCTGATCGGACCGCCGGGTTCGGGCAAGAGCATGATCGCCCGCAGGATCCCGGGGATCCTTCCGCCCCTGTCCAGGGAGGAAGCACTGGAGGTGTCCGCGGTATACAGTGTTGCCGGCCTCCTGGACAATGAGACGGCTCTGATCACGAAGCGGCCGTTCATTGCCCCGCATCACAGTACGACCGGTCCGGCGCTCATCGGCGGAGGGAACAATCCGCGCCCTGGGCTGCTCTCCTTGGCGCATCGGGGCGTCCTGTTCCTGGATGAATTGCCGGAATTCCGCAGGGAGACGCTGGATCTGCTCAGACAGCCGCTCGAGGAAAAGCGGGTGCAGCTCTCACGGACGAGCGGGATCAGTTCGTATCCGGCCAGCATCGTCCTTCTTTGCGCGATGAATCCCTGCCCCTGCGGCTATTATCCGGACAGGAATAAATGCCGCTGTACGCAGAGCCAGATCAGCAGATATCTGGGACATATCTCCGGTCCCATTCTCGACAGGATCGACATCTGTGTGGAGGCACCCCGTGTGGAGGTCAGCGAGCTGAGACTGAGCAGGGACGCAGGCGGAGAGTCGAGCGCCGAGATCAGAAAACGGGTCCTGGCCGCCAGACGGATCCAGGAGGAACGCTTTGCGGGGACGAAGCTTATGTTCAACAGCCAGATGGGACCGGAAGAGCTGCGGCGGTTCTGCCCTCTGAACGAGGAAGAGGAAAAACTGCTGGAATCCCTGTTTCAGGCGATGGATCTAAGTGCGCGCGCATACCACAAGGTGCTGCGCATCGCAAGGACGATCGCGGATCTGGAGGCGAGCATAAAGGTGGAGAAGAAGCATCTGATCGAGGCTGCCGGCTATCGCATGACAGATTCGAGATACTGGGCCGGAAAAGGGGAAGGAGACTGATCATGGACAGAGAAGAAAACAAGTATCTGTACTGGATGTTCGCGGCACCGGGGATAGGCTCCAAAAGCGGCATGGATCTTATCGCACGCCTTGGGAGCCCCCGGGAGGTCTATCACAGGCGGGAAAGGACGGTGGAATTCATCCGGACCGGATCCCGCAAAGAGTATGCGCAGTATATCCGTGAGAAGACGCCGGAGGAGGTCTATGAGGTGCTTCTGCGGAGCGGAGCACAGTTTACGGCACTGCCGCTTTCTGACTATCCGGAAAAGCTCCGGCATATCCCGGATCCTCCCTTCGGACTCACCTGGCTGGGAAGTCTCCCGGATCCCGACATCCCTGCGGTGGCGGTGATCGGAGCCAGGCAGTGCTCCGATTACGGCAGGCGGATGGCGGAGCAGTTCGGACGGGATCTGGCCGTCGGCGGAGCACAGGTCATCTCGGGTATGGCGGTCGGGATCGACGGACTCGCACAGCGCGCGGCGATCTCGGCGGGCGGGAGGAGCTATGCAATTCTGGGAAGCGGCGTGGATATCTGCTACCCAAAAGAAAACAGGGATCTGTATGAACACCTCCCCGGCCGGGGCGGGATCATCTCGGAGCAGCCGGTCGGGATGAAGCCGCTCCCGAAGCATTTTCCGATGCGCAACCGTCTGATCAGCGGGTTCTGTGACGCACTTCTCGTCATAGAGGCCAGACGCCGGTCCGGGACGCTGATCACGGTGGAGATGGCGCTCGACCAGGGCAGGGACATCTTTGCCATCCCGGGGCGGATCACCGACGCGCTCAGTGACGGCTGTCATCAGCTCATCCGCGAGGGTGCCTCCATCGCCACCTGTTCCGGGGATGTCCTGGGAACTCTTTTTCCGGAAAAGATCCGGAAGAAGAAGGCAGGAGAGAGGAGTTCCGGTGCCGGGGATGATGCGCTGTCTGAGGAGCCGGCGGAGGCAGCATCTGACGCGGAGCAGAATATCCTTGCGATCTTAGCCAATCATGCCGCTTCTGTTGCCGTGCTTGCCGATGAGCTCTCGCAACGGGGAACCTGTCCGGGGATCCCGGAGCTGATGGAAATGCTGCTGAGGCTGTGCGCCTCAGGGATCCTCTGCCAGGAGGGAGGATACTTTCGCCTGAGATGATTGAGGCAACCCCGGTACCCGTTTTCTGCTGATTCCTGTCTGACACGATTTGTGTTATACTATACTGTCCGGTGAAATTACTGAGTGATCAGAGAGGATGAAGGAGAAATGAAGAAAGCGATCGGGATACTTATCGGTACTGTTGTGATCCTCGTGGTGCTTGCGGCGGTGTTCGTGATCCGGGAAAACGGGCGGCAGAAGCCGGATGAGCCTGCACAGGCTCCCGTAGTCTTTGAGGAAACGGAAAAGAAGGAGATCGCTTCTGCAGCTGACGCCGGCGGTGATCTTGCCGTGACGGAGGAGACCGTGGCGGATACACCGGCAGCGGCCCCTGACGCGGCGGAACAGGACGATGGCACTTCAGGGGTTGTGGAAGCCGCACAGGAAGAACCGGTGATCGCTGATACAAAACTGGTTTTTACCGGCGATGTGGAGATCAGCCCGTCGGTACAGGGCAAATATGATGCCGGCGGTGTGAACGGCGTTGTCACCGAGCGCCTGCACGCTGTGATGCGTGACGCCGACTACACGATGATCAACAACGAATTCTGCTTTTCCACCCGCGGAGAGAAAAACATGGAGAAGCAGTTCACGTTCCGGGTGGATCCTTCCTATGTGAAGCTCCTGAATGACATGGGGGTTGACATCGCGGGGCTTGCCAATAACCACGTGCTGGACTACGGAAAGACCGCGCTGTCGGATACCTTTACGACACTGACCGACGCGGGGATCGATTTCACGGGCGCCGGAAACTCTCTGGAGGAGGCCTCCAAGCTGGTCATCAAGACCGATGCGGCCGGAAGAAAGATCGGTTTTCTCGCGGCGAGTCACGTGATCCCTTCGGTCGACTGGAATGTGAAGACCCAGCAGCCGGGCGAGTTCTGCTTTTATGATGAGACGGATCTGCTGAATGCCATCACAGCGGGCAGGCAGCAGGTGGATTATCTGTTCGTGATGGTGCACTGGGGGATCGAAAAAACGATCAACCTCACGCAGTACCAGAGAAATGACGGCCACCGCTTCATCGATGCGGGCGCGGATGCCGTGATCGGCATGCACAGCCACTGTCTGCAGCCGATCGAATTCTACCATGGGAAACCCATTTTCTACAGTCTCGGCAACTATATCTTCAACAGCAATATGGGCACCGGTGCCGGCGGGTGTGTTGAGGTGACGATCTCAGGAAACGGTGAGACGCGCTATCGGATCCTGCCGACCCACGCTTCGAATGCCCTCACGGACATCGATGACAGTGCATTTTCCTATATTCAGAACATCTCACGCGGCATTGAGGTTGACGGACAGGGCTATATCACCGTGACGGCAGAACTGGAGCCCGGCGGGGCGGAAGCAAAGCCGGCGCCGCAGAAGACAGAGGAGCCCGCGGCTGAGGAGAACCCGGAAGCGGCACCTGCGGAACAGGAAGCGCAGCCCGCCGCACCCGAACCGGCAGCAGAACCTGCGCCGGAGCCTGCGCCTGAACCAGCGCCGGAACCCGAACCGGAGCAGGAGGGCTGACATACTGCTGTTGAAAGCAAGGCGCGGTTATGATAAAGTGAGGATGCCTGTTTCCGGGCTTTTGAGAGGGGAACAGCTGTGATCGGGAGGATGTAGAAGTATTGGATAACCGGGAATGCAAAATGACCTTCAGTGCCTTCGTGCACGATAAGAGCGGCAAACGGATCGTCCGCGTCCAGTTTGAACGGCCGGGTGTCCGCGGAGGCGAAAAGGATATTGCCGAGGGGATCGTTCCCGGCGGCAGGATCGACCGCAGCAAAGGCTTTTCCGAGGAGGAAATGGAGCAGCTCTCGGCTTATCTTGCTGCCAATGAGGCGGATATCCTTGCAAGAGCCAGGGCCATCAGCAATCCGATGCGATGGATGAGTTAAGGAGGAGAAAGCGATGATCACCGGTGCAGTCATGGTACCTCATCCGCCGATCATCCTGCCGGAGGTCGGCAGAGGCGAAGAGGAAAAGATCCGGGCAACCACAGAGGCTTATGAACAGGCCGCGGAGATGATCGCGCACCTTTCTCCCGAGGTGCTTCTGATCGCGAGCCCGCACAGTATCCTGTACGGAGACTATTTCCACATCTCGCCGGGACGGGGCGCAACCGGTTCCATGAAGGCTTTCCGCGCTCCCGAGGTGAAGTTTTCCGTCACCTATGACGAGGAGCTGGTCAGGGAGATCACAAAGAAGGCGGAGCAGGCGGGAATTTCTGCCGGTCCCCTCGGCGACCGCGAACCCGCATTGGATCATGGGACCATGATCCCCCTGTATTTTCTGGGCAAAAAGATGGACCTCAGCCGGGTCAGTGTTGTCAGGATCTCGCTTTCCGGGTTTTCCCTCGAGGATCATTATCGTTTCGGGAAGTGCATCAAAGAGGCGGTGAATGCCCTGGGAAGAAAAGCGGCCTTTATCGGAAGCGGGGATCTTTCCCACAAATGCCGGGCGGAGGGACCGTACGGCTTCGCTCCGGAGGGACCCGAGTATGACCGCCGGATCATGGAGGTCATGGGGGCGGCTGCCTTTGACAGACTCTTTGACTTTGATGAGGTGTTTCTGGACAAAGCGGCGGAGTGCGGCCATCGCGCCTTTACCATCATGGCGGGCGCACTGGACGGCATGGCGCTGGAAACCAGACAGCTTTCACATGAGGACACATTCGGTGTGGGATACGGCGTCTGCACTTACCGCGTGACCGGGGAGGACGACGGCAGAAAAATGATCAACGCTTTTGAACAGCGCAGAAAAGCGCATATTGAAGAACTTAAGGAACGAGCCGACGCCTATGTGCGGCTGGCCCGTGCTTCTCTCGAGTCCTACGTCCGTACGGGCGAAGTGCTGAAACTGGAAAACTATGACGGCGAGGTGCCCGAAGAAATGCTGACAAGACAGGCAGGAGCCTTTGTCTCTCTGCACCGGCACGGACAGCTCCGCGGCTGTATCGGCACCATCGGACCGACGGCGGAGAATGTCGCCGAGGAGATCATACAGAACGCCGTAAGCGCCGCTGTACGCGATCCCCGGTTCTTTCCGGTCCAGATCCCGGAACTCGACGATCTGGAGATCAGTGTGGATGTGCTCGGGGAAACGGAACCGATCGGATCCACAGACGAACTGGATGTCAAACGGTACGGTGTTATCGTGAGCTGCGGAGCAAAGCGGGGACTCCTTCTTCCGAACCTCGACGGTGTAGACACGATCGAGGAGCAGGTGAGGATCGCCCGGGAAAAGGGCGGGATCCGCGAGGGTGAACCCGGGATCCGCTATGAGCGATTTGAGGTTGTGAGGCATTACTGAACAGGAGGTATCATGAATCTGATCAAAAAGCCCGTGACGGGCATGAAGGATGTACTGCCGCAGGAGGCGGAACTGCGCGGTTATGTGACGGATGTGATCCGCAGGACCTACGCGTCCTATGGATTCCAGCAGATCGAAACGCCGGCGGTGGAGTCGCTTGCCAATCTGAACAGCAAACAGGGCGGTGAGAACGAGAAGCTGATCTTCCGCATTCTCAAAAGAGGGGAAAAGCTGAAACTGGATGAAGCCAGAACGCCGGAGGATCTCACAGACGAGGGACTGCGCTACGATCTGACGGTGCCGCTCGTACGTTTCTACTCCGCACATCAGGCGGAGCTGCCCAGCCCTTTCAAAGCACTGCAGATGGGACCCGTGTGGCGGGCAGACAGACCGCAGAAGGGACGGTTCCGTCAGTTTGTTCAGTGTGATATCGACATTCTGGGCGACCCCTCCAATCTGGCCGAGATCGAGCTGATCCTCGCGACAACGAAGGCACTGGATAATCTGGGCTTCTCCGGCTTTGAGGTCAGGATCGGCGACCGCAGACTGCTTAAGGCGATGGCCTATTACAGCGGCTTTGCCGAAGAGGATTATGATGAGGTTTTCATCATCCTTGACAAGATGGACAAGATCGGAACAGGCGGCGTGCGGCAGGAACTGATCGACTCCGGTTTTGCCAGGGACGCGGCGGACAAATATCTTTCGCTTTTCGCCGCGCTTGACGGGAAATCCGGAGAGGAGAGCATCAGATATCTTGGGGATACGCTCGGCGACTGCCTGGAAGAAGGCTGCGCCGAAAACCTGCTCGAGATCATTGACTGTGTAGAAAAAGCAAAATCGGCGGATTTTGCCCTGGTGTTCGATCCGACGCTGGTGCGCGGAATGAGCTATTACACCGGCACGATCTTTGAGATCTCCATGCCTGAATTCGGTGCCAGCGCGGGCGGCGGCGGAAGATATGACAAAATGGTGGGCAAGTTCACGGGACAGGATGTTCCCGCCTGCGGTTTTTCCATCGGATTTGAGCGGATCCTTCTCCTGCTGACGGAGCGCGGTTTTCAGATCCCTTCCCAGGGAAAGAAGCAGGCGTTCCTGCTGGAAAAGGGACTGTCAGCACAGCAGACGAGAGAGGCGCTCGCACAGGCGGAAGAAGCCAGGAAAGCCGGAGATCAGACACTTGTGGTCCGAATGAACAAGAACCGGAAGTTTCAGAAGGAACAGCTGGCCGCACAGGGGTATACCGACTTCCGCGAATTCTTTAAGTAAAGGAGTCTGTCTGTGAATACGGTACAGATCATCGCGATCATTCTGCTGCTTGTCCTGTCGGCCTTTTTTTCGTCGGCGGAAACGGCTTATATGACGGTCGGACGCGTCAGGATCGAGGCTCTCGTCCGTGACGGGAACAAACGCGGTGTCAGCGTGCTGCGGATCCTTGACCGGTATCCCAAGATGATCTCCGCGATCCTTGTGGGCAACAATATTGTAAACCTGGCAGCTTCCGCGCTTGTGACGGTCCTCGTGACCGATACGTTCGGAAGTGCGTTCATCGGTGTCGGCACCGGGATCCTGACATTTCTGGTACTTGTGTTCGGGGAGATCGTGCCCAAGACAGTCGCCAGGGTTTACGCGGAAAAGCTCGCGCTCGCCTACGCGCATATCATCCTGGCGGTGATGTTCCTGCTCACACCGGTGATCGCGATCCTCAATTTTCTGACAGATCTGATCCTGAAGCTCTTCCGGATCGATCCCAACGCCAGAAACGCCATGACAGAGACGGAGCTCAAAACCTACGTCGATCTGGGTCATGAGGACGGCGTGATCGAAAGCGGTGAGAAGCAGATCATCAACAATGTCTTCGATTTTTCCGATTCGGTCGCCAAGGATATCATGATCCCGAGGATCGATATGAGCTGCGTCTCCGTGGACGCGGATTACGGCGAGGTGCTCAAGAGCTTTCGGCAGGATATGTATACGAGACTTCCGGTCTATGACGGAGACAATGACAATATCATCGGTCTGATCAATATCAAGGATTTCATTTTTATCAAGGACCGCGCGGAGTTCAAGGTAAGAGATCTGCTCCGCGAGGCGCATTTTACATGGGAATTCAAAAAGACATCCGAGCTGCTCGGCGAGATGCGGGCCAGGTCCAAGAGCGTCGCGTTTGTCCTCAATGAATTCAGCCGTACGGTCGGCATGATCACACTGGAGGATCTGCTCGAGGAGATCGTCGGTGAACTGCGGGATGAATATGATTCGGATGAAAAGGAGATGATCCGGGATCTCGGAAACGGCAAATACATGGTTAAGGGCAATGTCAAGCTGACCGACTTGAATGACGCGATCGGCACCGAGTTTACCTCGGAGGATTATGATTCCGTCGGCGGCATGATGATCGAGAAACTCGAGCGCCTGCCCAGGGACAATGAGACGGTGACTCTTGCGGACGGAACGACGCTCAGAGCAAAGGGGATCCGTCAGAACCGGATCCTCAAGGTTCAGATCCAGACAGTAAAGCCACCGGAGGAACCGGCGGAAGAGAAAAGTATTTGACCCGATTCGGCGCTTATGCTAAAATACCAAAGATTGTGCATATCCATGCATAATAAAGGAGGAAAGACATGAAGCACATTAAGACACTGAACACGAGAAATCTTCAGGAATCCGCCAAGAAGGGCGGCTGCGGCGAGTGCCAGACGTCCTGCCAGTCGGCCTGCAAGACCAGCTGCACGGTCGGCAACCAGAGCTGCGAACAGCTGAAGAAATAAGACCGGACTGCCGCGCAGATGATCCACGCCTACCAAAGCAACGGGATTCATATCGTACTTGATGTCAACAGCGGCGCGGTACATCTTCCGGATGCACTGACCTATACGCTGATCCCTGAGGTAGAACAGAGGCTCATCCGCAGGTTCGGAACAGCGGCTCAGACGGAAAATGACGGTGATCAGCCGGATGCTCTGAGTCTGCAGCTTGTTCAGGAACTGCTGTCACAGCCCGGTGAGGAGATCGCAGCGGCACTTGCGGTCGCCATAGCGGACGCAGGTGATACGGATATCGATCAGCTTCTCGGGGAGGCGCTCCTCGAGATCCTCACACTGCGTGAGCAGGGACAGCTCTATACGGAAGATCCCTACGAGAAATATGCCACTGCCTTTAAGAACAGGCAGACCGTAGTCAAGGCGCTGTGCCTCAATGTCGCGCATGACTGCAATCTCGCCTGCAGATACTGTTTTGCGGGACAGGGCGAGTATCAGGGACAGAGGGCGCTCATGCCGGCTGAGGTCGGCCGTGCTGCGCTTGATTTTCTTGTTAAGAATTCCGGATCGAGGAGAAATCTGGAGGTGGATTTCTTCGGCGGTGAGCCGCTCCTGAACTGGGAAATGGTGAAAGAGACCGTCCGCTACGGCAGATCTCTGGAAGAGGCAAATAACAAGCACTTCCGCTTCACCCTGACGACGAACGGAACGCTTCTGAATGATGAGATCCTGGAGTTCGCGAACCGCGAGATGGACAACATTGTCCTGTCCATCGACGGGAGACGCGAGATCAATGACAGGATGCGCCCGTGGAGGGGGGCGGGAACAGCAGAGGCCGGAAAGACCGAAAGTGTCTATGACCGGATCGTCCCCAAATATCTGGAAGTGGCCAGATCCCGCGGCGGCGAACGCTACTTCGTCCGCGGCACCTTTACACGGGAAAACCTGGATTTTTCAGAAGATGTAAAGCATCTGGCCGATCTCGGATTTACGCAGATCTCCGTGGAACCGGTGGTGGCGGATCCGTCCGAGCCATATGCGCTCCGCGAGGAGGACATCCCGAAGCTCCTTGAGGAGTATGATAAGCTTGCGGAGATCTACCTGGACTGCCACCGGAAGGGCAGACCTTTTTCCTTTTTCCATTTCAACATCGATCTGGAGGGAGGACCGTGCGTAGCCAAACGGCTTTCGGGCTGCGGCTCGGGATGTGAGTATCTGGGCGTCACGCCTTCGGGGGATCTGTATCCCTGCCACCAGTTTGTCGGCAACGAAGCGTTTGTGATGGGCAATGTGTTCACAGGGATCACGAGACAGGACATCCGTGAAAAGTTCCTTGCGAGCAATGTTTACACCAGAGAGGAATGCCGCAGCTGTTTTGCGAGATATTACTGCAGCGGCGGCTGTGCGGCAAACGCCTGGAACTTCGGCGGGGATATCAACGCGAATTATCCCATCGGCTGCGCTCTGCAGAAAAAACGTATCGAATGCGCGATCATGCTCAAAGCGGCATTGTCGGGTGATCAGATATCAGAGAAAGAAGGTTTACAGGAATGAAAAAGTCAAAAGCTGTCGTTTGTTTGCTGATCGTCATCCTGCTGCTCGCGGGACTGGGATACACAGCCGCGTTCGGCCTGGGGAGCGATAAGTCGGGATCCCTGTCCAGCATCGATCTGGGGCTGGATCTGGCGGGCGGTGTTTCGATCACCTATGAGGTGGGTGACCAGCAGATACCCAGTGCCGGGGATATGGCGGACACCATCTTCAAGCTCCAGCAGCGTGTCGATCATTACAGCACCGAGGCGCTGGTCTATCAGGAGGGTACCAACCGTATCAACATCGAGATCCCCGGTGTGACTGATGCCAATGCGATCCTGGAGGATCTGGGCCAGCCGGGTAATCTGTATTTCATCTCCCAGACGGATGCGAGCGGCAACGAGAACTATACAATGGGACTCGTACAGAGCGGTGACAGCTTTGAATACGGCTATGTACTCAACAAGACCATTGAAGATCTGGAGGCGGACGGCTCCGTCGTCTTAAAGGGCGAGGATGTCGGGACCGCGCAGGCCGGATATCAGAGCAGCGGTACGGCCGGCAATCAGGAGCCGGTGGTCAAGCTGGAGCTTACGGAGAACGGCGCGAAGGCTTTTGCGGATGCTACCGCCAAGGCGTTTGCCTCCGGTGAAACGATCGGTATCTACTACGACGGTGAGTTTATCAGTGTCCCGACCGTACAGGCGGTGATCTCTGACGGACACGCTGTCATTACGGGCATGAGCGACTACAAGGCGGCGGACAACCTCGCTTCCACGATCCGTATCGGCGGACTGAAGCTTGTCCTTACGGAACTGCGTTCCAATGTCGTCGGCGCCCAGCTGGGTTCCAATGCCATCCAGTCCGGTCTGATCGCCGCGCTGGTCGGTTTTGCTCTGATCGTCATCTTCCTGCTGGTCGTCTACCGGGTCCTCGGTCTGGCGGCGAGCATTGCTCTTGCTTTCTACGTAGAACTGATGGTCGTGCTGCTCGATGCCTTTGAAATCACCCTGACCCTTCCCGGTATCGCGGGTATCATCCTGACGATCGGTATGGCGGTGGATGCCAATGTTATCGTCTTCTCCCGTATCCGAGAGGAGATCGCCAAGGGCAAGGTGGTCGGAGACGCCATGAAGCTCGGTTATCAGAAGGCTCTGTCCGCGATCCTGGACGGAAATATCACAACGGTCATCGCCGCTGTGGTTCTGATGATCGGCGGCACCGGTGCCATCAAGGGCTTCGCCCAGACACTGGTCTTCGGTATCGTGATCTCGATGTTCACAGCTCTGTTCATCACACGGGCTGTCTCTGCGATCTTCTACGGACTTGGCCTGAAGTCGGAGAAATTCTACGGCAAGGCCAAGGATCTCAAGACGGTCGACTTCGTCGGCAAAAGAAAGATCTTTTACGGGATCTCCGTGCTGGTCATCATCGCCGGTGTTGTGGTCATGATCGCCAACGGCGCGCGCGGACAGGGAAGTCTCAACTGGAGTCTGGATTTCGTCGGCGGTACTTCCACGAATGTCACCTTTGACCGTGCGTGGACGCCGGCCGAACTGGATGCGCAGGTGGTTCCCAGGATCAAGTCCGTTACCGGTGTGGATTCAGTACAGGTACAGACAGTCTCCGGCACCAATCAGGTGATCTTCAAGACCACGTCGCTCGATCTGTCCAAGCGTGAAGCAATGGACAACATGCTGGAATCCGAGTTCAATGTTCCCGTCGCCAATATCTCGGCGGAAACGATCAGCCAGACGATCAGCGGGGAGATGCTCCGGGATGCGATCATCTCCGTGATCATCGCCCTGGTGCTGATGCTTCTCTACATCGCGATCCGGTTCCGTAATGTATCCTTCGGTGCGGCCGCGATCGTCGCGCTGGCACACGATGCTCTGATGGTCGTGGTCTGCTATGCGTTTTCAAGGATCTCCGCAGGCAGCACCTTTATCGCCTGCATCCTGACGATCATCGGTTATTCGATCAACGATACGATCGTTACCTTTGACCGTATCCGTGAGAATCTGAACGGACAGGTCAGGAACAAGGATCTGCCGGGGATCGTCAACAAGAGTGTCACCCAGACAGTCACGCGAAGCCTGTTCACCTCGCTGACCACGTTCTTCATGGTCCTGTGTCTGGTGATCTTCGGCGTGGCGGATATCAAGCTGTTCGCGATACCGCTGATGGTGGGTGTCATCGCGGGTACCTACTCATCCATTTTCATCGCCTCTCCGCTCTGGACGGATCTGCGGCTGCTGAAAAAGGAGTGAACAACACAGACGAGGATGCTGAAACCGTGTCGGACGGCCAGGGGCTGTTTGACACGGTTTTCATATAAATGAAAGACAGGAAGACAGCAGAAATATGTCACGTTGGATGATAGCGGCCAAGCGCGCCGATTTTCAGGAGATCGCAAAAAAGTTCGGCATCGATCAGGTGACGGCAAGACTTCTGCGCAATCGTGATATTATCGGAGACGAAGCGATCCGGGCATTTTTAAGCGGCGATCTGTCTCTTCTGCATGACGGACGTCTCATGCTGGATATGGAACGCGGAGCGTCGATCGTTGCGGAAGCGATCCGGGAGGGGCGGCGGATCCGTATCATCGGCGACTATGATGTGGATGGGATCTGCGCCACCTATATCCTCTGCAGAGGCCTCAGGAAAGCCGGCAGCGATTCCGCTGACGCTGTGCTGCCTGACCGTATACGCGACGGATACGGACTCAACGCCTCGCTCGTGCGGAATGCGGCAGAGGACGGCGTGCAGGTGCTCCTGACCTGTGACAACGGCATCCGCGCAATCGATGAGATCGCACTGGCCCGGGAACTGGGGATGACCGTTGTCGTGACGGATCATCATGAGCCGAGGCGTGACGGGGACATGGAAGTTCTTCCGGATGCGGCGGATGCCGTGGTGGACCCGTCGCGGGAGGGAGATCCGTATCCGTATCCGAGCATCTGCGGCGCAGTGGTTGCCTGGAAATTTGTCGTCGTTCTGCTGGAGATGACGGGCTCCTGTACGGCCGAAGAGCAGAAACGATTCCTTGAGGAGCTGCTCCCGTTCGCGGCATTTGCGACGAACTGTGACGTGATGCCTCTTATGGACGAGAATCGCATCATCATGCGCGAGGGGATCAGGAAGATCGCCGATGGTGAGAATATCGGCCTGTCGGAGCTGATCCGTGCCTGCGGGCTGAAAGAGGACGCGATCCGTGCGCAGGATTTCGGATATACGCTGGGACCCTGCCTCAATGCTACGGGCAGACTTGACAGCGCCCACCGGGGCCTGAACCTCCTGGAATGCCAGAACAGGGAGGAAGCGGCCGGTATCGCCGGGGATCTGCTGGCGCTCAACTCTGAGAGAAAGACCATGACCGCCGAGGGTGTGAACAAAGCCTGTGAGATCATCTCCGGCGGAGGCTTCGAGGATGATACCATTCTGGTGATCTACCTGCCGGAGTGTCATGAGTCCGTTGCGGGCATCATCGCCGGAAGGATCCGAGAGAGATACGGCAAGCCTTCCATTGTCCTTACGGACTGTGCTGAGGCCGGGCTGATCAAGGGAAGCGGAAGATCTGTACCGGGGTTTGATCTCTACCGGGCACTTTCGGCCCAGGAGGATCTTTTTGTCCGCTTCGGCGGCCATGAACAGGCCGCGGGACTCACACTCCGCGGGCAGGATCTTGAGGAGCTGCGCCGCAGACTGAATGAGAACAACTCGCTGACAGAGGGTGACCTGGATCCGGTACTGCATATCGATATGGAGATGCCGCTTTCCTATGTGACGCTGGATCTGGTCCGGCAGTTTTCTGTTCTGGAACCTTTTGGCAAGGGCAATCCCGAGCCGCTGTTCGCGGCAAGAGATCTCGCTTTTTACGGCGGGCGGATCCTCGGAAAGAACAAAAACGTCGGGAAGTACACCGTCCGTGATGCCGCCGGGAACAGTTATGAACTGATGATGTTTGACGGGCTCGGACGTTTTCACGAGATGCTGACGGAGCGTTTCGGGGCCGGGATCCTGACGAAGCTGTATGACGGCTTCGCAAAGGAAAAACTGTTCACCTGTCATGTGGCTTATCAGCCGCAGATCAATGTCTATCAGGAAAGAGAGAGACTGCAGTTTCGTGTTGCTGACGTGATGATCATATAAAAGGAGAGTTGCTATGCGTCTGAGTGAGATCCTGGAAAATGAACGCTATGAGCTGACTGCGGGGAATACCGGCCGAAAACTGATCGCCGGAGATATCGAGATCGCGTCGCTCTGCAACGATACCCGGCAGGTGGAGGAGGGGTGCCTCTTCTTCTGCATCAAGGGCGCCAATTTTGATTCGCATGACGCGGCGGGAGAGGCTGCCGCCAAGGGTGCGGGAGCCATTGTCATCGAACGGGATGTGGAGATGCCCGGAGATCTGGAGACACCGCTCGTGCGTGTCGCGGACACGCGGGCAGCCATGGCAAAAATGGCGGCGGCTTTTTACGGCCATCCGGCCGAGAAACTGCGGACGATCGGCATCACCGGCACCAAGGGCAAGACCACGACGACCTATCTCATCCGGCAGATGCTGGAAAACGCCGGGTACAAGACGGGACTGATCGGCACGATCGAGATGATCATCGGCGATACGCATATCCCCGCAGGCAATACGACGCCGGAATCGATCCTGCTGCAGAAGACGATGCGGAGGATGGTCGATGAGGACTGTGTGGCGGTGGTCATGGAAGTGTCCTCACAGGCCCTGATGCTTCACCGGACGGACGGATTTGTGTTTGATGTCGGCGTCTTTACCAATATCGAGGAGGATCATATCGGTCCCAATGAGCACAGGGATTTCGCGGATTATCTGCACTGCAAATCGATGCTGTTCAGACAGTGCCGCTTCGGCATCGGCAATATGGACGATGAGCATTTCGAGGAGGTGATGAAGGACCGCACCTGCGAACTGATCACCTACGGCTTCAAAAAGGGCGCGGACTATCGGGCGGCCGATCCGATGCTCATCAAGAAATCGGGGGAGCTTGGGGTGCTGTTTTCCATCTCCGGCAAGCTCGATATGCGGGCCGAATTCGCGATGCCGGGCAATTTTTCCGTCTACAACGCGCTCTGCGCGATCGCTGTCGCAAAGCATTTTGACTGCGACGACCTGCAGATCGAGGATGCCCTGAAGCATGTCTCCGTCCGCGGGCGGATCGAGATGATCCCTGTGAGCCCGGAGTACACGCTCCTGATCGATTACGCGCACAATGCCATGGCGCTGGAGAATCTGCTCGTGACGCTCAAGGAATACCGGCCGAACCGCCTGGTCACGCTTTTCGGCTGCGGCGGCAACCGTTCCAAGGTCAGGCGCTATCAGATGGGCGAGGTGAGCGGCAAGCTCTCCGACCTCACGGTCATCACCTCTGACAATCCGCGTTTCGAGGATCCGATGGCGATCATCGGGGATATCAGAGAGGGGATCGAAAAGACCACAGGATCTTTTGTGGAGATCCCGGACCGTCGGGAAGCCATCAAATACTGCATCAAAAACGCCGAGCCCGGGGACGTCATCGTGCTTGCAGGCAAGGGCCATGAGGATTATCAGGAGATCAAAGGGGTGAAATATCCCATGGACGAGCGCGATCTCATCCGTGATGTCGTGGCGGAGCTTGCGGAGGAAGCATCCGGGAACCAGGGATGAACGAAGAGATGACTGCACCCGGGACAGCGCCGGGACAGGTACCTTCGTGCGGCTATGCGGACGTGATCATCGATATTTCCCATGAGCGCGTTGATCATCCGTTCACGTACCGGATCCCTCCGGAGCTTGCGGGAAAGATCACGGAAGGGAGCGCTGTCACGGTTCCCTTCGGACAGGGTGATACGCTTCGCAAGGCCTATGTGATCGGTTTCAGGGACAGACCCGGGATGGCTCCCGAACGGATCAAGAGCATCCGTGAGGTGATCGACAGAGATCTTCCCGCGGAGGCGGTCCTGATCCGGCTCGCCGCCTGGATGAAGAAGACCTATGATTCGACGATGATCGCGGCGCTCAAGACCGTGCTTCCCGCGAGCCGCAGGGTGAAGCTGCGTGAAAAGAAACAGGCGCGGGAATCCGGCGCGGAGCAGCTGCATGACGGACCGGGGGAGGCACCGGACACTGCGGAGACCGCTCTGAGCGATGAGCAGCAGAGAGTAGTGGATTCGCTCCTTTCCGATTTTGACAACGGCGTGAGAAAGAGCTACCTCGTCTGCGGTATTACGGGAAGCGGCAAGACTGAGGTATACATCCGCTGTATCGAGGAGATGATCAAAAGGGGCCGCCAGGCGATCGTGCTGATTCCTGAGATCGCCCTGACCTGGCAGACCTATCGGCGCTTTGCAAACCGTTTTGGGGATCGGGTGTCCATCATGAACTCGACGCTTTCCGGCGGTGAAAAGTTCGATCATTTTGACCGTGCAAGACGCGGAGAGATCGATATCATCATCGGTCCCAGAAGCGCTCTGTTCACACCTTTTCCGAATCCGGGCCTCATCATCATCGATGAGGAGCATGAGAGCAGCTACAAGAGCGAGAACATGCCGAAGTATCATGCCAGAGAGACAGCTGAGGCGCTCGCAGGCATGGTTCCGGGAGGCGCGAGCGTTCTGATGGGGAGCGCGACGCCGTCGATGGAGGCGCTGCACCTGGCGGCCACAGGGGAGTACGGGTTTTTCCGGTTGACGAAGCGGCTGACGGGCGGTACACTTCCGGATGTGGAGATCACCGATCTCAGAGAGGAACTCAGAGCCGGCAACCGAACGCCGTTCTCGAGATCGCTCACAGAGCGGATGAACGAATGCCTGGAAAAGGGCGAACAGGCGATGCTCTTTATCAACAGGCGGGGCATGGCGGGCTTTGTCTCCTGCCGTTCCTGCGGCTATGTATACAAATGTCCGCACTGTGATGTGTCGCTCTCGTCGCACAGCGGAAGACGCCTGATCTGCCATTACTGCGGTCACGAGGAGACAATGCAGAAGGTCTGCCCCTCCTGCGGCTCGAAGTACGTATCCAGCTTCAAGGCGGGAACGGAGGCAATCGAGATCCACGCAAAGAGGCTTTTCCCGGAAGCGCGGATCCTCAGGATGGACGCGGATACGACGCGCAGAAAAGGCAGCTATGAGGAGATCCTCAGTACATTTTCCCGCGGGGATGCCGATATCCTGATCGGGACACAGATGATCGTCAAGGGACATGATTTTCCCAAGGTGACGCTCGTGGGGATCCTGGCAGCGGATCTGTCGCTCAATACCGGTGATTACCGGGCGGCGGAGCGGACCTGGCAGCTTCTGGTCCAGGCCGCCGGAAGAGCGGGGCGGGGAGATCTTCCCGGACATGTGGTGATACAGACGTACCAGCCTGAGCACTATGCGGTGCGGCTTGCCGCCAGGCAGGATCTGGACGCGTTTTTCAAGGAGGAGATGCGCTACCGTGCGATGATGCAGTATCCGCCGGCCGGTCATCTGCTCGCGGTCCAGATCTTCGCGAAGGACGAGGAGGAAGCAGCGGGTTTTGCACGGCAGATCGGAGAGCTCATCGAGCGGGCCACGGCAGAGGACGGTACGACGCGTGTGATCGGTCCGGCGCCTGCCATGATCGGCAGGATCAATGATGTCTACCGCTATGGGCTCTATCTCAAGAGCAGGGACAGAGAACGGCTCAGGGAACTCGGAGCGATGGCCGAGGCGGAGCTGATGATCGAAAGACAAAGAGGAGAAAGAAAGCAGGTCATGCTGCAGTTTGATTTTGATCCGGTAAGGGGGTTTTAAATGGCACTTCGAACGATCCGTGAATATGGCGATGAGATCCTCACCAAGCCCTGCAAGCAGGTGAAGCTCATGACGCCGATGCTTTCCATGCTCATCGACGACATGTTCGAGACGATGTATGAGAGCGGCGGCGTCGGCCTTGCCGCACCGCAGGTGGGCTCGCTGAAGCGTGTCTGCGTCATCGATGTTACCGGCGAGGATCCCTATGTCTTCATCAATCCGGAGATCATTGAAACGGACGGAGAACAGGAGGGCTATGAGGGATGCCTGTCACTGCCCGGAAAGAGCGGGATCGTAAAGCGTCCGGCACATGTCAAAGTACGGGCTCTCGACAGGAAGATGCAGCCCTTTGAACTGGAGGCGGATGATCTTTTCGCGAGAGCCATCTGCCATGAGACGGATCACCTCGACGGAAAGATGTATGTGGATCTGGTCGAGGGAGAACTGGTGAACAACGAGGATCTGGAACTCGAATCCGAAGCCGGGTCTGAATCCGAGTAGGGAGGCAGAGATGAAGATCCTCTTTATGGGAACACCGGATTTCGCGGCTGTAGCGCTTAAGGCCCTGATCGAAGCGGGGCACGAGATCGTCCTGGTCGTGACAAAACCGGATAAAAAAAGCGGACGCGGCGGCAAAGTGGTCCCCTCGGCGGTCAGACAGGTGGCTCAGGAATATGATCTTCCTGTTTTTCAGCCCGTGCGGGTCAGGGAAGCGGAAGCCGCGGAAAAACTTCGATCCGTTCAGGCGGACATCGGTGTCGTGGCTGCGTTCGGACAGATCCTCTCTGCAGAGAACCTGAACGCTCCGCGTCTCGGGTGTGTCAATATCCATGCGTCGCTCCTGCCCCTTTACCGGGGTTCCTCGCCGATCCAGAACGCGATCCTCTCGGGGGATGCAGAGAGCGGCGTCACGATCATGCAGATGGATGAGGGTGTGGATACCGGGGATATCCTGCTGCAGGAGAGCCTGCCCATCGCTCCCGATGAGACCGCGGGGAGTCTGTTTAACAAGCTGGCGGAGCTCGGCGCAAGTCTGATCGTCAGGGCGCTGCCGCAGATCGAAGCAGGGGAGCTTGTTCCGAAAAAGCAGGATGAGAAGCGGGCGACGATCACCCGCATGATCAGCAAGGAGATGGGGGAGATACGCTGGCGGGAGAGCGCATTCCGGATCGAAAGGCAGATCCGTGCGATGACGCCCTGGCCGAGCGCTTTTACCAGGCTTCCGGACGGCCGTGTCCTCAAGATCTGGAAGGCACAGCCGGTGGAGAGCAGGACACAGCAGCTCCCGGGATGTGTCACGGATATCGATGACGATTCCTTTACCGTGGCCTGCGGAGAAGGCGCGCTGCGTGTCCTCGAGGTGCAGCTGGAGGGAAGAAAGCGCATGAGCGTTCATGATTTCCTGCTTGGTTTTTCGGCGGAGCAGGGACTTATACTTGTATGAAGCAGTACTGAGAAAGCGAGGTTTGCAATGGACGGTGTGAGAAGCTTAACGGGATACGGGTTTTACTGGGATCCCACCTATATCCTGGTGATCATCGGGGCGGTTCTGTGCCTTATCGCCAGCGCCAAGGTGAAGCTTTCCTACAAAAAATACGCTAAGATCCGCAGTGCCTGCGGCCTTACCGGGGCACAGGTCGCGGAGAGGATCCTGACAAACAACGGGATCACTGATGTGCAGATCCGGATGGTCGCCGGTGAGCTTTCCGACCACTATGATCCGGGAAAACAGGTCGTCAATCTCTCGAGGGAAGTCTACGACAGCACCAGCATCGCTGCCGTAAGTATCGCCGCGCATGAGTGCGGTCACGTTCTGCAGCACAAGCAGGGGTATGTGCCGATCGCGATCCGGACGGCTCTTGTTCCTGTCGCCAACATCGGTTCCCATTTGGGACTCCCGATGATCCTGATTGGTCTTCTGCTCTCCGCATACATTTCGAATGCCGGCGGCGAGATCGGCCTTCTGATCGCCAAGATCGGCGTCGTCGCGTTTTCACTTGCAGTACTGTTTCAGGTAGTCACGCTCCCGGTCGAGTTCAACGCGTCGTCACGTGCGCTGAAGATGCTCGGGGATTACGGGATCCTCGGTACGGACGAGGGAGGCATGGCGAAAAGCATGCTCAGCGCGGCGGCGATGACCTATGTGGCGGCCGCGGCGTCCTCGATCCTCCAGCTTCTGCGTCTGATCCTGATCGTGCGCGGTAATTCCCGCAGCAGGGACTGAGCGGAGCATGAGCCGGCAGGAGACACAGACGACTCGCGAGATCGCGCTGGATCTGCTCCTTGTAAGGGAGCGTACGCGAGGAGATATCACGGAACTGCTTAAGGACGCGCTTGCGGGGGCAGGCGCGTCTTTGTCCGTACAGGAGAAGGCGTTCCTCAAGAGACTTACTGTCGGGACCGTGGAGAAACTCCTTACGATCGACGCCGTGATCGACCATGTTGCCTCGGTAAAAGTAAAGGCCATGAAGCCGACGGTCCGGAATGCGATCCGGCTTGGGAGCTGTCAGATCCTGTATCTCGACGCGGTGCCTGATGCCGCCGCTGTGAGCGAGTCGGTGGCTATTGTGAAAAAGAGGGGCCTTACAGGCCTGTCCGGCTTTACCAACGCTGTCCTCAGACGCATCTCCAAGGACCGGGATAAGCTGCTTACATATGTCTCCGAAGCGGAGCCGTCGGTGAAGTATTCCATGCCGCCGTATCTCTGCGGTCTTTTTTCCCAGGAGAGAGGACAGGAGGGGATGGAACGCATCTTCTCATCACTTCAGGAGAGCCGTTCTGTCTCAATCCGCCCGGATCCGCGCCTTATGCGCGACCAGGACCGTTACGCACAATGGGAGGACGCTTTTACGCAGGCGGTGGGAAACGTCAGGCATCATCCGCTGCTCAGGGATCTGCTTCTGGCAGAGGATACCGGCGATATCCGCAGGCTTCCGGGATACGCGGAGGGAGCGTTTACCGTACAGGATGCTGCGAGTGCTCTGGCGGTCGCTGCCTGCGGGATCAGAGAGTCCGACCGGGTGCTCGATGTCTGTGCCGCCCCCGGCGGAAAGAGTCTCTATGCGGCAGCACTCCTGGAGGATCCGTCTCAGCTGACCGCGCGCGATGTCTCTGCCGATAAGGCCGCCCGGATCCGTGAAAACGCAGATCGTATGCGCCTTTCCGGGATCCGGACGCAGGAGTGGGACGCGACAGTCTTCGATGAGGCTTCCCGGGAACAATACGATGTTGTTCTCTGCGACCTGCCCTGTTCAGGGTTCGGCGTGATGGGGCGTAAGCCGGAGATCCGTTACAGCGCTTCCAAAGGGCGCACGGAATCGCTTGCGCGCCTGCAGCGGCAGATCCTGGACACGGTCTGGACATATGTGAAGCCGGGCGGGATCCTTCTTTACAGTACCTGTACAGTGAGCCGGGCGGAAAACGAGGACAATGTTCGGTGGTTTCTGGAGAACCATCCGTTTGAAGGTGAGTCCTGGATCGACAGTGACCTCCCGGGAGCGCTCCGGGGACGGGCCGAAAACGGCTGCCTGCAGATCCTGCCGGGGGATTATGAGGAGACGGACGGCTTCTTTATCGCGCGCTTAAGGAGGGTGGAATGAGAGAGCGGGATGCCCTGTCGCTGACACTTTCCGAATGGCAGGCAGTCATGGAAGAGATGGGGGAGAAGAAGTACCGTGCCTCACAGATCTTTTCCTGGCTGCATCAAAAGTGCGCCGCAGACTGGCAGGAGATGAGCGATCTCCCGGCGG
>JAILFA010000057.1 GCA_024687125.1 Lachnospiraceae bacterium
CGGATCCGCTTTTCGAGCATCCCCGCCTGTCCAACGCTGATATGGGATCTTCTGTGTCCCATTTCCCGGTCTGTTTCCCGGTGGATCCGAAGCATATTAAACTTCGCGAACTGGAAGACGCGCCGCAGCCGAAGTTGCGGAGTGCCGTACCGCATCAGGAGCTGGATCAGAACGATCACATTCCCTGTATCCACGCAGGACAGGACTGCCTCCATATCCTCGGACGCTTCGCAGCGGCTGACAATGTAGTTCAAATGCCTCAGGACCGCCGCACTGCCCTTTCCATCGTGCAGGATTCGGACGGCCTCAGCGATATGCCCTGCTGCCATCTCCCGCTCGAAGGCAGCGTAGACGGAACGATTCCCTCTCCCGCGCATGGCATTGACAAGTTCCCGCCCGCGGTCTGTCTTAGGCACATAGTGGATATGATGCAGAAGCCCAGCCCAGTGCTTTTTCTTTTCGTAGCAGGGCCTGACGGAACAGGAATCCGCTGCCAGAAGATGATCGATCACCAAGGTGACGAACTTCCTGTCCTTGTTCCGCAGATTCAGGTGATTGATCCGGGATTTACGATATTTGGCGTAGCTCAGTTCCTCCACCAGACGGATCACATCCGGCAGCGCCAGAAAGTCCGCGAACGTAAGATCCCTTGTATCGATCAAGAGCTTGACGCAGGTATTTTTGGACGCGACCGCATTGATCTTCGGATGGTAATCGTTGTAGAAACGGTACACCAGATGATACTGCTCCCTGCTCAGGGGTCTGCTGGAGGCAAGAAGACCGTTCACAAGTTCCCCGAGGACCCGGATGCCTTCCTTTTTACTGACGATGATAAAGTCCAGCGGCGGGAGCTCCTCCTGAAAGATGCTTCGTCCGGCGAATTCCTCAAAGATGGAATGCCCGGCTTCGGAAAAATCCCCTCCCCCGTAAGTGATGCTGTAGTGGAGCAGCTGATCCATCAGCAGTGCCCAGGGCGTTAGCTGGCGCGGCGTCTCCGGGAACCCGAGGTAAAAGGGATCCGAGATATTCCTGCCAAGCTGTTCCGCAGCATAGTCGAGGCACCCGTCGAAGACAAGCTCCGCCCCTGAAGTGATACGGATATTCAGCTCGCTGGCGAGCGAAAACAGAGTCTCCAGCGGATACTCCGCCGGGACACCGGTGCTGACGATAACATGCTTCTGAAACAGATAATCCGTATAAAGCTTGTCCATGGAAAACCTCTTCGCGGGCGTCTGCTGAAAAATACACAGGCATGTCCGCCCGGTCCATGCCTGTGCCTGAAGATAAAAATGCCGGCGATATCGACAGATTCGTTCTCGCCTGACCGACTGGAGCCGCAGGCTGGGCCTGCAGACAACCGGTAGGCTTCATTCGTCCACGTGACAAATCGGGGTTGAAGTAAACCTGTCTAGCTGCCGGCAGATACTATTGTAACACAGGGGTTGCGGAATACGCAAAGTACAATGCACAATTTTGCGAAATATACATGCATTCGCAGAGTATGCTTCTTCCATATCATTGACTGCATTTGGGCGCAATCAACGTTTTTCGCAATTTTCGCCCTGGTTTCCTTGACTTGCCGGCTTCATTTGGGCGCAATCGGGCTTTTTCGCTGTTTACGCCCTGGTTTCCCCCAATTTGCGTGCAAAACCCGGGCTAAATCAGGCCTTTTCCTCTGTTTTCGCCCAAATTTCCTCAATTCATCGACTTCACTTGGGCGAAATCAGGCATTTTGTGCTGTTTACGCCCAATTCGCGGGAGGCGGTTTCTCCAGCGTGAGAGTCGCCCCCGTTAAGCCCGGCTTCCTTTGGCTTAATAATATGATCTGCATCTTTACAACAGCCAGACACTGTGCTATTCTTACCTCACATTTCTGGAAAACACATCTGGATGTTCATCCGGCTTTTCCATGAATTGTACTTGTAGCACCAAACCGCCAACTGTATAATGAAAGGAGAACCGGATGGGAGAACACGTCAACCCGCACGAGAAAGACAGGCTGTTCTGTTTTATCTACGGCAGAGAGGAAAACAGAAAATGGACGCTGTCGCTGTATAACGCCGTAAACGGGAGCTCATACAGCGACCCGGATGCCGTGGAGATTACCACAATGGAAGACGTCATCTATATGGGCATGAAAAATGATGTCTCCTTCATTATCAACAGCGAAATCAGCCTCTACGAGCACCAGAGCAGTTACAATCCGAACATGCCCGTCAGACAATTGATGTACCTGGGACGCCAGTACGATAAGTACATCAAGCAAACAGCGCAGAGCATTTATGGGAGTGTTCAGATCATTCTGCCGCTCCCGAGATTGATAACATTTTACAATGGAAAAAAGGATGAACCCGATCAGATTCTTAAGCTGAGTGACTCCTTTCCTGCGAGTTCGGACATCAGTCAGGCAGATGTATCTGCGCAGGTTCATATGTACAACATCCGGCCGCAGTACAGAAGCCATCTGCTGGATGACTGTAAAACACTTGCCGAGTATTCGTGGTTCATAGAGGAGATCCGTAAAAATCAGATGACCATGGAGACTATACAGGCTGTTGATATGGCTATCATGGAAATGCCGGACGATTTTGAGATCAAAGAGTTCCTGCGGGAGCACCAGAGCGAGGTAAAAAACATGTGCATCACGGAATACGATGAAAAAGAGACTATGGATCTGTTTTATCGGGATGGCATGGAGGAGGGTGAACTCAAAGCTCTACTTCGCCTGGTCTGCCGAAAACTTCGAAAAGGGAAATCTGTTCTCCAGATCGCAGACGAAATGGAAGAAGATTCAGCCCGTGTCCAGAAAATCTGTGATGCCCTCGCTGAATTCGCTCCCGAATATGATGAAGAAATGGTTTTTTCTGCCATTCAAAAGACACGCCGCCAGCGAACAATGCCATTCTGATCTTCAAGGCTGATCTTCAAGGCTGCTTTTCAGCCTTCATTCAAAAATCTAAAGGTGAAAGAGCCGGTCCCGAATGGGGCCGGCTCTTTGTTTTGCACTTTGCGGGTCAGACGCGCAGCTGATCAGATGAGCAGAAGTGATCAGTTGTACTTAGTAAGTTTGACGTTCAGACCACTCTGTTTCATCAGCTCCGCGGTCCTGAGCGGTCCTGCGACGCCGCCGGGCTCGTTATTCATTTTTTCCTTGAACGCTTTGTATTCCTCTGAGTATTGCTGCATCGCAGGGAGTTCCAGACTATATGCGCCTCCTTCATGACTGAACGTAAGAATCGGATCATCATCATTCCCCATAGCACTTCTCATCGCATCATCCATGCCAGACGCGTTCAACGCCGGATCGTTTCCGAGACCGATGATATTAGGGTTCTGACGTCCCCACTCGTCAAGTGCTTTTTCCATCGCTTGATCATTCCCTCGGTATTTATCATATATATCCTTTACCGCTTTATGTCTATCATTGGCTGCCTGGAACAGCTTAGTCGCTGTTTTATCAGCTTTTTCCTGAAGCTCTTTTATCGCCGCCTTTTCCTGCGTACTCTTGGGAGATTCCCCTTCGGTGCGGACAAGACCGTAGGCCGCACCGCCTTCGCTGACCGCAAACGATACGGTGCCGGGATTGCTGTCCTTATCCTGCAGGATCTGCGTCTCACCGCCGGAAGAAACCTTGGCTACGACGTAAGTGCTGCCCTCTGTGTGGAATTTCTCAGGTACGCCGACGGTCATGTCTGCGGAGCCCTTCTGAGAAGCTGCCTCCTGCGCAGCATAGGCAGCGTCCATAGCCAGAACATTCAGGTGCTGTTCTGCTGTATCGAAATCACCAAGCCCGTACTTTTCAAAGACCGCATCCCTTGCGGCATCATAAGCGTCTCGCGTATCAAAACTGTCAGGATCCAGCTTATCCGCTTCCTTAAGTGCATCATTCATTTTTGCCAGGAAGGTCTGCTCGTCGGGCTTATCACTCACATAATCCGCCAAATCGTCATCAAAGCCCTCACCGGTCGGTATCAGACTGCCAATACCGTCTTCATCATTGACCAGTTTCTTTACAATGAGTTTTAGTGCCGGATTTGCTTTAGGTCTGGAATCCGGCGTCTTTTTGAGATTGACCTCGACCACGGGGCCGAGTTCTCCGCCAACGGACTTTGCAGCAGCTTCCATGCTCTGCATCGCCTGCGGGCTGTTCCCCTTGGTCACATCCCAGGTCTCCACGCGCAGGCTCTGGCCTTCCTGGAGGCCGAAGTTCTCCGCCAGCTGCTCCTTCGAGGTCGTGATGACTGAACCGTCCACGCTCACGGCCGTGTATGCACCATCTACCGTGGACTTCACTTCCTGTCCGCCTACTGTCACCTTGGACTGCGCGTCGGATAACGCCTTTTGCGCCTCCTGATACTCCTGCTGCTCGTTCGCCGACTTCTCACGCCCGATCTCCTCCGCGGTCTTCTCACGGACATTCGGCGTCTGTTTTACTTCCTCTTCCTTTTTTTCTTCGCCCGAGGAGGACTGTTTCACTTCGGCGGTGGTCACGGTAGAAGGTGTGGATGGAGTGGACGGAGTGGATGAAAGTGTCGTACCACACCAATCGCACACTCCAAAAGGAGCTATAGCATCTTCATGCGGTGGGCATGTATGAGATGATGGTGAAGTGCTAATAGACGCATTGCAAAGATCACATATGCCATCGTTATTGGCATCTGTGTGGTTTCCTGTTGATGCGCATTCGGGTGCCGCCTTCACCCCCATCGCGTTCCCCGGCAGCAGTGTCGCGCCGATCACCGTCGCCATCAGCAAAGCCAATGCTTTCATCTTCTTTTTCTTCTGCATACGAACCTCCTTTTTCTGTTGCATTCTTTCAGCTGTCACATTTGCACGCAAGTAACGATGAACGCGTTCAAACAGTTTGGCGCATGGTATCACAATCGATATTCCAATTCAAGCGTTTATGTCTAAACGGTCGGTTTCGATGTCTAAACGGTCATTTTCGTGTTTAAACGGTCAAAACAAATTTCCGTTTTCCTCTTGACATTTTCCAAAAACATGATCCAACCAGAACCGCTTCTTGACTTTTTCACGGATTATGTTATCCTTTCCCTGCATCCATTCCGGATGCGGCGGAGATGCTTCTGCATTTCCTGATCTTCCATCTTTTTGTTACATGTCCGTTCGCGCGGCATCTGTGCGTTTCTTCTTTTCGTCAGGCGTCCGCGGACAGGCAGAACCCGCAGCACGCTTTGAGGAAAGGAGCGCCTATGAACGAAAACAGCAGCATTTTGAACACACAGAACACCACGATCACACTGGAGGAGGCGCGGAAATCTGTTTATCAGATGAACCTGATCGACGATTTCCTGCTGACCTGCCTGCTCACAGACGAAGAAAGCGGAAAGGAAGCTGCGCGCATCATCCTCTCCGCCCTGCTGAATCGCAACATCCGTGTGGTAGATGTTACGTCGCAGAAAGTGTTTAACGGCATCCATAAAGACATGCGGGGGATCCGGCTCGATGCCTATATCCATGCTGCGGAAGAGGATCATACGGAAAACGCGGATATTTACAACATCGAGGCAGAGACAAGATATGCCGACAAACGGATCCTCCCCCAGCGGAGCAGGTACTATTCTTCGCTGATCGATGTCCATCATCTGAAGACAGGCACCGTCTTTGACAATCTTCCGAAACTCGTCATCATCATGATCCTGTCCTATGATCCGTTTGATGCCGGCGATCTGTACTATGAGGCTTCGACAAAGCTCATCACGCATCCGAAGATCCCCTACGATGATGGGATCCGCAGGCTGTACTTCTATACTGACGGAAACTGCAATATTCCCGAGGCGGAAGGTGGCAGCAGGATCTCGGATATGATAAGATATATCCAGAACAGCCATGAAGAAAGCGTCATCAATCCAGACATTCGTGACTTGGACAACATCGTGTCCAGAGTCCGCCAGCGGGAGGAGGTGTCGATCAAGTATATGCAGTCATGGGAGAGAGAAGCAATTCTGGTCAAAGAAACAACAGAGAGAGTCAGAGCCGAGGTGACGGACAACGATGCCCATATCTATGTGAGGGGGATGCGCAAAAGAGGTGCCTCGGACGCAGAGATCGCGCAGGATCTTGTGGAGGAATTCGGTCTTTCTGATGAAAAGGCTCACCAGCTCCTCGAAGAGCCTGCTGCACCGGTGCACTGAAATCCCGTCAGATCCTCATTATCAATTATCAGGAGAAAGGTGCGTGTTCGGCGATTTTGCTTATCTTGCTCTCTCGTACAATACATTTGGGCTAAATCAAGACTTTTATGCTGTTTACGCCCATGCCCCCTCAGCTCATCGGCTTCATTTGGGCGCAATCAAGGCTTTTGCGCTGCTTACGCCCAGGTTCCCCTCAATTTTCAGGCAAAGCGTGGGCGAAATCAGAACATTTGTGCTGTTTACGCCCAAACTTCCTCCGTTCGTCGACTTCACTTGGGCGAAATCAGGCATTTTCTTCTGTTTGCGCCCAATTCGTTCGCACTGGATCAGCTGTGATGGTTGTCAGCCATTCTCAATATTCCTGAGTCGAAAGATGGCGGCTGGATCTCGGATATGGTAAGATAAATCCGAAACTGTCATGAAGAAAGCGTCATTTTTATAACCACGCAAAAAAGGGGGACCCATGCAATACAGAAAAAATGAGAAAACCGGTGACGAACTCTCCGTACTCGGCTACGGATGCATGCGCTACACCAGAAAGATGGGATCGATCGACCGCGAAAAGGCCGACCGCGAGATGCTGCTCGCGCTGGACAAGGGCGTCAACTACTTCGACACCGCCTATGCCTATCCCGGGAGTGAGGAATATCTCGGATACTTCATGGAGAAATATCAGTGCCGGGACAGGATGAAGCTCGCCACCAAGCTGCCGCAGTACAAAGTCAAAAAACGCGAGGATATCGAAGGCTTCTTTTCTGAAGAGCTTTCGCGCCTGCGTACCGACCACATCGACTATTATCTCCTGCACATGCTCAATGATGTGAACAGTTTTAACCGCCTCTCCGATCTCGGGATCCGGGAATGGCTCCTGGATAAAAAGAAAAACGGCGTGATTCGGAGCATCGGCTTTTCCTTTCACGGCGGCACTGAGGCATTCAAGCAGCTCATCGACGCATGGGACTGGGACTTCTGCCAGATCCAGTTCAACTATATGGACGAGCACTCGCAGGCGGGCATCGAGGGACTGACCTATGCCTCCTCCAAAGGGCTACCCGTCATCATTATGGAGCCTCTGCGCGGCGGACGCCTTGCCACAGGACTTCCCGAAAAAGCGCGAAAGCTCTTCGAAGACGAAATGCCGGAGAAGCGCTCTCCCGCTTCCTGGGGACTGCGGTGGATCTGGAACCACCCAGAAGTCACAGTCGTCCTCTCCGGGATGAACGACGTGCAGCAGGTCGAGGATAACTGTGCGACCGCTTCGGAAAGCACCCCCGGCTGTCTTTCTACCGAGGAACTCGCCGTCTACGACCGGGTCCTCAAGGCAATCCATGAAAAGATCAAGGTCGGCTGCACCGGATGCGGCTACTGCCAGCCCTGCCCCAAGGGCGTCGACATCCCCACCTGCTTTTCCACCTATAACGCCAGCTATGCCGACAGCTACTTCAACGCACTCCGCGAGTACTTCATGTGCACGACCCTGCGTCAGAAACGTTCAAACGCGAGCCTTTGCGTCAAATGCGGAAAATGCGAGCAGGTCTGCCCGCAGCACATTTCGATCCGTGAGGAACTTGTCAGAGTGAAGAAGCGCTTTGAATCGCCGCTCTTCAAGATCGGCGCGGCGGGGTCAAAGCTGATCATGAAATATTGATCGCTATTTCGACCGGATAAAATCGCAATATCGCATGCGCGCATTCCGCATAAAAAGACCGCTGCCCGAATGAGCAGCGGTCTTCTTTTCTTTGTCTGATTGACCCTTATACGCTGGTGTTCCAGGACGATGCGTAGTTCACGTTGCCGGCGCCCTGTGCGTTGTAGGTTGATGTCGCGGATGCGGCAGAAGCGGCACCGCTCTTGATCATCGTCGCGGCGGAATCCACTTTGTCGCCATAGGAGCCGACGCCGCCGAAGAGCGTCTTGATCTCATTGGTATCAGCCGCGGACAGCTTGTCCTTGTCAAGAGAAAGCGTGCCGTCCGTGTTAGCCGTGATCCCGATGCTCCTGAGCTGTCCGCCAAAGGAACTCGTCGTCCTGGTGAGCGAGGAGATACGCGAGGATACGGTCGTATTGCTCGCATCACTGCCGGACTTGATCAGTGCATTGTAGCTGTCGACATACTTGGATACCGCGGAATTGATTGCTTCCCTGTCGACACCCCAGGTCGTGCTCTCCTTGCCCTCAGCGTCCTTGGTGGTGACGTTTCTGTTGCGGTAGATGTTGCCGGTCGATGCGTCGGGAGAAAGTGCCCTGACGGCGTCCCGGACATCCGCTGCATCGGAAGAGATCTGCGAATACTCCTTGGAAGTGGTCGCGGAAACAGCCGACTCGGCGGACTCTTCTTTGTCCGTCTTCCTGGTCTTGTCAAGCAGCTTGTCCAGTACATCGTTTCCACTGCCTGCCTTCTTCGTCCCGGAAACCGTCGTCTCTTCGTCGGCCGCCTGATTGTAATAAGCCTTGACAAGCTTATTGTAGGAGCCGTTCTTGATGGTATTGTAGTCGGAGACAAGGCTTGCGAGACCAGATACGCCGGTGAAGGCATTCGCGGTTCTCTGACTGTTCAGACTGTTGAACAGGTATGATGTGTCCTGTCGATAACTCACGTTCATCTTCATCACTCCTTTGATTTCTCGGTGACATCCCTGTCATCGGTGAGAAACGATAAGTTTTCTGATTAAAGTAAACCACACAAATACGCAAAAGTCAACAAATACTTTGACAGAAAAGGGAAAAAAAGGTATGATGTTTACTGTTTTACTACTTCTTTATATACCAATCACTGAATCAGTTTTCAAAGCGAGGATAACATGCCGATCACCGATCTGTTGGAACGCAATTGCAAACTCCACGGCAATGAGGTTGCCCTGGTGGAGCTCAACCCTGCCCTTACGGACAAGCGGCGGATCACCTGGAAGGAATACGATCTGATCCAGCCGGAGGGGAATGCCCCCTACCGTCGTGAGATCACCTGGCACGTTTTTAACGAAAAAGCCAACCGTTTTGCCAACCTGCTGCTTTCCCGCGGGATCAAAAAAGGTGATAAAGTCGCCATCCTGCTGATGAACTGCCTGGAATGGCTGCCGATCTACTTCGGCACTTTAAAGTCCGGCGCCCTCGCGGTCCCGCTGAATTTCCGCTATACCGCAGACGAGATCGAATATTGCGTGAACAAGGCCGAAGCGGATATCCTGGTCTTCGGTCCCGAATTCATCGGCCGTGTGGAGGAGATCTGTGACCGCATTTCCGCGCACCGCCTGCTCTTCTACGTCGGAGCCGGATGCCCCTCCTTTGCCGAGGATTACGCAGAGCTCACAGCGGACTGTTCGAGTCAGGATCCGCTCATCGAGCTTACGGATGACGATGATGCAGCGATCTATTTTTCCTCCGGCACGACCGGATTTCCTAAGGCGATCCTGCACAAGCACCGCGCACTCTCCCATTCCGCGCAGTGCGAGCAGAAGCATCACGGCCAGACACATGATGACGTCTTTCTTTGCATCCCGCCCCTCTATCACACAGGAGCCAAGATGCACTGGTTCGGCAGCCTGATCTCCGGCAGCAAGGCCGTCCTGCTCAAAGGGACAACGCCGGAAACGATCCTGGATGCCGTATCCCGCGAAAAATGCTCGATCGTCTGGCTTCTCGTCCCCTGGGCGGAGGACATCCTGGAGGCACTCGACACCGGACGGCTCAAGGCATCGGACTATGACCTTTCCCACTGGCGGCTGATGCATATCGGCGCACAGCCGGTTCCGCAGAGTCTGGTCAGACGCTGGAAGACCTACTTCCCGGATCACGACTATGACACCAACTATGGTCTGTCGGAGTCCATCGGCCCCGGCTGCGTCCACCTCGGCGTGGAAAACATCGACCATGTCGGCGCCATCGGTGTTCCCGGATACGGCTGGGAGTGCCGTATCGTCGATGAACAGCGCGTTGATGTACCCAAGGGGTCTGTGGGTGAGCTCGCAGTCAAAGGACCGGGCGTCATGATCTGCTATTACAACGATCCCGAAGCGACAGCCGAGGTTCTTGACGACAGGGGATGGCTCTATACAGGTGACATGGCCATGCAGGACGAACAGGGCTTCTACTGGCTCGTCGACCACAAAAAGGACGTCATCATCTCCGGCGGCGAAAACATCTATCCTGTCCAGATCGAAGACTTCCTGCACGGCATGCAGGGCATCAAGGATGTGGCTGTCATCGGTCTGCCCGACAAGCGTCTGGGCGAGATCGCGGCAGCGATCATCGAAAATGCCGAAGGCTTTACTCTGACCGAAGAGGAAGTAAACACCTTCTGTCAGGCTCTTCCCAAATACAAGCGCCCGCGCCGGATCATCTTTGCGGATGTCCCGCGCAATCCCACCGGAAAGATTGAAAAGCCCAGGCTCCGCGAGATCTATGGCGCCGTGGGACTTGTTGATGCCGAAAACAAGAGTTAAACGGAGTAAATGCGATGAGTTCTATCCTGCGTTCCGATTCTATCTATGACAACGAAGTGCCTTTCTGCCGCGTCTATGGTACAGAGCGGAAAAAGGCACTGGAAAAGCTGTTCCTTCAGGAACGGATCTCCTATTATATTGTCTGGGAGCAGGAGCACTGGTGGCAGAAGCTTCTGTCAACCAGGCGCCGCGATGTCTGCACCTTCCGTATCAACAAAGCCGACGTTCCGCGCGCCAAAGAACTCGTTGCGGAAATGAAGGGCGTGCGCGTCAGAAGCGATAAGCATACTTGACGCGGTAGATCCTCTTAAGTGATTCCTCGATCTGCGCCTCGCTCAGCTCACCGCTGTTGACCGCATCGAGTACACCGTCGATCGCCTTCTCAAGATCCTCAGGACAGCAGATCATATCCGCCCCTGCCTTAAGTGCGGCGACCGCCGCCTGATCCGGGGTATAGTAATCTGTGATCGCCTGCGTGTTCATCGCTTCCGTCATGATGATCCCGTCAAACCCAAGCTCACCGCGGAGCATATCCTGCATCACTACCGAAGACATCGTGCACGGCGTCTTGTCGCCCACGATCAGGGGCGCAGCCATATTGCCGACCACGACGATCTTCGTTCCGGCGCCGAAAGCCGCCTGGAACATCAGCGCATCCGTCTGCGCGAATTCATCCTTGGTGATCCCGGTCGAAGGGATATTTCCATCACTCGTCTGATCTACGGAAGACGGGAAAAGATGAGCCGATGTATGGATCCCGTTCTCCTCCATGCCGCGGATCTCACTGGCCGCCACAAGAGCCGCTGAGGACGGATCGCTTCCGTAACTGAGCTGTCTCTCCTTGTCGCTCATGGCGATCGTTGTCAGATCGACATAGGGTCCGAGATTCATCTGGAATCCCACATCCACCATGCGCTTGGCGATCGTCTGTCCGGCTTCATAGGCCGCATCGACATCTCCGGACTCCGCCAGTTCCGCCGGTGAAGGAACCTGCTCCAGCTGCAGCGCGTTCGTCAGGTCACCCCGGTCCGCTCCGAGCTCACTGATCCCCAGAAACAGCGGATACTTGCTGAGATCCTCGGTCTTGGAGAGCATCTCCGCGATCTGATCCCGGGTCTTGATGTTCTTCTGTGAATAGATCAGGCCGCCGATCGTCGTATTCTCCAGCGCGCTCTTCGTTCCGTCGCCGGCTTTGATCGCGGCGTCCACACCGGTAAACTGTTCAGGGGTCGTAATGAACAGACCCGCGACCTTTTCTTTCAGCGTCATACCGGAAATGACTTCATCGATCATCTGATCCATGAGCTCATCATCGCTCTCCGCTACCTCCGGCTCTTCGGTCTGCGGCGTAAAGATGAGCGGCTCCTCCTCTTCCTGGACAGTCTCCTCTTCCTTCTCCGGAATGATGATCTCCGGAACCTCTTCCTCCTGCGCGGAGATCTCAGCCGCCTCAGCTTCCTTTGCTTTCTCGGAAGCAACACGTCTCTCGGAGATCACGCTGACAAGACGTGTTCCGCCGATATAGGCAAGCGCCACGAGTGTGGCGAAAAAGATGCCGATCACCAGATAGACGATGATCTGGTTGCGCACGCGCCTCTTGTGCCTGTGGATCGCGCGCTCCATCTTCATGTGGTCCGCTTCCTGACGTATTACCTTTCTCTCTTCCGCGTCATTCATCCCATGCATCTCCATGCAGCCCAGAACCGGCGCTTTTCAACTCATAAAATAGCAACTGCGATACATATATTGTGGTTCCGGGGCGAATTTTACGCTCACAGATACACATTGTAGCATGGTCATTTTAAAATATCAAGTGTTTGGTAACAAATGTTTTTTATTTTTTTGAAAACAGAAAAACCCGGACGATCGCATCAGCTCATCGCCCGGGCATTTGTTCCATATGCAGATTTCTAACAAAAGAAAGACGGGAGACACGACTATTTCGTGGCTCCCGCCTTTATCTTTCAACCGACGCTTCGTCCTGCGTCGGAGTGTTTTGGTTGTCCATGGGTCCTTACCTCCTTTTCCCAACTGCCTTCACGCCATTCACCTTTGCTTTCATAAGCTGCAGCGGCAGAATTCTTAACCAGTTTTTGGATGATCGCTGTCTTCGCTGCTCATCATGGTACCGAAGGGGTTGTATTTTAAATTCAGATCAAATTCTGTTTCCGGTGGTCCGTACCTCCTGTTCATCAGATTTTTTTGAGGTGGTTCTTACCTGTCCATCGGACTGTCCTCCATTCAGCGCGCCTATGGTTTCTGCTTAGTGGTCCATTGGACTGTACCTTCCTTTCCTGCAGAATCAATGTCTGATTATTATATAAAATCTTAACCTTTTGTTCTGCACTTGTGTTGTTGATGATTGAATTGTATATCACCAAAAATCATTTGTCAATACAATTTGCAAAAAATTTTTAAGTTTTTTGATAAGTCAAATTCCCCGCCGTAAACAGCGGGGAATTTGACCCCGCGGGCGTCGCCGTCAGATCAGCGGGTATTTTGCGGTAAGATCCGCGATGATCGCGCGCGCCTTTTCGATCTCCGCGCCTTTGGAGGTGATGACCACCGCGATCGCCTCCGCGATCCTGTCCATATCCGCCGTATCCATTCCGCGCGTTGTGACCGCGGGTGTACCAAGGCGGATCCCGCTCGTCACGAACGGTGAGCGCTGCTCATTGGGGATCGTGTTCTTATTCGCCGTGATATGCGCGTCATCGAGCCACTGCTCCACTTCCTTGCCGGTAATGTCAAAATTCGTGAGATCGATGAGCATCAGGTGGTTGTCCGTGCCGCCGGATACGATCTGCACGCCGCGGTTCATCAGGCCCTTGCACAGTGCCTGCGCGTTGTCGACGATATTCTGCGCGTAGGTCTTGAACTCCGGAGAAAGCGCTTCCTTGAAGCAGACCGCCTTCGCCGCGACCACATGCTCCAGAGGCCCGCCCTGGATGCCGGGGAAGACCGCCTTGTTGATCTTCCATTTCTCATTGGCCTGCTCGTTCCAGAGGATCAGGCCGCCGCGCGGTCCGCGCAGCGTTTTGTGCGTGGTGGTCGTCACGATATCCGCGTACGGGAACGGGCTCGGATGCACGCCGCCCGCGACAAGTCCCGCGATATGCGCCATATCGACCATCAGTACCGCGCCGCAGGAATCAGCGGCGTGGCGGAATCTCTCAAAATCGATCGTCCGGCAGTAAGCCGACGCGCCGGCGATGATCAGCTTCGGCTGATGCTCTTTGGCAAGTCTTTCCATCTCGTCATAGTCAAGGAAGCCGTTCGAGTCAACACCGTAGGGAACAACATTAAAATAGGAGCCGGAGATGTTTGCCGCGCTGCCGTGCGTCAGATGTCCGCCCTGGCTCAGGTTCATCCCCATGATCGTATCGCCGGGCTTAAGTACCGCGAACTGTACCGCCAGATTTGCCTGCGCGCCGGAATGCGGCTGGACATTGGCGTAATCGCAGTGATAGAGCTCCTTGGCGCGCTCACGCGCGAGCTCCTCAACCTCGTCGACGACATAGCATCCGCCGTAATAGCGCTTTCCCGGGAGACCCTCCGCGTATTTGTTGGTGAGCGGGCTGCCCATGGCCGCCATGACCGCCTTGCTGGTCCAGTTTTCCGAAGCGATCAGCTCAATGTGATCGTTCTGCCGCATAAGCTCTTTCTCAATAAGATCAGCGATCTGCGGGTCAACGCTCCTTACTTCGTCCAGTGAATACATATCATCCTCCTGATCTGCCTGTCCCGGTCAGGACAGTTTCATTTTTTGGCACAGTTATGTATTTTATCACACCAATTCCATCATTTCTATGGTAAAATTAACTCGTTATGACGGAAATCTATGAATGCATAATCAACCCGAGTTCCCGTTCCGGAAAAGGAAAAGCCCTGTGGGACAGCCTGAAGAAGCGTTTTGACCAGCAGGGCATGGAATATCACACCCACATGACCGAGGGGCCCGGCAGTGCGACCCGGATTGCCCGGGAACTCACGGGCGCAGGACGCCCCGCAGGCGATCCCCCGATAAAACTCGTCGTCCTGGGCGGCGACGGTACGCTCAACGAAGCCGTATCCGGCATTCAGGACTTTTCCTCTGTCCTCCTGGGATATCTCCCGACAGGATCCAGCAACGATTTCGCGCGCGGCATGAAGCTTCCCAAAAACAGGGATGTCCTCATAGAACGCATCGCCGCCGGCAAAGCCTTCCGTACTGTGGATGTCGGACGCCTTACCTACAACCATCAGACCAGGACTTTTTCCCGGCTGCATGATGAAACCCCCAAGACCGTACGCCACTTTCTGGTCAGTGCCGGCATCGGGTTCGACGCGGCTGTCTGTGAGGAGGCGCTTTCCTCCGGGACCAAGAATATCCTTAACCGCATCGGTCTCGGCAAACTGACCTACGGTGCGATCGCGATCCGCAACCTGCTCAGCGCGGACCGCGTTGAGATCGATCTCACGCTTGATGATCAGGAAAAGGTCCATCTGGATCACTTCCTGTTTGCGGCCGCCATGCAGCTGCCCTATGAGGGCGGCGGCTTCCAGTTCGCACCCGACGCGGATCCGACGGACGGCAAACTGAACATCTGCCTGATCGGGGACATGAGCAAGCCGAAGATGCTCACTTCACTGCCCGCCGCCTACATCGGCAAACACTACGGGATCAAAGGCATTTATCACTATCAGGTGTCGCGCCTGGACATCCGTACCGCTCTCCCGATGTGGGTCCACACGGACGGCGAGGTCGTCATGAAGTCCGACGACATCAGCATCGAATGTCTTCCGGGAGCTATGTCCCTGATGATCTGACATACGGAGTTAACCTGACACATGCTTGAAAAGATCAGCGCCGCATGGCGCAGCCGATACGAAAAAGGATACATTTCGCGCCTTGAGCGCCTGATCCCGACGGTCGTTTATCTGTTCTTCTATTTTTGCTGGTTTTTCGGCCTGGAAAAGATCCAGCGTTCCAGATATGTACTCATGCACACCAAACTCGATGACCGCATCCCCTTCAGGGAGAGCTTTGTCATTCCTTATTACTCCTGGTTTTTCTACGTGGGATTTACACTGACGTTTCTACTGCTGCTCAGGCGCTCACAGGACTATTACCGCGCCATCATCTTCATGGGGATCGGGATGACCTTTTTTCTGATCTTTTCCACGTTCGTACCGACCATGCAGACGCTGCGTCCCGAGACCATGCCGCGGGATAACATCTATACGCACCTGGTGGATAAAATGTACCGCACGGATACGCCGACCAACGTCTTTCCGAGTCTGCACGTGTTCAATTCCATCTCCTGCGCGATCGCGCTCCTGCACGCCAAAGCGCTGGAAAAGCACAAATGGGTGCGCGCGGGATCCGTCGTTCTCACTGCCATGATCATCCTCTCCACCATGTTCATCAAGCAGCATTCCGTGCTGGATGTGACTGGCGGGATCATCATGGCGGTCGTCCTGTACCCGCCCGTCTACCGCACCGACTGGGTCGTACGCGTGCTCCATATCCGCGAGCGCGAGTTCAACCTCCCGGAGAAATGGTCACTTTTCTGAACGTCTCGGTCCGCTTTTTCAGTTAAAGTGGAAAATGCTGTCCAGAATGCGGTAAAAGGTGATCCCCACCTTTCTTCCGCCCTTACCGGGCAGATGCGCAAGATTCCCGATGATCCCCCTTCTGAGGATCTTATAGTCTTCAGGATCCCGCTCTTTGAGATAATCCCAGAGCTTCTCCTTTTCCGCGATCTTCTCCGGAGAGCCGTCGAGGAACAGAAGGACGGTTGATACGCCGCAGATGATCTCCAGATAATTCAGCATATAGTGATAGCAGGTATCCTGTCTGCGGATAAGCTCCTTTTTGGCGGCCATATAGTCGATCATCATCCGGTTGACTCTGAGCTGCTGGTCTACGCGGCTGACCATGACACGCTCGTTGACGGACTGATCCTCGCGGCCGATGTTATAGGAATAGAAATTCACATTGAGATAATACAGAGTCTTCACATACGGGAGCGGCTCGAACACATAGAGATTATCCACGTAAAAGGTGTGCTCCGGCAGCTCGAGCCCGCATTCGCGCAGCAGCTGAGTCCGGTAGATCACGGAATGCATGAGGATATACATTCCCTTCTTAAGGCGTCCGATCTCATCCCAGGTAAGGATCCTTTCTTGCGGGATCACGCGCGAATAGTGCATGACACGGTGCCGCTTCTCTCCCGCCTTATTGTAGACATAATTGGAGATCAGCATATCCGGCTTTTCCTCTGTTTCGGCAAAGGAGGTCAGCGCTGCAAGGATCCTGCGGTACGCTTCCGGACGCACATAGTCGTCGCTGTCAACGACCTTAAAGTACTCTCCCGCGGCGGCGCGCATCGCGCTCATCACAGCCGCGCCGTGGCCGCCGTTCGGCTGATGGATCACGCGCACGATGTCAGGATACTCCGCCGCAAAGGTGTCCGCGATCTCTCCGGTCCGATCCGTTGAACCGTCATCCACGATGATGATCTCCACCCTGTCTCCGCCCGGAAGCAGAGAACGGACACATTTTTCCATATATTCCGCGGAGTTATAGCAGGGAACTCCGATCGACAGCAGCTTCATAGCTCTTTTCTCCTTTCGTAACCCGTTATTTCCTGAGCCTGTCGGCCTCAAAGCTTTCGATCGTCCGCAGGCAGTCCCTGAGCTCGTTGTATCTCTCCCAGGGCTCTCCCGCTTCGATATCGACACCGGCGGCGACCGCCATGATATCGATCATATCATTTGTCACACTGCCGCGGAGCTCCTCCAGTACCTGGAGCCTGCGGGAGGCACTGTCCGCGTCGAGAAAGGCGACCACCCGGGGATCCAGATGAAGTTCCTCCGCTTCCTCCTCGATCGTCTTGGCCATAATGCCGGTAGGATGATAAGAGCCGCTCCTGCCTGCAGGGAACTCCTCCTCCCGCGGGCTGTCATACGGCGGTTTCTCCCGGCGGCTTTCCGTCTGGGCATTCATCGCCTGTGTGCTCTGCGCCGGCTGCGCCTCCACTCTGGAAAAACGGTATCTGGCGTCAGCATCGGGGTATTTATCGTGATCGACCTCCGACAGGAACATGCTCAGTTCCCGGCAGTAGACGCGGAAATCACCGTACAGTGCCTGGTAGACCACCATCTCCTCATCAGTTTCCGAATGCCTGGCGATCGTGATGATCTGGTAGAGCTTGCCCTTGAAATGCCGGTACAGTTCCTGCGGTTTCGGTTTTTCCCTCATCGGTCGTTTTCCTCCGTAGTTCTATCACTGATCCTTTGCGGAGCAGACGGCGATCACGGATTCCAGCGCGACCACATCCGCCATGCGTCCTCTTTTTACCGCCTGTTCCTTTTCTACACAGTAGGCCAGGATCTCAAGCAGGCGTTTTCTGGTGTAGAGTCTTTTCCACTTTGTGCAGAGCGTCACGGTATAGGGCTTGAGCTTCGTCTTTGCCTCGATCTCCTTCTGCTGGTAGTGGTTGTCCAGAAGCTCAGACACCATCAGGATCCCGTTATACCGGTTGATGATCATGCTCAGGATCATAAACGGCGAAGGCTTCGCCTCCATCATCTCCTGATACAGCTTCATGGCGCCCGCCCGGTCCCTCTCAGCCATGCGGTCCACGATCCTGAACACATTGTCGGTCAGGGAATCGGAGCAGACCGCGTCGACATCCGAAAGGGTGATCTCCCCTCTCTCACCGCAGTAGCAGGCGGCTTTGTCCAGCTCCGAGAGGAGCATGTTCATATCGATCCGTGGATCCCCGATCTGTCCTGCCGCTGTCAGCATCAGCAGTTTGCTCTCGGCATCACTGCTCAGTTTCTTTCCCATGTCACCGGCCTTTTTCCGGAGCCAGGCCCGCAGCATATTCTCCGGAGGCGGATCACAGGAAAGTGTAAAGCCGCATTTTTCTACAGTCTTGTACAGTCCCGTCGTGCGATTGACATCCTGTTCTACAAAAACGATACTGGTATCCGGGGCCGGTTCCTTGAGATAAGCGATCAGCTTCTGGGCTTCCTCCTTGGTACCTGCCGCGTCTTCCTCAGAAGAGGCATCTCCCGCGCCATCCTGCTGCGCGTCTTTGGACCTGCGCTTTGCTGCCGCGAACCAGCCGCTGTTCTCGATCAGGATCACGCGACGGTCCGCGAAAAAGGGAAGCGTAACGGCGATATCGATCACTTCTTCGGCACGGATCCCCTCCCCAGCATAGCGGGTAAAGTTCATGTCTCCGGGGTTTACGTTAAAACGTTTTAAAATCTCCGCTTTATCGGTTTTTCGCAGATAGTCTTCTTCGCCGTAGATAAGATACGCGGACAGAAATCTTCCGGCCGCAAGCTCTTCCTGCAGCCTCTTTTTCTTTATCCCGTAATCCGAACCCTTATCCGATGCCATCTCTCAGATCATCTCTTTCCGCGGTGCGTAAATGCATCTTTGATGATTATACGCCATCTTCACAAAGAATGAAACCCCGCACCGCGGGAGCTTTCCTGCTCAAAGCAGCGCATGCAGGAGCAGCAGGCAGGCGAGGAGAAACAGATTGGCCGCCGTAAACTGCAGCAGATATCTGCCCTTCTGTCCGGGGCAGGCGTTGGCATAGCTCTTATAGGAGATCAGACTTGCCATGGAGGCGATGAGGGTTCCGAGGCCGCCTGCATTGACGCCGGCCAGAAGCTCCCCCAGATCCTCGGAAAAACCCGAAAGGAGCAGCGTCGCCGGAACATTGCTGATGACCTGGCTGACCGCAACGCCGGCGATAAACTCCCGTCCTGTCACCAGTTCCTCGAGCGTCCTGTGGATCTGCGGAATGCGCCCGATGTTGCCCGTAAAGAGGAAGAAGCCGATAAAGGTCAGCAGCAGGATATAGTCCGCCCTGAAGAGGATCTTGGGATCCATACCGAGCACCGTGATCAGCGTCAGTCCGGCTGCGATCTCCCAGGGCAGGATACGCAGAACGGCCAGAAGAGCCGCCGTAAACAGGACCAGATAGACTGCTATCTGCCTCCACGAACCGAAATGCCGCACCGTAGGGATCCTGTCATGCATCACGGGTCTTTCTCCGCCCCGCTTTAAAAGCATAACGCCGGCGATCAGAAACAGTGCGGAAAACAGCGTATAAGGCAGGAGACACCCCATGAAGGCCGGCAGACTCATCTGCGTCAGACCGTAAAGATACAGATTCTGCGGGTTGCCGATCGGTGTGAGCATGCTGCCCATATTGGCCGCAATGGTCTGCAGGACGACGACACGGATCATCAGATCCTCGCGCCCGCAGCCGGAAAGCAGCATCAGCGCGAGCGGGACAAACGTCAGAAGCGCCACATCATTTGTGATGAACATGCTCCCGAAAAAGCACAGAAACACCAGCGCGGCTGCCAGCAGTCGGACGCTTTTCACCATACCGACAAGCGCGGATGCGATCTTTTCAAAGACGGAATTCTCTTTAAAGCCCTGAATGACCACCATCAGCGTCCAGAGGATACCGAGGGATCTCCAGTCGATATACGACAGATACGAAGCATCCGGATGCACAAAGAACATCGAAAGAGCTGCAAGCAGCCAGGCTGCCAGAAGTACAGGGTCTATCCTTTTCACGATCGTCCGTCCGTGTCCCGCCGATTACAGATAGTGTACTCTCTCCACACTCGCTCCGAAGGGGCGGAGCGCCAGCTTGGCGATCTTAAAGAACTGCATGCCGAACGGGATCCCGATGATCGTGATACACCAGAGAAGCCCCGTGATAAAGTTTCCGATCGCCAGCCACAGTCCGCTGACCACGAACCAGATGACATTCAGGATGAACGATACCGCTCCTCCGCCGTCATAGCTGACCTCTTTGCCGAACGGATTCAGCGAAATGCTCGCGAGCTTGAAGCATTGAAGCCCGACCGCGATGCCGACGATCGTGACGCACCAGATGAGCCCCGCCACAAACCAGCCCAGAGCACTTAAGAACCCTCCGAAGATGATCCAGAGAATATTTCCCAAAAGCCTCATTTTTTCATCCCTCCCCTGATCTTTTTACGATGTATTATATTATCACATCAATGAAACAATTCCTACCCGTCATTCCCATCTGAGCTTCCTGAACACGCCGGGCCAGAGAACGACGTCCGCGACCCTGTACTCATGGCGCCATCCGAGCCTTATGACCTGCGCCTTGATGGTCTCGCCGGTCACGGCATCCCGCAGCGCGGCGACATCACTTTTCGTATATACCCGGATACGCGACGGCTTCACATCGTCCTTTACATAACGGTAAAAGATCATGCTGCCGTCATCATAGGTAAACATCGAAAAATCCGTGCCCGACGCATACTCATTTTCGCTGAGGACGCGTTTAAGAGCATCGGCCGCGGCACACGGGATCCTGTAGATATCCGCGTAATTATCGGGTATGTTCAGCACAAACAGCCTGCCTTTTCCGTAGGTACTCATCAGCACGAGCGGCGTATGGAAATCACCGTCACCCCCGTTGAGAAGGGACCACGACATATTGTTGCCGTGTACGATCTCCGGAAATTGGATCGGTTTTTCACAGTCGATGTATCCCGCAAAATCATCCGTGATCTGGTACCTCGTGACACCGATCCTGCGTCCCGTGATCTCGGCTTCGGTAAGACCGATCTCCCGGAGCGTCTTTCCCGTCTCATTCAGGAACCCCGCGGTTATGACGGCATCTCCGCCTGCTCTGACAAAGTCTCTGAGCCGTGAAACGACCAGTTCATCGGATGCCGAACTCTCCGTGAGGAGCATGACTCTGGCGTCAGACGGAAAGACAGGTGTGGGATCGACCGGGATCCCGAGCATTCCCAGCCGCATTTCCAGATGATTCTCCCCGTTCGACGCATAGGGAATATAGACCGGTATCCCTGTCGGTTCACCGACCCCGCTGAGCAGTCCGTCGATCTTTTTCAGCTGTATCCCCATACCGCCCAGGAAATAGTTGTCGATCAGATCATTCCACTGGAAGAACATGAGCTCTTTCGCGCGCGCGAAAGCGGTCAGGTACGCCTGCTCCATATATCTGTCGGCGGACCAGCACTGATAGGTGTCGAACCAGCCCCCGCCGTTTCTGCCCGGCCACGCGTGATCAAGGTATCTCACAAGGGAATAGCTCAGATATTCCGGCAGATGCTGATCGGCATATCTGGGACTTCTTGTCTCAGTTCCGATGTAGGTCGCATCAAAGATCTCCTGCTGATCATCCGGCAGATAGCCGGTAAAATGGTAGGACTCGCGCCAGTTCGGATACTTGACGATCATCCGGATCCCGGGATTGACTGCTTTGGCGGGACCGACGATCAGATTCTTTGAGACATCCTTCATGAGCTCCCTCCGGAAGGTCGCCCAGTCTCTGTCTCCCTTTTCCCTAATGCACCGCTCGCAGGTACAGTTTGTAAAGTAGAAATCATCCAGGATCACTTCATCAAAAAGAGAGGCCGCGTACTCGGAGATCTCCCGGACCCTGTCCCTCATGGCGGGGTCGGTGTAGCAGAGCGTATTGAACAGTCTCCTCTTCCCCTTCTCCGCTCCTTCGAAATCGGGGAGCACGGTGGTGATCCCGCCTGACACGCTGACCCCCTTGTACTGAAGGAAGCTCTTGATCATCACGATCTGCTCTTTATCCACATCCAGCGCGTCCCTGTGTGTCTCCAGATACACCTTGTCCACGCCGATGTATTTCTCGATGAACGCATAATCCGATTCCAGTTTTTCCCTCGTGAGTGATGCTGCGACTCTCGCAGGAATGTAGACCGCCGTCCCGAAATTCTCGTAATGCATATCCTGATCCCCCTTTTTTGCAGATTGGCATCATCCCGAGATGAGCCCGATCACATCGTTCCAGAATGAGTCTGATCATATCGTCCGCCCCGGGCACACACCCCATCCCGCATTATACGCCCTTTTGATCTCAGAAAAAAGAGACCGCGGTATGCGGCCTCTTGTTATCGGTCATGTCTCCGGTCAGTCGATCAAGTATATATTACATTTTTCGGAGATCAAAAAAGCACCTGCCCTGCCCCTCGGAGAATAAAACGATCTTTGCTTTTCTGATACTCATGATAACACCCCCTTATAGTCCCCCAGCCGTGTATGGCTTGCTTTTGTTTATGAGTACACAATACACGGATCTCTCCCGGATTTCTTATCGTTTTTTGAACAGGATCTTCTCAAAATTTTAGTTTCTCAGCCATTCCACGATGTCCATCACTTGCGAGAAATCCAAAGATTTCCCGTCCCCCTCAAAGGTCGTGATCAGATTCTCCATGGGATAGAATCCGCCGGCGATATATTTCTGGATCTTACTCTGCGCATTCTGAAGATAGGACTGCTGCGACATCAGTCCGAAATGCTCCCAGATGACCAGCGCCCCATCCGCCGGCCGCCGGATCGTAAAGTCAGGATAGCAGTCTATATCGCCTGATACCAGCCTGCACTCATACCGAAAGGGAATTCCCGCCGCATAGAGCGATGAGAGGATATACGCTTCTGATTTTGACCGCACCATTTCCCCGTTCGATGCTCTTACACACAGTTTTTCTTCATGGTTCGGATTTCTTTCATAAGGTGCATTCTTCCATTCCGCCAGCTCCTTTTTCAGGGCTTTTGTCATGGGCAGCTCTGCAAACCCGGCATTCTGTCTCATCGCAGCGCTTCGGCCGCCGTTTTTCGGCATCCGTTTCAGACATGTTTCCAGCGCGGCTATCTCCTGTTCGTTATCGCGCAGCCGCTGCAGATCATAGGTCTTTTTCGCAAGGAGCTCTGCCCGCGTTCTCTCTTTTTTAGGCAGGTATCGATATCGCTTACGCTTCTTTTCATCTGTCGTTTTCACGAACCACTTGTATGCGTTGCCGTTCTTTCTGCACTGAAGCAGCCCCTCGGGCATGTCATGCAGCATTCTTTTGATCTCTGCATTCTCTTCCTCAAGCCGGCGCAGTTCATTCTCCATTCTTTCTCGGATCATCATGATCGTTTCCTCCTTTTCTTTTGTGGTGTGTTGGTTGTGCATTGATTTCTGTTGATTGTTTGTGCGCTGAGTACCGTTGGATCTTGCTATTTGGGCGTATTCTCCTCCTTTCCTGCTTTTTAGCCCACGCTCGCCTATGTTTCCCTCTCCCCACGGGCGTATACACGCATTTCGACCTGTTTTAGCCCGCGCGTTCCTGCTTTTTATTCTTCACGCGGGCGCATTCGCGCATTCCCCAGCATTTTAGCCCGCGCACCCACATTTTCCGATCCCCGCGGGCGCCACACCCCCGCGCCCCCTCTCCCCTCAGCCAGTCACTCATCAAGAAAACCGCGCATCCGCATGTTCCTGCCGGCGTCGGAGATCTCGGCCGTCACCGCCCCCCGCTCCGCCGTGATGAATGAAGATATGCCACGCATGCGGATCCGCTCCAGGAGCTCTGCGTGCGGATGACCGTAGCGGTTGTTCCGCCCGCAGGAGATCACGGCGATCCGCGGCTTGACGCGTTCAAGAAACGATTCGCACGTCGTAAATCTCGATCCGTGATGCGCGACCTTGAGCAGCGTCAGATCACGTGCAGTCCTGGGATTATCTCCGAGCAGGCGCATCAGCGCTTCTTCTCCGGCGCCCTCCAGATCTCCCGTGAACATCGCGGAGAACTGCCCATAGGTAAGATACAGGACGACTGAATGCTCGTTGGGTTCCTCACCGCTCAGATGCGCCGGCGGTCCCAGACAGACGATCGAAATGTCGCCGCGCAACAGTTCGTCTCCGGCCTTAAGAAAGGTGACCGGTATCTTCTTTTCCTGCGCAGCGTTGAGAAGCTTTCCGTAATTCTCCCCGCGCGACGAGGGATCCGTCAGAGGCAGGCAGAGCGCCCGGATCCGGATCGGCGAAGTCTCATCCTCCAGGATCTCTGTCAACCCGTTTATGTGATCATCATCCTCATGCGTCAGGATCGCCGCGTCGATCGTCCGGATCCCCTCGTATTCCAGAAAAGGCTCCAGCACATAGCCGCCGACACCGGTACGCGAGGAGCTGCCGCCGTCGATCAGAAGATGCCTGCCTGCGCATGTCAGGACAATACCGTCACCCTGTCCCACATCCAGAAACGTGATCTTAAGCTCCGGAGAAGTTCGCAGCGACACAAGCAGCACGGCAAGAAACAGCCAGAGGACCGCCGCGCACGACAGCAGCCGGCTCATCTGACCCTTCAGCCGCTTCGTCTGCTCCTGTTCCCGTCTCCTCTGCCCCTTCGCCCGCTTCTTCTGTCCCTGCGCCTGCTTCTTCACCGCCTTTTCGCGCTCGCGCACGAAGTATACCGCAGCCACATATGCGGCAAGCATCACGGTGTACAGGCCGATCTGCCAAGGCTGTGCGTGGCCGGTCACCCACACGGCACCCGGGAGAGCATTCTCAGCGCGGCACAGCATCTGAAAGGCGGCGAGAAAGATATGGTCGATCCCGCCAGCCGCCTGGCCTGCCGGCGTACACAGCAGCCCGGCAAGCATGCACAGGATCCCGGCGCCAACGACCACAGGCACGAGCGGAATGATCAGGATGTTCAGAAAAACCGAGTAGACAGAAAAAGTGTGAAACGAGAGCATATAGACCGGCAGTGTTGTCACGGAGACAGATAAAGAAGAGAAAAGGCCGTCTGAAAGCTTCAGGACAGCGCCCATCCAGGGCGGGTCTCCCCGTGACGGAAAACGCTTCAGAAGCCGCGCAGGCGTCAGAGCCGGTCTCACCACGGCGACCGCGAGCACCGCAAGGAAGGAGAGCAGGAAACCGCTGTACAGAAGATACAGCGGCTGCTCGACCACCAGCAGGACTGCCGCCAGTGCCAGAGCCGTCAGGATATCGTAGCACCTGCCGGTCATCATCGCCAGGAGGCGCATCAGGAACATGATCAGCGCACGCGTCGCGGGGCTCGTCTGCCCGCAGATCTCCCCGTAGCAGAGCATCACCAGGACGCTGATTCCGGCGGATATGCTCCTTTTGATCCGAAGACGGACCAGAATGCCGAAGATCCCCATTCCGATCAGAGAGATGTGCAGGCCGCTGATCGCAAGGATATGGATGATCCCGCTCCTCTGATAGAGTTCTTTGATCTCCGGGTCCATTCCGGATTTGTCCCCGAGAAGCATGGCGCGCAGGATCCCGGCATCCTCTGCGTCAAGACAGGCATCCAGGGACGCGGCAAAGCGCTCTCTGAGGCGCGACAGCATTTCGCGCGGCATGTCGCACCTGCCGTCGGACGCGAGGATCCCGGTCCCGGTCAGTCTCCCCGAGATCCCCTGTACCCGGTAATAAAACAGAGAATCGAACTCTCCCGGGTTCGTCGGCTCCGAAAAAGCGCGGAACGTCCCGGATACGCGGACAGTCTCACCGACGCACACCTCTTTTTCTCCCTCCGGGACGTAGCACTGAAGTTCATAGTGCCCCCTGTCCGAAGAAACCTTCAGATAGAGGATCCTGCGGACGGTCCCGTCCGGTTTTTTCTGTGTCTCCCGGCGGATCACCCGGCCGGTCACACACGCAGTCCCACCGTCATCACAGGGCACGGGATCCGGTCTGTCCGGCGTGATCCACAGCAGGACATACATGAGAATGATGAACAAAAGACAGCCCAGCGCCAGCGGACGGCGCGGCCTGTAAGCCATGAGGTTTTTCATAGGACTCCCAGCGGGCGGGCCGGCATTCAGCCGATCCCGAAGAACGAAAAAAGAGACGGTATTTCTGAACGGTTACGGTGTAGAAATGATATCCAGATTCCTCTGGTACATGTTGGAAAGCGACAGTGTCTCCATAAACAGCTGCGTTGTATCCCCGCGGATGGAGATCTGCACGCGCGTGACCTCCGGAAGCTCTGCCAGAGAATTGACGAGCGAATAAAGTGCCGTTTCCGGTGTGACATTGCCCGTCTGAACGAGCGCATTTTCATCGAGACTGACATAGCAGATCCCGTCACGGACCGAGATATTGACGATCCCTGTCTGCGGGTTCAGCGTCGGATAGATCTGCGGTTCACCGCCGTTGGTGATCGGGCCGCGGATCAGCTGCTCCACGATGAGCCTCTCCATCAGGACATTGCTGTTATAGACGACCGTGCGGTATACAGGGAGCAGGCTCGTGCCCTCGGCATCGGCAAAAAACAGTGTGAGCTGCGCCTTTTCATAAGTGTTGATCTCGCGTCCTGCATTAAAGATGAACTGGTCTGCCGTCATGGTTCCGATGACCTCACCGCCGGCATTCGCGAGCGGCATGCCTTTCACCGTGAAGACAACATTATCGACCTGCGGCATCTGGCAGAATGTGCGCACGATCGCCGCGCGCAGCAGCGTCTCCGTAACCTTGTCCACGTTGGAGTAGGTATCGGCAAAATCGAGCGTCAGCAGATTCTGTGAGAGCGTATACGAAGTGACCTGCACCGCCCCGGAGATCGGTGCCTCGTACTCGAGCATCTCCGGTGTTTTTGAAAGTTCCCCGATCAGCTCCTCGATCAGTGCATCGGGATCATCTTCAGACGCCGAGATCTCATGACCCGCGGCGATGATCTCTGTCTCATCATTGCTCAGATAATAGATCTCGTAGTGCCCTTCCTGCAGTTCGCCCTGTTCGCTCTGTTCACTCTTCCCGCAGGAAGTCAGACACAGTGCCATGAGCAGAACCCCTATAGCCGTCAGATACTGACGGGATCTGTATGTTCTCCCTCTCATGTCTTGTCCTCTTTTCCGGCGAGGTGGATCAGCGGGATCCGGACCGTGAACACGGTCCCTTCCTCTTCGCGGCTCCTGACATCGATCGAACCGCGGTGCATCAGGACAGCGGTCCTCGTGATGGCCAGGCCCAGACCGGTCCCTCCGATCTCCCGCGAACGCGATTTGTCCACGCGGTAAAAGCGCTCATAGATGTGCTCCATGGAATCCTCCGGGATCCCCACGCCGGAATCACTCACCTCAAGCGTGAAATACTGATGGTCCGCGTCCAGTGTCACATGCACCCAGCCGTGCTCCTTATTGTACTTGATCGCGTTCTCGACAAGATTCGTGATGACCATGCTCATCTTGATCTCATCGATCTCCGCCGTCACCTGCCTCGCGGATTCAAAGGTCAGTTCGACATCCATCCTGCGCGCGAGCGGCCGCAGACGCTTCATGACATTTTCCGTCAGCAGATTGACATCCACCTGAGAGATTCCGAGCGCGGAAACCTGCTTGTCCATCTTGACGAGTTCGAGCAGATCATTGATGATCTGGTTTTCACGGTCGATCTCCTTGGTGATATCCGTCATGAAATCCCGGTACAGCTCGACGGGCACATCGCCCTGCGCTGTCAGCGAATCCGCGAGCACCTTGATCGATGTCATCGGTGTTTTCAGTTCGTGGGACACGTTGGCGACAAAGGCCTGACGGGAATCATCCAGTGCTTTTTCCCTGAGGAGCAGCTGGTTGAACGCGTTTGAGATATGCTCTGTCTCCATATAGGCGTTCTCACGGATCGGCTGGTTGGTATATCCCGCCTTGACATCGTTGATCGCCCTGGTGATGCGGTTAAACGGGCGGGTCACCAGATCGGCGATCAGCACGGAAAGGCCGAACAGCACCGCCAGGATGATGATCTCGATGATCATGGCCTTTCGCTGCAGGATGCGCAGCGTATTGGTGATCGGCTCCGTGGAGATGCTGATCAGCATGACGCCTCGTACGACCTGGTCCTGTGATACCGCTCTGGTGACATCTCCGCCTTCCAGGGATTTGGTCTCCATGATCGGTGTTGTCATCTCGATATAGCCGTTCTGACGGTCATAGCGTGAGGTAGCCCCCGCGTCGCCCTTTTTCAGGCACTGTATGACCTCTCGGGAAATGATGGTCTTGCCCTCCGCGATCCCGTAGGTATCCCGGACGATCCGCAGGGAATCGTCGATGATCAGTACACGTCCGTCATACAGACTGGAAAGCATGTCCAGCTCCCCGGAGATCGTTCCCGAGTTCGGGTCCTGCAGATAATTGTTGGTGATCAGGTGATTGGCGAGGATGCGCATCTGTGTCTTCGCCTCAAGCGTGTTGACGTTGACGGCACGTTCCTCATAGTTGGTGAGTGTGGCATACAGAATGATCACACTGGACAGAATGCCTGTGATAAAAATGGCGAGAAAGATCCGGGTTCTGAGACTCCGGAACAGATAGCGCAGGATCTTCATGGCTGGAAGTAATAGCCGGACCCCCACCTGGTCTTGACATAGCGCGGTTCACCGGGATGCTCCTCGAGCTTCTCACGCAGACGCCGCACATGGACATCGACAGTCCTGGCATCTCCCGGATAGTCCTGTCCCCAGACCTCGTCAAGCAGCTGATCCCGGCTGTATACCCTGCCCGGAGATTTCGCGAGAAAAGAAAGAACCTCGAATTCCTTGCCGGTGAGGTTGACCTCCCTGCCGGCGACAAATACCCGGCGGGATTCCTCTTCGATCGTCAGATCGCCGACATCGCGCTTTTGCTGTTCAGGCTGCGCAGCCTGCGGTTTGGAGGTCCTGCGCATGATCGCTTTGATCCTGGCTTTGACCTCCAGGATGTTGAAAGGCTTGGTGATATAATCATCCGCCCCGTATTCCAGGCCGAGGATCTTGTCCATATCGTCGCCCTTGGCAGTCAGCATGACAACAGGAACATCGGAAAACTCGCGGATCTCCCGGCAGACATCAAAGCCGCCGAGCTTGGGGAGCATGACATCGAGAAGTACGATGTCATACGTATTGTTTCTGGCGAACTCCAGTGCTTCCTCGCCATCGTAGGCACAGTCCACTTCCAGTCCGTCCTGTTCGAGACTGTACTTGATCCCCTTGACGATCGCACGTTCGTCATCCACTACCAATGCACGTTTTGCCATTTCTGTCCTCGTTCGCTAAACCGTGATATCATCCTTGATCTTTGAAAATATCTTTTCCTTGATACCGGGCACCTTCATGATGTCTTCAATGACCTTGAATCCGCCGTTCTGCTCGCGGTACGCGATGATCTTTGCCGCGGTGCCTGGTCCGACTCCGTTGAGCCTGCACAGTGTCTTTTCATCCGCAGTATTGATATTGATCCTGTCGCTGGCGGATGCAGCACTGTCTCCTGAGGTGCTGACGGTCCCGCCGTCGATGTATGCCGTCCCGGCCCCCGCACTGCCCGCGCCCTCTGCGAGAGCACTGCTTTCCTCCTGTGTCGGGATCCTGAGCCGTATGCCGTCTGTCAGGATCTGCGCCTGATTCACAGCCGCGGTGTCGGCATCCTCGGAAAACCCGCCTGCTGCCGATACCGCCTCATAAACACGGCAGCCCGCGGGAAGTGTATACACACCCTCGTTTCTGACAGCGCCGCAGACATGAATCACAACCGTTTCGGGAACCGCCGGCTCTTCCTGCGGTGCCGCCTGCGGCTGTTCCGAAACGACGGGTTCTTTTTCGGAAATCTCTTCTTTCTCCGTCACATCTGCGGCAAGAACGATCTCAGAACCGGCGGAACCTTCTGCACAGCCCGAAAAGATAAGGCAGTACAGACAGAAAGAAAAAACAAACCATACTTTACGCACACTTTCCTCCTTTCCGGAGGAACCCATCGGTGCATTTTCATTCTAATACCACGACGCGCCCGGTTTCAAGTGGTTTTTGTCAGTCCTCCGGAAGATCGGCGGAAATGGAGATCTGCTCCGGCGTTTCTATGGGATCCACCGTGACAGGTGTCCCGCGGATCTGCGACAGCAGCACCTCCGCAACCTGCCGCATCGTCTCATTGACATCCGCGCCGTTCCATATATCCGTGTAGGCAACCTCGAGCCGGACCCAGAAATTGCTGGTCGCGATCATCTTGGGCATGGACACGGAATGCCCATACCCCGACACATAAGCCTGCATCATCTCGCTCACGAGCGGATCATCGCCGAAATCCGCACGGTACTTGGCCGCCATCTTGCCTGCTCTGGTATACAGCTCATCCGTTCCGTCATCCAGCAGGAAGCGCGCGAAGCGGTTTGCTGCCTCGGCATGGGAGGAAAAGCCGTTGATCACGATGCAGTTTGTCACAGAGAGGGCACGCGTATCCAGATCATCGGTCAGCTTCATCAGCTCCATGGTCCCGAAGGTGTAGGGACACTCTTCGGAAGAGACCGCCTGGGCGATCCGGCGGACAGCATCCGTTGTGGCGATCGTGAAGACCGTCCTGCCCTCCAGAAGATCCGTGAGGACCTTGTCGCTGTTCAGTTCATCCGGGTCCGCGGCAAAGAACTGGCCCATCTGCTGAAAGATATCCATGCAGACCAGGGTCCGCTCATTGTACAGGTCAAAGCTGTCCGGATCATCTCCGTCCGGTCCGCCGACGTTGATCGCGTCCCCCGCAAAGAAATAATCCGTAAAAAGATCGCTGATATCAAACTCAAAGACGGCTTCGACCTGCTCCGGCGCATTGTAATGCCCGGCAAAATCGAGCAGATCCGTCAGCGTCTCGGGAAGGGATGCGGCGACACGTTTCTCGATGAGCTCAGCGTCATCCGGATCCTCCTGATCTTCGACCGCGTGGAGCTTAGCCGCGTCCTCGAGATAGGTCCTGTTGTAGAGCAGTGCGACCGTCTCGGCGTAAAATGGATAGGCGATCTTTTTTCCGCGCCAGCTAACAGCGGAAAGCGCGGCATCACAGTAGTGTTCACCGCGCAGAATATCCTCGGCGTGCTCCACCTCGGCAGCGAGCCCCGCGAGTGCCGCTTTTTCCAGATTGTCATGGGTTGTGATATAGAGATCGGGGAAATCGCCGTCATTTGCGGATGCGGCGCCGATCTCCTCAAGAAAGCCAAGACCGTCCTTCTCCACAGGGATCACACGGACATCCTCGGAGGCGTCATTAAAGCGCGCCGCCTCACGATTGAGATAATCCGTCAGAGCGTCATCCGTGTACCACAGGATCAGCGTTGTCTTGGAGAGTGAAGGCTGCAGGTCCGACTCTTCTTCCTCTTCCCCCCTGAGCTCCAGCCCTGGGATCCCTGTGACAGAAAAGATAACGCCGGCGAGCATCATCAGGACCAGGAAAAAGGAAAAGAAACGTTTTGCCATCCGAAATAACCCGTCAGTCGAGCGAAGCCTTCAGAATATCCATCATCTCGTCCACTTCGCTCCTGCCGATCACGAGCGGAGGCAGGAATCTGAGGACGTTTGCGCCGGCGTTGATCAGTACCAGCCCCTTATCCAGCGCGCGGTTTAAGATATCCCCGACGGGATGGGTGAACTCGAGTCCCTGCATCAGGCCGATACCGCGCCGCTCTTTGATATCGTCCCGTTTTTCCGCCAGGGTGTCGAGAAGCTCCGTCAGATACGGAGCGATCATATTCACATGATCCAGGATCTTCTCTTCTTCGTAGATGGAGAGGACCTCCGAAATCGCCGCACAGGCCAGCGGGTTGCCGCCGTAGGTGGTCCCGTGATCGCCCGCGGCAAGGGAGCGATCTGCCGCTTTCCCCTGCAGGAGGAACGCGCCCACAGGAACGCCGCAGCCGAGAGCCTTGGCGGTGGTCATGATATCCGGACGCACGTCGTAGCCCTGCCAGGCATACATGGTGCCTGTCCGGCCCATACCGCACTGGATCTCATCCAGGATCAGCAGGATATCCTTCTCATCGCAGATCCTGCGGATCTCCTTGATAAATGCCGGATCCGCGGGATGGATCCCGCCTTCTCCCTGTACGGTCTCCATGATGATCGCACAGGTCTTATCCGTAAGAAGCGCCTTCACACTTTCGATATCGTTGTATTTTGCGAAACGGACCCCGCCGATCAGCGGCTCAAACGGATCGCGGTATTTCTTTGTCCCTGTGACGGACAGAGCGCCCATGGTCCTCCCGTGAAAGGAGCCCTCCATGGCGATGATCTCATGATCGGCCACTCCATCGCGCAGATACGCGTATTTCCGCGCCGCCTTCAGAGCACCTTCCACGGCCTCCGCACCGCTGTTTGTGAAAAACACGCGGTCCATGCCGCTTATCGCCTTGAGCTTGCGGGCAGCGTCGATCGCCGGTTCGTTGTAGAAATAGTTCGAGGTATGCAGAAGCTTGTCCACCTGTGCCTTCACCGCGTTTTTATAGCGTGTGCTGCCGTGCCCCAGCGCAAAGACGCCGATGCCGGAAAAGAAATCCAGATAGCGCTTGCCGTCGGTATCATACAGGCTCATTCCTTCCGCATGGTCGAATACGACAGGAAAGCGGTTATAGGTGTGCAGAAGATCCTGCTCCGCCTGGGTGATCTGCTGCTGCATTTTTTCGCTCATTCCTTTTCCCCCTCCTCATCGTCATCCTTCATGAACATAGTCCCGATGCCGTGCTTGGTAAAGATCTCGATCAGCAGGCAGTGCGGGATCCGGCCGTCAAGGATATGGACGCGGTTGACACCGTTGCGGATCGCGCCCACGCAGCCGGCGAGCTTGGGCAGCATCCCCCCGCCGATATGGCCGCCCTCGATCAGCTGGTCCGCCTCGGAGACTGTCAGAAGGGAAATAAAGCTGCTCTTGTCATTGATATCCCTGTACAGGCCTTCCACATCCGTCAGAAAGGCCAGCTTGTCGGCACCTACCGCTGCCGCGATCGCGCAGGCGGCATCGTCCGCGTTGATATTATATGTGTCATACGAATCGTCCAGACCGACCGGTGCAACGATCGGCAGGTAATCCTTTTCAAGCAGATCAAAAAGAACCTTGGGCTCCACGCGCTCGATCTCGCCCACATAACCGATATCCCGGCCGTCGGAAAAGCGCTTATGCACCCTCAGAAGCCCCGAGTCCTTGCCGCTGATGCCCACTGCCTTGACGCCAAGCTCCTGTACCATGGTGACCAGCTGTTTGTTCACACGGGAGAGCACCATTTCGGCGATCTCCATCGTTTCAGCGTCCGTCACTCTCAGGCCCCCGACAAACTCAGCTTCCTTGCCGACCTTGCTGACCCAGCTGCTGATCGCCTTGCCGCCGCCGTGCACGATGATCGGCTTGAACCCGACGAGCTTGAGCAGGGTCACGTCCTTGATGACGTTTCTCTGGAGCTCCTCATTGCTCATGGCGCTGCCGCCGTACTTGACAACGATGATCTTGCGGTTGAACTTCTGGATGTAAGGAAGTGCTTCTACAAGCACCTCCGCCTTCTTGAGAACTTCCTGCATATCCTTTTCCATATTTCCTCCCAAGCGCATGCTTTCTCGATCCGACGTCAGGAACGGTAATCCGCGTTGATCTTGACATAATCATAGGAGAGATCGCATCCCCAGGCCCGGGCCTGTGCGTCTCCCGCGTGCATATCGCACAGAAGCGTCACCTTTTTTCCGGAGAGCACCTGTGTTGCAAACTCCTCATCGTAGTCCACCTTGGCACCGGCCCGGTACATCACCACTTCGCCCGCTTCACCCAGAGCCGTCAGGTCCACCTGATCCGGGTCAAAGGATGCGCCGGAATAACCGAGCGCGCACAGGATCCTGCCGCCGTTGGCGTCATGGCCGAAGACCGCCGCCTTGGTCAGCATCGAGTTGATCACGGATTTGGCGAGAAGCCTTGCGTTTTCGTCGGTATCGGCATGAACCACATGCGCCTCGATCAGCGCCGTAGCGCCCTCGCCGTCCGCCGCGTGCTTCTGTGCCTGCATGATCAGCAGCTCCCTGAGCGTCTGCGCAAAGGTGTCATAATCCGCACCCTCTCCCGTGATCTCCGGATTGCCCGCCCGGCCGTTCGCCAGGATCACCAGCGTATCATTGGTGGACATATCCCCGTCCACGGAGATCATATTATAGGAATCGCGCACCGCGTATCTGAGCGCTTTATCAAGCATATCACAGGAGATGGCTGCGTCCGTTGTGACAAAGCAGAGCATCGTGCACATATTCGGCTCGATCATTCCCACTCCCTTGCTGATCGCTCCGATCGTAACTGTCTTCCCGCCGATCTCACAAGCCGCGGCGATCTCCTTGCGGACCGTGTCTGTCGTCATGATCGCTTTGGAAGCCGCTTCGCTTGCTTCGGGAGAATCCGACAGCTGCTCCGCCAGCATGCGCACGCCCGCCGTCACTTTGTCCACCGGGAGAGGCGAACCGATCACGCCGGTCGAGGCGAGCAGCACCTGATCACGCGAAAGCCCAAGCGCGGCAGCGGCCGCTTCAGCCGTCTTCTCGCAGGCGTCCAGACCGTCCTGTCCGGTGCAGGCATTGGCGATCCCAGCGTTGACGACCACGCAGCGCACCTGTTCCCTGGAGGCACTTTCACGAACGATCCGGCGGTCCCATCGGACCGGTGCCGCACAGACCACATTGCTCGTAAAGACACCCGCTGCGTGGCAGGGCGCATCGGAGACGATCATTGCCATATCGTCCCTTCCGGTATATCGGATCCCCGCAGCCGCCGAGGCCGCCCGGAAACCGCCGGGCGCAGTTACGCCGCCGTTTGCTTCTTTCATCTGCCGCTCCTTGTATCTACTGATTAAATGCCGTGATATTGTCGTCGTTGAGTGTAAAGTCGTAATAGTTCAGATCCGCTCTGCGCGTCCATCCGATCTCACGCCAGAACGCGTTTCCGACATCGTTTCTGGTGAAAGCGATCAGGCTCACCTTGTTGATCTTTTCTTCCTTTAGCGCGTGCATGCAGTGCACCACCATGGACTTTCCGATCCCCTGGAGACGGCAGTCCTCACGGACGCAGACATGATAAAGGCACCCGCGTCTCCCGTCATGACCGCAGAGGATCGCGCCGACGACGCACTCTTCTCCGCTCTCCGGGTCAGGGGCGACCGCGACGACAGACAGTCCCGGGTTGCGCGCGAGAAACCGGCTCACGCCTTCCTCGGAATCATCGATACTGCGGATCCCGAAGCCGTGGATCGTAAGCCACAGCGCACGAAGCCCCGGATAATCCGCGATCGTCATCGGTCTGATCTGATAAGACTTGTCATTCTCAGCCATTGTACTGTCTGCCTTGATCCTTTCGACCTAAGCCCATTTTGAAACTGGTATATTATTATAATAACTATTCACACATAATGAAAGTAATTTTTCAAAAAGAATGATGCCATGGCACGGAAAAAGAAGTATAATAGGTCTCGCATTTGCAATCCTGTTTCAATACCTGATGTGGAGGGAATTATGCCAGCGATCAAAAAAGCAGCAGCCAAAGCAGCCGCAAAAGTAAAGGCGGCACCGAAAAAAGAAAAAGTCATCCTCGCCTATTCCGGCGGACTGGACACGACAGCCATCATTCCGTGGCTCAAGGAAAACTACAACTACGAAGTGGTCTGCGTCTGTATCGATGTCGGTCAGGAGAGCGAGCTGGACGGGCTCGAAGAACGCGCCAAAAAGTGCGGTGCTTCCAAGCTCTATATCCTCGATGTTGTCGATGAATTCTGCGACGAGTACATCGTTCCCTGCGTAATGGCGCATGCCGTTTACGAAAACGCCTACCTTCTGGGCACCTCGATGGCGCGGCCTCTTATCGCCAAAAAGCTGGTCGAGATCGCCCGCAAAGAAGGCGCCGCCGCCATCTGCCACGGTGCGACTGGCAAGGGCAACGACCAGATCCGCTTTGAACTGGGGATCAAGGCCCTTGCTCCGGATCTTAAGATCATCGCCGCATGGCGCAGCGACAAGTGGACCATGGACTCCCGTGAATCCGAGATCGCCTACTGCAAGGCGCACGGCATCCATCTGCCCTTCTCCGCGGACCAGAGCTACAGCCGTGACCGCAACCTCTGGCACATCTCCCACGAGGGCCTCGAGCTCGAGGATCCCAGTGAGGAGCCCAATTACAAGCATCTGCTCGTGCTCGGCGTCACGCCTAAGGATGCGCCGAACAAGGTGACCGAAGTGACCATGACCTTTGAAGGCGGCATTCCGAAATCCGTGAACGGCAAGAAGATGAAGGTCTCCGATATCATCCGCACGCTGAACAAACTCGGCGGCGAAAACGGCATCGGGATCGTTGACATCGTTGAAAACCGCGTTGTCGGCATGAAGAGCCGCGGCGTCTATGAGACCCCCGGCGGAACGATCCTCTACGCGGCTCACCAGCAGCTGGAGGAGCTCATTCTCGACCGCGAGACCTATACGATGAAGAAGGACATGGGAAACAAGTTCGCCGATCTCGTGTACGAGGGCAAATGGTTCACCCCGCTGCGTGAGGCCGAGCAGGCATTCATCGAATCCACGCAGAAATATGTGACGGGCGAAGTGAAGTTCAAGCTGTACAAGGGCAACATCATCAAAGCCGGGACCACCTCTCCCTATTCCCTGTACAACGAGTCGATCGCATCCTTTACTACAGGTGATCTGTATGATCACCATGACGCGGAGGGCTTCATCAACCTCTTCGGGCTTTCCTCCAAGGTCCGCGCCCTCAAGATGCAGGAAGCGGAAAAGAAAACCTCCCGTCCCCGCAGGACCGCTCGAAAATAACGGATCATGACCGCAGAGATCACTCTCCTGATCGCCCTGGTAACGCCGAATCTGCTCGGCTTTGCGCTGATGGGGATCGACAAGCAGAACGCCAGACAGAGCGCCTTTCGCGTACCGGAGGCCATCCTGTTCTGTCTTGCCCTGATCGGCGGGAGTATCGGCTGTATCGCAGGTATGCGCGTCTTTCACCATAAGACGCGCAAGCCTGCTTTTTTTATCGGCATGCCTCTGATCCTTGTTCTGCAGCTTGCCGCTGTCATCCTGCTCTGGCGCTCTCCTCTCCGATTCCGGTTTCTCTGACCTGACCGTCATGCGTATCGCGATCCTGGACGACAATATCGCCGACAGACGGCACGCGGAAAGGCTCTTTAAAAGAGAGTCCGATCGGATCCACGCGCTCGGCGAGCCCTCCTTTGTCATCGACTGCTTCGGCAACACCGAAAAGCTCTATCCGATGGCGGATACCTATGATATCTTTCTGATCGACATGACCGAAGATCCGGAAAGAAACGGGATGGATATCGCGCGGGAGCTCAGGGCGCAGGGCGTGATCGAGCCGATCATCCTGGGAACCTCAAAGATCGATTACCGCCCCCTTTCCGATCCCGAGGACAGCAGATTCTTTTTCCTGGATAAGCCCTATGTCGCGGAATCCCTGATCGGCATGCTCCGTGACTGTGAAAAGCATATCGTCAAACGGGAGGGCGGCATCGAACTCAGGACCGACCGGGAGACGCTCCGCGTTTCCCATCAGGAGATCCTGTACGGCATCGAGACCGGCCGCGGCTGTCTGACGGTCGGCACGATGACGTACGGCCCCGTTCGCATCATCAGCGACGCGTCCTCCTTTTATCAGATGATCCAGGGCATCAAAAAAACCCCGGCGATCGTTCCCGTATCCTCCAGGGCTTTTGTCAACGCATTCGCGGTCAGGACCATCGGACACTTTTCTGTAACGATGTCGGACGGCCGGCGGATCCGCGTAGCTTCCGGTTTTATGACAAATGTCACACAGGCGCGGAAATGCGCTTCCGATCCCTCCTAATACGTCACCACGATCCCTCCGTCCTGTGAATACAGGCTTCCGATGCCTGTCGTATCCAGGATCATGCTCTTCGCGAACGGGATCTGCTTCAGGAACTGATCCCTGACCTGCTTCGCACGCTCATAGCAGTTGCAGTGGCTGACGATCAGTGTCCTTTTCTCCGGCAGGGAAATGCCCGAACGGATCAATTCCGCCATCCTGGTCAGCGCTTTACGCATCCCGATCCCCTGCGATTTCTGTACGATGACACCCCGGTCACCATAGCAGACCGGCTTGATGTTCAGAGTTGAAGCGATGAAAGCCTTCCAGTTGGAGAGACGTCCGTTCTTTCTGAGGTGCTCCAGCGAATCCAGGACGAACCAGGTCTTCATCCCCTCGCGGAAGCTCTCGAGTCCGGCGACCACCTCCTCAAAGGACAGCCCCTGCTCCTCGAGCTCCACAGCCTTCAGCACATACTGCGTCTCGCCGCCGCAGGCGGATTCCGAATCACAGATGTAGATGTTTCCGGGGCCATGTTCTTCCTCATAGAGCTTTTTCGCGAGCAGTGCGCTGTTGTAGCTCCCGGAAAGATGGGAGGAAAGCGTGATGACGATCAGATCGTCCGCATCCGTTTCAAAGGCCCTGCAGTATCTTTCCGGCGAAGGACAGGCGGATCTGGGACACGCCTCCGATTCGGCCACGCGTTTTAAAAACTCCTTCTGGTCAAAATGCTCATCATCGAGAACCCTCCAGTCTCCGACCTCGATCGCGAGCGGAACGCTCTCAAACCGGGGATCGTTCCTGTATTCCTCAGGGATCTCACAGCAGCTGTCGACGACGATCTTGTATGACATATCTACCTCCTGCTACGTAGTATTGAAAACTACATCACATAGTATACCATAATTATTTCTCCTGTAAAGCCTTTTGCAAAAAAAAGAGAGTATAATAAGGAACATGAAAGAACGTCAGATCAGGGAAACCCGAAACTTCATGCGGCTTCTCCTAACAACGGAGCTCTTCGACGACTGGTCTCTCATCGAGGCGCAGATCGCCTGTGCCAATACCTGGACTGTCGACGGACACATCAACCGCGCCTATTTTTCGCAGGATACATCCGACAATGAAACCGGAGAAGACACGGAAAACGCTTCCTTCTCCCGCTGGGCGGATGTGCGTCCCGTCGCGCTCTCCCTGATCCGCGGGAAACGCACGCCGCTCTCCTTTCAGTTCATCCTGCATGAAAAAGACGACCCGGAGCGCATCTGCCGCATCCGCTTCGCGGACGGACATGTATACGCCGCCAGTGCCGTCTCCATGAAGACTTTTTCTCTGGACAAAGAGCCCGAACGGGCCTGGGATGAAGCACTCTCCCGCTTTTTAGACGAGAACGGGATCGATTTCGAAGAGATCTGACCTGCCTATATGCCCTTCTCCTCCAGCTTGGCCAGTTTGGCCGCCTGATCGGCCGTCGTGAGCGCATCGATGATCTCATCCAGATCACCGTCCAGTACCTGATCGATCTTATAGAGCGTCAGCTTGATCCGGTGATCCGTGATCCGTCCCTGCGGGAAATTGTAGGTGCGGATCTTTTCCGAACGGTCTCCGGAGCCGACCTGGCTCTTCCTGAGTGCCGCTTCTTCACTGGTCTGTTTTTCCTGCTCGATCTCATAGAGACGGGCGCGCAGGACCCGGAATGCCTCCTCCTTGTTCTGCAGCTGAGAGCGCTGGTTCTGGCAGGTGACGACCAGACCGGTGGGCCTGTGGGTGATCCGGATCGCGCTGGAGGTCTTGTTGATATGCTGGCCGCCTGCACCGCTGGAACGGTAAGTGTCGATATCACAGTCATTCGGATCCAGGTGCACTTCGACATCGTCCACCTCGGGCATGATCGCGACGGAGGCGGCGGATGTGTGGATCCTGCCGCCGGATTCCGTGACAGGCACCCGCTGGACGCGGTGTACGCCGCTCTCATATTTCAGCTTCGACCAGGCGCCCTGGCCGCGGATCGTAAAGCTCACATTCTTCATACCGCCGATGCCGATCTCCTCGGAATCAAGGATCTCGACCTTCCACCGCTGACGCTCGGCGTAGCGCGCGTACATCCGATAGAGCTCCGCGGCAAAAAGCGCAGCTTCATCGCCGCCCGTGCCTGCGCGGATCTCGACAATAACGCTCCTGTCATCCTTTTCATCGCGCGGAAGCAGCAGGATCTTCAGCTCCTGTTCGAGCTGCGGCAGCTTTTCCTTGGCAGCCGCCAGCTCACCCTTGAGCATTTCCCGCATCTCCTCATCACTCTCCGCGCCAAGGAGCTCCTCGCTGTCGGAGATGTCCTTTTTGCAGGTCTGATAGCGCGCATAGGCATCCGTGATCGGGGCGAGCGCGCTCTGTTCCTTCATCAGCCGCGCGTATCTCTCCGGATCCGCAAGTACCTGCGGCTCCTGTACCTCTCTCCCGATATCCTCATAGCGGCGCACCATTGCGTCAAGTCTTTCAAACATAGCGTAACCTCTTAATACCAGCAGCCTTTGACTACGCGGTCATTCCCTCCAAGGTCCCTGATGATCTCCGTGTGACGGAAACCGGCATCCTCAAAGATCGAGCATACGGCATCTCCCTGATCATATCCGATCTCACAGACAAGCCATCCGTCGGAAAAAAGATATCGGCCCGCCTCCGCCGTGATCCGCCGGTAAAACGACAGTCCGTCCTGCCCGCCGTCCAGCGCGGCTCTGGGATCATACTCCCGGACCTCCGCGGCGAGCGTCTCTATGACATCACTTGCGATATAGGGAGGATTCGCTGTGATGAGATCAAACCGCTCACCCGGCTCCTCCGCCGGCCAGAGATCCGTCTTCCGAAAGGTGATCCGCTCCTTAAGGCCGAGGGCTTCCGCGTTGTCCTGCGCAAGCCGGATCGCCTCCTCAGAGATGTCCGTTGCCACCGCGGTCGTATCGTTGGAATAATGAAGCAGGGAAAGCGCCACGCACCCGCTCCCCGTACAGAGATCCAGGATCCGCATCCCGTCGTGCATCAGGAGCATGGTCTCCTCCACCAGAGTCTCCGTATCCTGTCTGGGGATCAGGACCCCCTTCCTGACGGCAAAGGACAGCCCCATGAACTCCTGGCGGCCGGCGATCAGTGCAAACGGCTCATGCGCCTCTCTGCGGCTCAGCAGCTCCTCAAACCGTTCCTGCTCCTGCGCGGAGATCTCCCGTTCCGGTCCGGCCAGCACTTCGGCTCTTCGGATCCCTGCCGCTTCCTCGAGGATCAGTGCCGCTTCCAGTGCGGTATCAGGGATCCCGACGGCCCGGAGGCGTTCCTCTCCTTCCTCGAGGACCTGTCCGAGAGTCATTGCAGGTCTTCTTCCACAGGGGGCTCAGCCGTGATCGTGTTCTCCTCTGTCACAGTGATCCCAAAAGCGTCAGAGAGATATCTCTTCCAGTCAAATACAGCTTCCACAGCCGCGATCCCGACCTCGAGCATCTCGTCATCTGGCTCTTTGGTCGTCAGCCGCTGCAGCCACAGTCCGGGCGCCGACAGGATACGGATCAGCAGAAAATCCGTCCGGCCCGCCAGATAGATCAGCTCGTACGAGATCCCCGCGATCACCGGGATCAGCAGGATCCTGAGAAGCAGCCGCAGATACAGCGTATCGGTGCGGATAAAAAAGAACAGGACGATACTGACCAGCATCACGAAGATCAGAAAGCTGGATCCGCAGCGCTTGTGCAGGCGCGTCGCGTTCCTCGCGTTCTCCACCGTCAGCGGCTTTCCGCTCTCGATGCAGTTGATGCATTTATGCTCCGCTCCGTGATAGGCGAAGAGCCTCCGTATATCCTTCATCAGAGAGATCAGCAGGATATAGGCGATAAAGATCGCGATGCGCATGACGCCCTCCAGCACAGCGACCAGTCCTTCACTGGCGATATATTTTTTGAAAAACGAAGCGAGAAAATACGGGAGCAGCATAAAGACTGCGATCGCGATCGCAAACGAAACGATCGTGACGATCGCCGACAGGATCCTGTCCCCGGTCCCTGAGCCGCTCTTTTTATCCTGCGGATCATCCGTTTCCGCCTCGTAATAATCCGTGGAACGGTTGAGGGCGCGCAACCCCAGCGTCAGGGAATCCACAAACACAAAGATTCCCCTGACGAACGGGATCTTCCGGAAGATCTTTCCCACAGAAGCTCCCCGGTACTCCTCAACATCCACCGCGACTCTGCCATCCGTTCTCCGGACGGCTACCGAGTACTTCTCGTGGTTCCGCATCATGACGCCTTCCAGAACCGCCTGGCCGCCGATGCCGGAATAGCTTGTCACCTGTTTCTTCATACGCACTCCCTGGTCAGATCACCCGACATGTGAATGAAAAAGGTTCGGACTGACCGCCCGAACCTCCCCGTAAAACCCTGACAGATAAAAAGTCCCTCTCCGCGCGTCAGGCCTCCGTCTTGACACCGTACTTGCGGTTGAACTTCTCGATACGTCCGCGCACTGCGTTCGCTTTCTGCGTGCCGGTATAGAACTGATGGCACTTGGAGCAGATCTCAACGTGGATCTCCGACTTTGTGGAGCCGACGGTAAACGTGTTGCCGCAGTTGCAGGTAACCGTTGTCTGATAGTATTCGGGATGGATATCGTTTCTCATTTTCTTCACCTTCTTCTGAAATTCCGTATAGTTTCCGTCTATACGCGCCAAAAACAGCTTGTCTATCGTAGCACAGGAAAGCAGTATTTGCAAGCACTTTTTTACTCGGAAGTACGCGATGCCTCGATCAGCTGCCTGAGTTTTCCTCTGGCCCGCTGCAGTGCATTGTCCGCGGATTTTTCACTCCTGTTCAGGATCCTGGCGGCCTCAGCGCTCGTCATCCCGATGATGGCCAGGTCGAGCACCTGTTTTTCCAGAGGACTCAGCTCCCGCTCGATCATCTTTTCCAGCTCCTGCTGTCGTTCCTGATCCAGGAAGACCGCCTCCGGATCCTGATCCTGAGGGGCGGCGATATCTCCGACCATATCCTCCTCGCCGTTCTCCTGGTCATAAAGGGAAACGTAGCTGTTGAGCGGCGCATGCTTTTTCCGTCCCGATGCCTCCACGGCCGAGTACATCTGGCGGGAGATGCACAGATCGGCAAAGGTCGCGAAGCTTGCGTCTCTCCCGACATCATAATCGCGGATCGCCTTGAAGAGACCGATCATCCCCTCCTGGATCAGATCCTCCCTGTCAGCGCCGAGCAGATACATGGAAGCCGCCTTGTAGCGGACCACGTCCTTATACTTGTTCATGATGACATCGGTGATGCTCTCCTCTCCGTCTCTGAGACGAAGGATCAGCGCGTCATCCGTGTCCTGCTTCTGCTGCATCCGTCACCCTCTTATTCCGCGCTTCTCTGACGCACGATCTCCGCCGTGAGGATCCCCGCCGCGACCGATGCGTTGAGGGATGAGACCCTGCCTTTCATCGGGATCCTTGCCGTGAAATCGCAGTGCTCCCTGACCAGACGTGATACGCCGCTCCCCTCGCTGCCGATCACGAGACCGATGGGCCCTGTGAGAGAAAGCCGCCACATGGGCTCACCGGCCATGTCCGCGCAGACGAACCAGAGAGAACGTTTCTTGAGTTCCTCGATCTCGCGCACCAGATTCGTGACCCGGACGATCGGAAGATGGTTCAGCGCACCCGCGGAGGAACGCATGACCGTCTCGGTGATCGGCGCGCTGTGATCCTTGGGAAAGATCACCCCGTGCGCTCCCATCGCTTCCGCCGTACGGATGATCGCGCCCATATTGTGCGGATCCTCGATCCCGTCCAGCAGGATGATGAACGGAGCCTCTTCCCGTTTTTCGGCCAGTGCGAAAATATCGTCGACAGAGGAAAATGAGACCGGCGCCGCCACGGCGATGATCCCCTGATGATGCCCTGTGCGTGACATGCGGTCAAGCGCCGCGCGGTCGGTCTCCTTAAACGGGATCCCCCTGTCGCGGAGCTGCTTCTTGAGGGAAGCAAGCGCTCCCTTTTCGTCATTTTTCAGAACATATGCGCGCTGGATCGACACATCGCCCGCCAGTGCTTCCCGCACCGCGTTCTTCCCCTCCAGCTGCAGATCGTTGTCCTTATCCTGCATGCGGCTCATCCTTCCTGACTGCTCTGATCTCCGCCCTTTGCGTCGCTCTCCTCCATACCGTCCAGTCCCTGTTCCACCAGCTCCAGGAGCCGTTTCATCTGTCCGGTCATATAAAGCCATCCGCAGACTGCCTCCAGTCCGGTCGCGGCCCGGTAGTCCGAGACGGTCTGGTTCTTGGCCACCGTCACGCTGTGCGCGTTGCGCCCTCTGCGAAAGATCCCTTTTTCCTCGTCCGTGAGATACGGCTGAAGCACCTCGGCCATCTGCGCCTGTGCATGCGCATTGACGATCGCCGCCTTGTCGCGGTGAAGCTTTTTCACCGGACGGTTGCCGCCCGCTGTCGTGACCATCGTGCGGATCACCAGATCAAAGACACCGTCGCCGACAAAGGCAAGCGTCAGCGGTGAATACTGGCTCGCGTCCGCGCGGCTCAGGCTCTCTTCCACTTGACGCCCTCTCTGGTATCCTCCAGGATGATCCCCATGGCAAGGAGTTCGTCACGCACCGCATCGGCCCGGGCAAAGTCCTTTGCTTTCCTGGCCTCCTGCCGTTCAGCGATCATCGCGAGGATCTTTTCCTCGTCCGCGTCGTTATCCCCCGCCTGTCTGGGAGAAAGGTCAAGGCCGAGGACGTCTGTCAGCGTGCGGAGCAGCTCCGCGGCACCTTTTGCGAACTCCTCGGACGGCTGCTCGCCGACATGACTGTTGAGGTAACGCACCAGATCATATACAGCCGCAAGTCCGTCGGCTGTGTTGAAGTCATCGTCCATCGCCTTCTCAAACTGCGCACGGTACTTTTCTGCCTCAGCCAGGATCTGCTTTTCGGTCTCGGAAGCCTCTTTTTCCTTTGCGTGCTCTGCCGCGTAGGCGAGGTTGTCGGAGCAGTTCAGGATACGTTCCAGACTGCTCTTTGCCGAATCCATGAGCGGATCACTGAAGTTCAGCGGGCTCCGGTAGTGCGCCGAAAGCAGGAACAGACGGAGCACCCTGCCTTCATATTTGGCCAAAATGTCACGCACGGTGAAGAAATTGCCGGCGGACTTGGACATCTTGTGGTTGTCGATGTTCAAAAAGGCGTTGTGCATCCAGTAGTGTGCAAACTCCTTGCCGCTCGACGCTTCCGACTGCGCGATCTCATTTTCATGATGCGGAAAGATCAGGTCCTCACCGCCGCCGTGGATGTCGATCTGCTCGCCCAGATACTTTCTGCTCATCACCGAGCACTCGATATGCCAGCCCGGACGCCCTTCGCACCAGGGAGAAGTCCAGAAGGGCTCTCCCTCCTTTTTCGGCTTCCAGAGGACAAAATCAAGCGGATCCTCCTTCTGTTCCTCGCCGGTGACCAGAATGGAGCGGTTGCCGCTGCGCAGATCATCGAGGTTCTTGTGGGAAAGCTTGCCGTAGTACGGAAACTTCCTCGTCCGGAAATACACTGTCCCGTCCTCGGCCCGATAGGCAAAGCCCTTGTCGATCAGCACAGAGATCATCTCGATCATGCCGCCGATCTCCTCCGTAGCCTTGGGATGCACGGTGGCCGTCATGACGTTCAGGCTCTCCATATCCTTTTTGCACTCCTCGATATAGCGCTCGGAGATCACGGAGCAGTCCTCCCCCTCCTCATTCGCCCTTTTGATGATCTTGTCATCGACGTCGGTGAAATTGGAGACGTAATTCACATCGTAGCCTTTGTACAGAAAATATCTGCGTACCGTATCGAAAAACACCATCGGACGCGCGTTGCCGATATGGATCAGATTATAGACCGTAGGGCCGCACACATACATGGAAACCTTGCCCGGTGTGATCGGCTGAAACTCTTCCTTTTGTTTTGACAGGGTATTATGGATCTTCATGATCATTGATCTCCTTTTTGGTGGATGTTTACCGGTTACCTGCTCACAGGACAGGACGGACAGCCCCCCGCGCCTGTACCGGCACGCGGACAGGCGGTTCCCGG
>JAILFA010000084.1 GCA_024687125.1 Lachnospiraceae bacterium
CGGGTGATCCCGGGCTTTGCCACGTTGACGGAGATCTGTCCGCCCGCCGCTGTCCGGATGAGCTCGGAAAAACTGCCGCGGTTATCCACATTCGACCGGATGGTATAGCTCATCTTATGCGGAGGCAGATAGGAGAGATAGGTGCTGTAAAGTTTTTTGGCAAAGGAGCCCGCGGGGATCTCCGGCATGATCAGCGATTCGGGCATTTCGGCAAAGGACTGCAGGAGATCTACGATCTCGCCGAGTGTCGCCCGGTGTGTGACGGGCACATGGCAGTAGCGTCCGTCGGACTTCGGAACCGGGACAGTGCCGTCGTACGTCTCATCCGCGGGATACTCGCAGCGATGCTCTCTGCCCTCCAGCGCGTCCAGCATTTCCTCGATCAGATCGTCGATGTAGAGGAGCTCGAGCTCTGTGCTCCTGTCATTGACCGTATAGGGAAGATCGTTGGCTACGGCGTTGCAAAAGGTCGCCACCGCCGAGTTGTAGTTCGGCCTGCACCATTTGCCGAACAGATTGGGGAACCGATAGACGAGGATCCTGGCCTTTGTCCGCTCCGCATACGAAAAGAACAGTTCTTCACCGGCGAGCTTGCTCCTTCCGTACGGGGAGTCCGCAAAGCGGCCGGAGAGGCTTGCCTGGATCGAACTGGCGAGCATTACGGGGCAGGTGTTGCCGGCGGCCTCCAGCTTGTTTAGTACCAGCTCAGCCGTGCCGACGTTTCCTTCCGTGAATTCGGAGATCTCCTTAGGGCGGTTGACGCCCGCGAGATGAAAGACAAAATCGCACCGGGCACAGGCTTCCTCAAGCACCTCCTCGGGTGTTTCGATATCGTAGCCGTAGATCTCGGTGATGATCAGCTCCGGCCGCGTGCGGTTCTTGCCGTCCCGGATCTCCTTGAGATTCCAGACGAGGTTGCGGCCAACGAAGCCGTTAGAGCCTGTCACAAGGATCTTCAGTGCCATAATCCCGCCTTGCGTGCTTCCAGCTGCTCCTGCACGTAGTCTGTGGTCAGGATCTTGTTCACGGTGCCAGCTACATCCAGCCGCCTTGTGTTATGGGAGGTATAGGATTCATCCGCCTCGGTCGTGACTTTTCCCTCGACGAAGTATTTATCGTAATTGAGATCCCGGTTATCCGCCGCCACGCGGTAGTAGTTGCCCATGTCCTCGGAACGCAGCGCTTCCTCGCGGGTCATCAGCGTCTCGTAAAGTTTTTCTCCGTGTCTTGTGCCGATGATCCTCGTCCCGGTATCGCCGAACAGCTGCTGCACGGCCTGCGCCAGTACGCCGATGGTCGAGGCATCCGATTTCTGGATGAAGAGATCACCGGGATTGGCGTGTTCAAAAGCAAACTGCACCAGATCCACGGCTTCGTCCAGATTCATGAGAAACCGTGTCATCTCCGGATTGGTGATGGTGATGGGATCGCCCTTTCTGATCTGATCGATGAACAGCGGGATGACAGAGCCCCGGCTGCACATGACGTTGCCGTAGCGGGTACAGCAGATCACGGTGTCACCGCGCTCGGCGGCCACACGGGCATTGGCCCGTACCACATGCTCCATCATGGCTTTGCTGGTCCCCATCGCATTGATCGGATAGGCCGCTTTGTCCGTAGACAGGCACACGACCCGGCGCACGCCGGATGCGATGGCTGCGTGCAGGACGTTGTTGGTCCCCTCCACGTTGGTCATCACCGCTTCCATCGGGAAGAACTCACAGGAGGGCACCTGCTTCAGGGCGGCGGCGTGGAAGATGTAGTCAACGCCGGGCATGGCGTCCAGCACCGACTGCGGATCGCGGACGTTGCCGATGTAGAACCGCACTTTTTTTGCCGATTCGGGATCGGCGGCCTGCAGCTCATGCCGCATGTCATCCTGTTTCTTCTCATCCCGCGAAAAGATCCGGATCTCTCCGATGTCTGTGTGCAGGAAGTGCTTAAGCACCGTATGGCCGAAGCTTCCCGTGCCTCCGGTGATCATCAGTGTTGCGCCGCTGAATGCCGACATATGGACTCCTTTATCTGTGTACTGAAAACAACAAACTGTATTTTACCACGAGGGGAGGGGCACGGCAAGGGATGCCGTGCCCGTGCTTTTCATGATCCTTTCTTTTTTCTGCGGCGGGTCATGCCCGTGAGCATTAGCATGACCGCGATCCCGCTCCAGATCCCCACGCTGGAAGCGGCACGGATCACTTCCCATTCGCCGGGTTCATCCACCCGGCCGGCGATGTTTCCGGGGGCGGTGAAGGTGACGGTCAGCGTGGAAATGACAAACGCCGTCACCAGAAAGCCGGCGAAATGCTTCACGGCGTCTTTGGCAAAGACAGATCCAAGAAAATCGGATACCCTGCGCCAGATCCTGCACGGCAGCAGGTCTTCATAGACGATCTCTCTGGATCCGGCGGGGAACAGGCAGATCTCCCGGCGCCACAGGTCAGGCAGCCGCGTGCTGATCCGCTGAAAGCCTGTCCAGAACCATTCGGCGGCAAACAGGAACAGGAGATTTTTGTAGGACAGGTTGTAGAAAAACGGGTCGGACAGTCCCAGCACGCAGAAGCTCACCAGGATCGCCAGCTCGGTGCGCCGGTTCTCCCGCACGAGATGAAGGATCGTTCCCAGCATCAGGAGTGTCAGGAGGATGCAGGGGATGATGCCGATCTGCAGGAAGGAGTACAGGAAGGAACTGTCGATGTAGTAGTTGTCATTCGGTCCGGGAGCGAACCGTACGCCGAAGAGCGTCACCGGCTCGGTCGTCAGATAGTACCGGGAATAGGTGAAGCGGTTATGGAATACTTTGTCCATGAGGGTAAACAGTCCGCCCCGGATCAGCAGGGGCCCCAGGATCGAAAAGACAAGACAGGCCGGGTACAGGAGAAGGATCAGCCATCCGCCCGCCTTCGTCAGCCGCTTTTTTTTCTGGAGATAAAAGTTCAGGGGCAGATAGAGCAGGGTGACGATCATGCCGGTGTTGGAGGCGGAATAGATATACAGCCAGGCCGCGATGATAAAGAGAAAGAGGCTTGTCAGCAGGAGATCGGAGGCCTGATCTCTGCAGAGCATGATCAGCGCCATGAGGACGATATAGGTGGTGAACATGGTGTTGAAATACGGGTAGCCCAGGGAGCGCCGCATCAGCGCGCCGAACAGGAAGCGTCCGTCCGCCGGATAGGCGATGTCTTTGACCAGGCCCGTTACCGTGACCAGGTTCAGCAGAGGGAAGCAGACGCCCAGGATCGTCAGTGCCCAGCGCTCGACACGGGGGAGGGAAACACCCTTCATCCCAAGGAGCAGGGTGAGATACAGGAGCAGCCCTTTTTCGCCGGTCCGGACATAGACCATGGATCCTGCGGCGAGGAGGAGGACGGTCACGGCGTATTCGGCGGGGGTGTGCTTCGTCAGCAGGAGCTTTATGACAAACAGGAGCGCACCTGCGACGAGCGAGATGCTGTAGATCGTTTCTCCCTCATACAGGCCCGCGGCCCTTGCTCCGAACATGACACCGAAATAAAGCAGATAGACAAGCTCCGCGAGGTTCGTTTTTCCCTCGGGCATTATTTTGCCCCCCGTCCGAACAGGACAACGCCGACGGTTCTGACGAGGATCTTGAAGTCCTCCGTAAGGCTCCAGTTGTCAATGTATTCGAGGTCGAGGCGGACGACTTCGTCGAAGTCGGGGATGTCGCTGCGGCCGCTGATCTGCCACAGGCCCGTGAGACCCGGCGTCATGGACAGGCGTCTGCGGTAGTGCTCGTTATACTGGGCAAATTCCTCCTCCGTAGGGGGTCTGGTGCCCACGAGACTCATATCGCCCTTAAAGACGTTGAGGAACTGCGGAAATTCGTCGAGACTGGTCTTTCTGAGGAACGAACCGACTTTGGTGATCCGCGGGTCGTTTTCCATCTTGAAGATGGGGCCCTGCATTTCATTGCGGGCTTCAAGCTCTTTCTTTCTCTCCTCGGCGTCCCGGTACATGGAACGGAATTTGTAGATGCGGAAGCGCCGGCCGTTCTTCCCGATCCTGATCTGAGAAAAGAACACGGGTCCCGGGGAGTCGAGCTTGATGGCGGGCGCGATAAAAAGCGTGAGGATACCGGTGAGGATCAGGCCCACAAGTCCTCCGAGGATGTCGATCAGGCGTTTGATGAACAGGCGTTTGTAGCTGACACGCTCCATGGAATACGTCAGGACGTTGTATCCCCGGAAGTCGTCCATATGTGCCGC
>JAILFA010000085.1 GCA_024687125.1 Lachnospiraceae bacterium
ATTGTCGTGCGGTATCCGGCCGGGATCGAGACCGACGCTTATCTGCAGATCTCGGATTTTCTGGAGGGCACGATGACCGCTCACTGGCCGCCGGCTTCTTCGGCCTATATGGGCTCCTTTGTCTGGCTGGGGATCAGACTGCTGGGCAGCGCGGATCTCGGGATCTTTTCCTACTGTCTGGTGCAGATCATTCTGGGAAGCCTGGTCTTTTCCCTGAGCCTGACGGTCATGGAGGAGTATGGCGTACCGCTGTTCTGGAGAAGGCTGTCTCTTCTGGTGTATGCGCTGGTGCCCATCTATCCGGGGTACATTTCCTCGGTTGTCAAGGACGGGCCCTATGCCGTTGCGGTGCTCCTGTATATCCTGCTGGTCGCCCGGATGATCCTGAAGGAGGGTGTTCGGATCGGGCAGACACTGACCCTGACGCTTGTCGGGATCCTGGTCTGCATTCTGCGGAACAATGGCATTTATCTTGTGGGAGCGATCCTGGCGGCATTGCTGATCGCTTCGATCGTGAGGCGCCGGCCGGTGCATCCGAATGTGTCCGTGTCCGCGCTGGCCGCAGCCGCTTTTTCCATGGTATATTTTTACGCGCTGATCCCTGCTCTGGGGATCCCGTCCGGATCCGTCGCGGAAGCGCTTTCCATGCCTTTCCAGCAGACGGCGCGCCTCGCGGCGTATCATCCGGAGGCGATGACAGACGCGGAAAAGGATGTGATCGGAGAAGTTCTGGATCTTGGGGTCATCGAAAGAGACTATGACCCCGTGAACGTTGATCCGATCAAGGCCACGTATCATGGGGATACGGGGGCGCTGATCCGGTATTTCGGGGTCTGGCTGGGGGAGGGCGTCCGGCGTCCCGATGTTTATCTCGACGCGTTTCTTGTGAACAGCAGCGGATTTTACTATCCGGATATCCGCCTGAGCAATTCCAATGTGGTGTCAGGGATCTACTCCAGCATCCAGAATACCCGGAGTGTGCGGTTTACGGATCGCGGTGAGGATACGCGGGTGGCCTTCCGGACGTTTTTTAGCTTTGTTGAGGGGATACCGTTTGTTTTTCCGTTCGTGAATATCGCGATCCAGCTGTGGATCCCTGTTTATCTTGCGATCTATGCCCTGGCGGCCGGGAAACGACGCCTGCTTTTTCTGGTGATCCCTTCCGTGATCGGTATGCTGGTCTGCCTGGCCAGTCCGTACTATGCCAACAACGGTGCAAGGTACGCGATCCCGGTCGTCTACGCGAACCTGTTCCTGCTGGGGATCAGGGTAAAGGATGTTGTGGCGGGCCCATGCCCTGCAGGACTGGCGGATGAATAAAACCTACACCAACAGGATACTCGGGCTGGATATCGCCGTCACAAACCCGGAGGATGCGGCAGCACTCATCCGGAAGCAGGCTGACGCGCAGGAAAAACTGCGGGTTGTTCTGGTGACGGTCGATGATCTTCTGGAGGCGCAGAAGGACGCGGAGAAGTGCGAGAGCATCCGAAACGCGCAGGTCGTCCTGCCGGTCAGCGAGCCGATCGCCTGGATCCAGCGCCTGAGGGGCTTTAAGACAGCGGAAGCGATAAATGAAGGCAGGCTCAGGGAACGCCTCGCGGATCTGATCGAGGCCGGCAGAGTCGTGATCGAGAGCAGCGGAACGCGTCGCCCGCTGTCCTATCCTGTCTTTTTGCTCAAGTGTATCCCGGACGCGTTCCGCTGGCAGAAAAAGCAGGAAGACGACAAAAAGGACCTGCTCATCTATGCGCACTACTATTATCCCGATGTTGCTTCCACGGGGCAGATCCTGACGGACCTGGCGGAGGGTCTGGGCGAGACCTTTCACACGACGGTCATCTGCACGGTCCCCAGCTACACGGGCGTGATCGACAAGCATTACAAGCAGCACAAGTATTACTATGAGAATATCGGCGGTGTCGATGTCCTGCGGATCCGGGTGCCTGAGTTCCGCAAGAACTTTTCCCCGAGCAGGATCATCAACATCCTCTCCTACTTTTTCGGGGCGATCTGGGCAACGTTCCGCGTCGGTCACCAGGACTATATCTACACGATCTCCCAGCCGCCGGTGCTGGGCGCCATGCTCGGTGTCCTCGGCAAATGGATCAAGCATGGGAAGCTGATCTACAACATTCAGGATTTCAATCCCGAGCAGGTGCAGGCGGTCTCCTTTACGAATAACCGTCTGATCCTGGGCACGATGATGTTTCTTGACAAGTTTGCCTGCAGACGGGCAGACAGGATCGTCATTGTCGGCCGCGACATGATCGAAACACTGAAGAAGAGGTTTCCGAAGGAAACGCCGGGTTATGCGCTCATCAACAACTGGATCGACGAAAAGGAGATCGTCCCGCTGCCGGATACGGACGAACGTGTCCTGGCGTTCCGGGAGAAATACGGTCTTGGCGGGAAACTCGTGATCATGTACTCGGGGAATATCGGTCTGTACTATGACCTGCTCGAGATCGAAAAGATCGCGGCTTCGTACAGAGACCGCACGGATGTGGTGTTCGCGTTCGTTGGACAGGGCTCCGTGCTGGAGGAGATGCAGGCGTATAAAGAGCGGGAAAAGGCGGAGAATATTTGCTTTATTCCCTATCAGGACAAGATGGATCTGGTGTACAGCCTAAATGCCGGGGATGTTCATCTGGTCGCGAACGCCAGGGGCATCAAGGGGGTCTCTGTTCCGAGCAAGCTCTACGGGGTCATGGCTGTCGGTAAGCCGGTGCTCGGGATCCTGGAGGAGGGCGCCGAGGCGCGGATCATCGTGGAAGAGGCGGACTGCGGAAAGGTAGTTGCCCCCGGGGATTATGACGGGGTGCGGCGGCTCATTGATTTCTTTACGGATGAACAGAACCGCGGAGAACTCGCGGAGATGGGCAGACGCGGCAGGAACTTCCTCGACGCGAATCTGACCCGTGAGATCTCGATCCGGAAGTACGCTGATGAGATGCTGGCACTGAAGTGAGGACTAAGGAATGTCAGTTTTTCTGTTCTTAAAACCGTTTGTGGATCTGCTGTACGGCTTTCAGTGGCTTGATGTCGCGATGGTCGTTCTTGCCGTCTGCATGCTCTTTTACCAGTATCTGCTGGTCCGTCCGGACGTAAAGAAGATGTTCCGCGCGGCGGACGCGGCGGTGCTGCTTCTGGTTCTGTGCCTGACCGCGGCGTTTCTGCGCGATACGGCCACCTGGCAGACATATATCAAGGTGCTTTCGGCGTTTCTGATGTATTTTATGGGGCGGCTCTACTACGACCGGATTCTGGAATGCGGCGACGCGCTCGCGCTGTCGTCCTATCTGATCATCTACATCAATTTTATCCATCGGATCCTGACGTTTGGATCAAAGCTGCTGCAGGTGACGAACGCGGACGGGGATCTGTATTTTTACGATACGGATCTGGCCTATGCGATGGTGCTGGCGTTCATCTTTGTCTCGATGTTCGCGCGCAACTCCGTTTTTAAATATGTGACGCTCCTGCTGGTCTGTCCGTATATGATCTTCTGGTCCGACGCGGGGATCCAGATGGTACTGTTCCTGGCCGTTGTGCTGGTGCTTGTCCTGTATATCCTCGAGGTGGCGCTGCATAGAAAGACGTTCGCGATGATCGGGATGGGGGCGCTGATCGCGGGACTCCTCCTCTGCGTTGTGTTCCTGTACCTGCCGGTGTTCACGGGAAATGCCTCCGGGATCACTTCTCTTTTCGGGGATAACAGTATTCTCAACGTGACGCATATGGAGACGAGATACGCGGAGTGGCAGGAGGTTTTTGCTGTCAGAAGGCCGGAGGGCGCCGCGGAGGTTCTGTTCGGCCTGGGACTCAACACGCAGCTGCCCCTCAAGAGTCTGTATCTCAAAGCGTTCTATTCAATTGGCGTTCTCGGCGCGGCGATGGGGGTGCTGCTGATCATTTTCGCGTTCCACGCGGCAAATCGGACGCAGGAGCGCAAGAGTTTCTACATCACCATGATGCTGGCCATCCTGATGCTCGGCAGCGGGGTGACCTTTAACACCATGGAGACCACACAGATGAGCTGGTTTGTCATGCTGTTTGCGGGGATGGTGATCTCGTCGCAGGGACAGCAGACGGAGCAGTGATCAAACAGGAAAAGAGGGATCTGGCTGTGTTCAATCTGGAAAAATTCATATATGAAAAGGTTATCTGCCGGCCGGTGTCAATGTTCCTTCCGGATCTGGAAGAGCGGCGGGACGAGATCACGCGGCGCGTCGCCGGAAAGCGAGTGCTGGTCATCGGCGGCGCGGGTTCGATCGGCTCATCGTTCATCCGTGCACTCATGCCTTATAAACCCGCAGCACTCATTGTTGTTGATACCAATGAGAACGCGCTGGCAGAGCTGACGCGGAGCCTGCGCTCGGGCGGGTATTCTGTCCCCACAGACTACATACCGTATCCGATGGACTATGCTTCGCCGATCTTTGAGCGGATGTTCCGCGAACGAGGCGGCTTCGATATCGTCGCAAATTTCGCCGCGCACAAGCATGTCCGCTCGGAAAAGGATATGTATTCGGTCGCGGCGATGTTTCGCAATAACGTGCTGAATGCGCGTAATCTTCTGGCACTTCTGGGGGAGTATCCGCCGGATTGTTACTTCTGCGTTTCGACCGATAAGGCTGCGAACCCGGTCAATCTGATGGGGGCTTCCAAGCGGTTGATGGAGGAGCTGATCTTTGCCTATGCGGGTACTTTTCCGGTGAAGACAGCCCGCTTTGCCAATGTCGCGTTTTCCAACGGTTCGCTCCCGGATGGCTTTATGCACAGGCTTTCCGCGCTGGAACCTCTGACTGCGCCGACGGATGTGCGCCGCTATTTTGTATCTCCTGAAGAGTCCGGCCAGATCTGTCTGCTTTCCGCGGTGACGGCAAATACAGGCGAGATCCTGTTCCCCAAACTTGAGGAGGCCCAGATGATGCGCTTTGACAGGATCGCGGAGGATCTGCTCGCCGCGATGGGCTACAATGTGCTCAAATGCGCATCCGACGAGGAGGCTGTGGAAAAGGCGGCAGCGCTCAGGTCCGGCTCCCGCGACTACCCGGTGCACTTTTTCACGTCGGATACATCGGGCGAAAAGTCGTTTGAAGAATTTTACACAGGGACGGAGTCGCTCGACCTCACCAGGTATAAGACTCTTGGTGCTATCACGGGCAAAGTGATCGATGATCGCGATCCCGTTCTCGACTTCCTCGCTCGCCTTTCCGACGCCCTCGAGGACCCGAAGACAGACAAGGAGTCACTTGTCGCGCTGATCGGTGGG
>JAILFA010000115.1 GCA_024687125.1 Lachnospiraceae bacterium
CAGTTTGAGGACGGCAGCTGAAGCTGCCAGCGCTACCAGCGCCGCAATGAGGATCGTTCCGAGATTCTGTGTGATCTGATCCATGGGGTACCTCCCGGGCCACTTTTTTTCTATTATAACAGATGGTCTGTCCGGCAGAAATATCTCTTACTGCCGCTTCGCGGGAAAGAATCGGGACAGATACCGAAGCGCGGGAGGCTCCCCAAAGGTTGTCAAAAGGGGCAGAAATTGCTATGATATGCGAGTGCACTTTTAGTTGCATTAGGAGGAAAAAATGAGAAAATTCAAAGGATTGATCGGAATCGTTATGACAGCGGGAATGATCCTTTCGCTTGCAGGATGCGCAGGGTTTGACTTTGGCTTTGGCGGAGGATCCAAGGCTGAGGAACAGGCAGCACCGGCCGCTTCCGCGCAGGCGCAGACAGAGGAGCAGGCGCCGGCAGAGGACGAACTGTCCGACTCTCCCGAGTGGGTATCGGAGCTTGACGCAGCAAAGGACGCGAAGCAGCTCTTTGTCGTTGCCGGAGTCGGCGGCACGACGGCCTACGTTTCCATGCATGAAAAGGATGCGGACGGAAACTGGAAAGAGATCATAACGACGCCCGGATATATCGGAAAACTCGGCCTCGGCAAGACCAAAGAGGGCGACGCCAGAACACCGGTCGGGGAATTCCGCTTTACGAAAGCATTCGGGATCGCGGATGATCCCGGCAGCAAAATGCCTTATCAGAAAGTAACGGAAGACGATTACTGGTCCGGTGATGAAAGGGAAGGCTACCATTACAATGAGATGGTGAGCATCAAGGATCTCCCGGATCTTGATACCGGCAATTCGGAACATATCATTGATTATACGACCCATTACCAGTACTGCATGAACATCGGCTACAACGAGAAGGGCGAACCCGGAAAAGGTTCCGCGATCTTCCTGCACTGCCTCGGCCCCCAGAAGCCTTATACGGGCGGCTGTGTCGCGATCCCGCAGGACAAGATCATCAAAGTCCTTCAGCATGCGGACAAGGACTGCGTGATCGTGATCGACGAGATCAAAAACCTTTGTCCCGGCCTCTATGACGAGTGGGGACTTGGCGATATGATGTCCTATTCGGACGATGCTTCGGACTTTGTTCTGGTCAGCGAAGCGATCCCGGACGCGATCTTAGAGATCCGTTATTACTCGACCTACAACTTTGTGGGAGACCGGATCGCCGGATATGAGGAACCGGTCGCGCTGCTGACTAGAGAGGCTGCGACGGCGCTCAAGGAGGTCAGCGACGAACTGCGCGCCAAAGGCTACCGCCTCAAGATCTATGACGCCTACCGTCCGCAGATGGCCGTGACCAATTTCATGAGCTGGGCACAGGATACGGACGATGTGAGGATGAAGGAATAATTCTATCCGGAACTCGAGAAGGATGTCCTGTTCCCGCAGGGGTACATCGCGGAGCATTCCGGCCACAGCAGAGGCAGCACGGTAGACCTGACCCTGTTTGACATGCGCACCGAGAAGGAAGTCGACATGGGCGGCACGTTCGATTATTTCGGCGAACTCAGCCACCCGGATTACAAGGATATTTCGGAGGAGCAGTACCAGAACCGCATGCTCCTTCGCGACGCGATGCTCTCACACGGGTTCAAGCCGCTGGATGAGGAGTGGTGGCATTTCACGCTTGCGGATGAGCCGTATCCGGATACCTATTTCACCTTCCCCGTCAGCAGCAAGTCTGTCAGGAACACCGGATCCGCCGCCAAAATCACCGGCGCAGGACTTGAATACTGGAGCGAGGATTCGAAGGCGGCCGCTTCGATCACGGACTACGTGGAGCGCGTGACAGATCCCTCCTCGGGTGATTTTATCCCGGTTGAAGACAGGATCGCGGTCTTTGATATGGACGGAACGATCCTCGGGGAACTCTATCCTTCCTATTTTGAATACATGATGTTCATCCACAGGGCGCTTCATGATGATACCTATGATGCGCCGAAGGACATGAAGGAGTTTGCGCAGGCGCTCGAGGCCGGTGTTTACGACGGGAACAAGCCCGACAACCACGAGCGACTCCATGCGAAATATGCCGGGCAGGCCTACGCCGGCATGACGCCCGATGAACTCAAGGAATATACCAGAAAATACATGGAGACAGCGGCGGATGACTTTACGAACCTGACCAAGGGCGAATCGTTCTACAAGCCGATGGTCTCGCTGATCGGATACCTCGAGGCGAATGCTTTTTGCGTTTATATCGTCAGCGGATCGGACCGGACGGTCGTGCGCGCGCTGGTAAAGGAGAAACTCGGGCTTCCCGAGAACCGCGTGATCGGCATGAGCTACACGATGGTCGCAAAGGACCAGGACGGCGAGGACGGGCTGGAGTACGTTTATACGAAGGATGATGACGTGATCCTCGGCGGGGATCTCGTGATCAAGACGATCAAGATGAACAAGGTCAGCGCGATCGCGCAGGAGATCGGCAAGGTGCCGGTCCTGTCCTTCGGGAATACCTCCGGAGACCAGTCCATGGCGCAGTACACGGTCAACAACGATCAGTATGAAACCAGGGCTTACATGCTGCTGTGCGATGATCTGGAGCGCGAGCACGGCAACATGAAGAAAGCCGATGAGATGAGGGATATGTGTGAGGAATGCGGGTTCGAGCCCATCTCCATGCGGGATGATTTCGCGACCATCTACGGAGATGAGGTGGAGGCGGTTCCTTACGAAGAACTGGAGGTGGAGGAAGCACTCGAGCCGGCGGCGTAAAGGCCGGGGGGTGATATATACTGAGCAAGTGAACTTGCACCGACATCTTTCCGGTCCATGCACTTGCTCAGGTTATGCGGATGTGGCGGAATTGGCAGACGCGCTGGATTTAGGTTCCAGTGGGCAACCGTGCAGGTTCAAATCCTGTCATCCGCATAAACAGGCAGGTTTAACGACCTGCCTGTTTTTCATCACACGTCAACACGGTAAATATGCCTTGCGGAAAACTAAAGGACTGAAGCCATATAATAGGGCAGACAGATGATTTCCCCATCGCGCCTGATGTCGCCATCATGAAGGATATACTGCGGCCCGATCCGGTTGGTAAATTTCGACTTG
>JAILFA010000121.1 GCA_024687125.1 Lachnospiraceae bacterium
CAGCGTCTTCCCTGGACGCCGCGAAATAGATGTACCAGCGGCCGTCGATCCTGTGCAGCTCCGGTGCCCAGATATTCCTGCTCATGATCCCGGTGTCATGCTTTGTCCAGACCGTCTTTTCCGGTGCGTCCGCAAGGCCGAACAGGTCAGCCGCGTAGCGCAGCACGATCCGGTCATAGGCAGGTACGGAAGCCAGAAAAAAGTATCCGCCGTCCGGCGCCGCGGTCACGAACGGATCGGCCCGCTGCTCGATAAAGGGCGTGTTGTACTTTGTAAGTATCCCGTTTTTCCGATTTTCCATGCGATCGTCTCCTTATGTCAGAATTCACTTGATGCCGCTGATCGCGATCGACTCGATGATGACCCGCTGGAACAGGAAGAACAGGACCAGTGTCGGCAGCATCGCTATGACCGAGGCCGCCATGATCAGCGCGTAGTCGCTCTGGATCGCATAATAATGGTTAAAGGAGCGGATAACAACCTGCAGTGTCCAGTATTTCTCACTCCTCAGGAAGATCGTCGGCGCCAGATAATCGTTCCAGATGCCCATGAACCACAGCATCAGCTGTGTTCCGAGCGCCCCCTTCATCAGGGGAAGGAAGATCCGCGCGTAGATGCCGAAATAACCGCTTCCGTCGATCTTGGCCGCATCCATCAGTTCCGACGGAATGCTGTAGAGATTCTGACGGAGGAAAAAGATCATGCTCACATTGCCGAAGCAGCCGGGGATGATCAGCGGGAGCAGCGAATTTGTCCAGCGCAGCCTCGTGAACAGCACATACTGCGGGATCATGACGACCGCGAATGGGATCATGATCGTGGCAAGGAGCGCCAGGAACAGCGCATTTTTGCCTCTGAAGTTCATCTTGGCAAAGGCAAACGCCGCGAGCGATGACGTAAACCCGCCGAACAGAAGCACCGGGATCTCCACGATGACAGTATTGATGATACCGCTGATGAACTGCCCCTTCTGCATGACCTCCGAGTACTTGCCGATCAGGATCGGATCCGGAAAGATCGTGAGTTTGCCGGAAAGGATCTGATTCTTGGTCATGAACGACGTGGCGACCATGTAGATCAGCGGGAAGACCATCGTGAACGCAAACAGCGCCAGGACGATGAATATGATGATATTGGCCGTCCGCTCTTTCGGAGAGAGGACTCTGCTCGACTGATAATCTTTTTTATTATTCTTCTTAGCCATCACGCACCCCCTCAGTCGATCGTCTTGACCCATTTATCCTGCACACGGAAATTGATGGCAGTGATAATGAAGATGATGATCGCAAGAAGTACCGCGACCGCGCTTCCGTATCCGAGCTGGCCGTTCGTGAACGCCTTTTCATACAGATAATAGACGACCGTCGCCGCGCTGTAATTGGGTCCGCCGGCATTCGTCATGACCTGCACCTCGACAAAGACCTGGAAGCCGCCGATCATGGTCGTGATCAGGATGTAGAACGTGACGGGTGAAAGCAGCGGGAACGTGATGCTGCGGAATTTGGCAAGGCTGTTCGCCCCGTCGATCATCGCTGCTTCATAGTAGTCGCGGGGGATGTTCTGCAGTCCCGCGAGATACAGGATGATCGATCCGCCCAGGCCCTTCCAGACCATAAAGATGATCATGGAGACCTTGACCATGTGCTCGTCACCGAGCCAGTTGGGGCCGTGCGCGCCGGTGAGCGCTTTGTAGATACCGTTAAAAAGGCCGTAATCGTAGTTGAACACCCAGGCCCACAGAATGGATACCGCAACAAGGGAAGATACTACCGGCACATAATACATCGTCGTAAGTACGCGTTTTCCCGGAATGCCGCGATTCAAGCCCATCGCGATCAGCATTCCCAGGATCATGCCGATCGGAATACCGATCATGTAGATGATCGTTGTTCCCATCGCCTTCCAGAATTTGGCATCCTGCAGGATCTTCGCATAATTCTGAAGACCCACGATATTGCCCCAGAGGGAATTGAGACCGGTCCATTTGCTCGTGCTGGCGATCACCGCGAATACGATCGGATACGCCATGAACAGCAAAAAGCCGATAAAGGGTGCCGCGATAAACAGCCATGCCCATCGTTCTTCGCGCTTTGCCATCGCAGACATGCGCGGTTTCACCTTTTTTCCTGCCATTGTCCTGCCTCCTGCCCGGGCCGGGAGCTTTCCCGGATAACAGAGCCCCTCCTTGCCGGAGGGGCTCCATATCGCTGTTACTGATCAGTTGGTCGCCGAATTCTGAAGCTCGATCGCCTCGTCAAGCAGCTCCTGCATTTCAGGCTCTACCTGCTTGAGGAAATCCTCGACGGAGATGTCGCCGTTCTTGATGTTGAACACACCGGACCAGAAAGGTGTGAACCACTCGGAGTTGTATGTGTAGTCCGTCTCCTGCAGCGCAGCGGCATAGTGGTCGTTGTTGTCGAAGTAACCGAAGATGACATCGACGTTGGAAGCATACGGAACCTTGCCGGACTTCACGGCATCCTTGAACTCGCCGTAAGCAAGATCAACGATGTTCGGCAGCTGGATGGAAGCACCGGTGGAGATACCGGACACCGCGCGCTGGCCGTCCACATCCGTGGAAAGCTTGGCGGCAAGCTGTGCGGCAAGATCCGGGAACTTGGTCGTCGCGGAAACCGTGTAGCCGACGCTGCCCATCCAGGTGTGAGACCTGCCGTCGCCGCTCGGGCCTACCGGCCAACCGCAGAGATTCCACTTATAAGGGAAGGTGTTGGGATCCATGAACGCCGCCACGTCCCAGGTACCGCAGGCATAGAAGCCGATCTGGCCGTCCAGCCATCTCTGATAGCCGCCCAGAGCCGTGTCCTGATCAACCGTAGGGGTCAGGCCGTTCTTGGTGAGATCCGTATAATAGGTAAGTGCCTCTGTAAGCTGCGGGTTGTTCGCAACATTGACCTTGGTCATGTCGTCATTGAGGAACTTCACGCCGTTGGAGTACAGGATCGGTGTCATGCCCCACTGGTCGGCACAGGCAACACCCCACTGATCGATCTCGCCGTCGCCGTCCTTGTCGATCGTGAGTTTCTTGCAGACCTCAGCAAACTCCTCATAGGTATAGGGCTTTTCCGGATCCGGATAAGGGATGCCTGCCGCATCGAACAGATCCTGGTTGTACGCGAACGCGAAGCAGGAAAGATCCTTGGGGAAAGCATAGAGAGAACCGGAGCCGATGTTCTTGCCGTCATAGCGGTAGATCTCCTGGGTCGTGCCCCAGATGCTCTCGATCGTCGCCTGATCAACATACTGGTCGAGCGGCTGGATATAGCCGTTGTCAACATACTGGCGGACGGAAGCCGGTCCTACGTAGAAAACATCGGGAAGATCGCCTGCCACGAGATTGGCCGTCATCTTCTGATTATATTCATCCTGTGTGGTGACCTCGAAGACCACCTCTTTGATCTGATCGGAGTGCTCCTGCACAAACTCGTCGATCAGCTTCTGGTAGATCTCCTTTTCATGCTCCTGCATATAAAGGAAAACATGCAGTGTCTCTTCGCCGGTACCGGTCATCGTCTCGGTAGAGCTGCCCTCGCTCTCCGCTGCCGGTTCGGCAGGCTGGTCAGCAGTCTGCTCCGTCTTCTGCTCGGCTGCACCCGCATCCTGTGCACCCGCAGCGGGCTGATCCGTCGTCGTGGTCGCGCATCCGGCGAGCATCGTGACGCTCAGCAGTGCCGCCATCACACCTGATAAAAGCTTCTTTTTCATTTGTTTCGCCCTCCTGCTCTCAAATGAAGTTTATGGGAACTTAACCTGTTTTCATTCTATGATGCGAAAAATGCAATGTCAATATTTATTTTAGATTTTTTTTATTTATTTTAGGTTTTTCTAAAATACCGTTGGTTTTTATCCGGAAATACCTAAAATATTACTTGTTTTTTTAACTTTTTGTCGTATAATCCAAACTATACTAAACTATTTTATTGTAAAATTATGATCAAGAACATCTCCTATGGAGGCAGAAAATGCTGCATATCAGATCACTGACAGATGGGTTAAAACTGTTCAAAGCGCTTGGTTCCGACGTTCGCGTGGAGATCGTGCGGATCCTGATCGAACAGGGCAACATGAGCATGAACGAACTGGCCGGGCGCCTGGGGATCACGAACGGCGCGCTGACCGGCCATATCCGGCAGCTCGAGGAATGCGGTGTGATCACGATCTCCTCCGATACCGCCATCGGCCACGGCAATCAGAAGCTCTGCTCCGTGCATCTCGACCGGATCCTGATCGATCTCCAGCGCGAGGTCAACGATCAGAACGTCTACACCGCCACGATCAAGGTCGGCCGGTACAGCGATTACGACATCTACCCGACCTGCGGTCTCGCTACCGCCACGCACCTGATCGGCGAAGTGGACGATGCGCGCTACTTCGCACATCCGGAGCGCTTCGACGCGGACATCCTCTGGTTCACGCGCGGATTTGTGGAATATCAGATCCCCAACTTCGTCCCCGCGTCACAGCAGATCGACGAGATCTGCGTCTCTCTCGAGCTGAGCTCTGAGGCCCCCGGCGTC
>JAILFA010000069.1 GCA_024687125.1 Lachnospiraceae bacterium
CATCCGAGATCAGCCGCTTTTCCACGGAATCATACAGCAGTTCCTTGAGCTTTTTCCTGCATTCCGTATAGGACTGCCCCCTGTCCTCCATACCGGAATAGTATGAATCTACAGGGTCAAAGTATCTCCCGGTCTGTATGCCTTCCTCTGACCAGATGAGGTACTCTCCGGCACAGAGCTTGTGGGTGTTTTGGAAGATCGTGTACGGCGGATGGATATAGTTGCTGCCGAAGTACTGCAGCAGGGATTCCCGGTCGATCCGCGCTTCAAAATCCGGGTACGCGAGGATCGATTTCAATTCCGACGCAAACAGAAACCTGCCGTCGGCCGCATGGTAATACAGGGGTTTTTCACCCATCCTGTCCCTTGCCAGAAAGAGCGTATTCTCATCTCTGTCATAGATGGCAAAGGCGAACATGCCGTTCAGGTATTCCAGGCATCCGGTGCCGTACCGGATATACATCTGCAGCAGGACCTCCGTATCGGAGGTGGAATGGAGCGCGCAGCCGGATATCCTGTCATACAGTTCGCGGTAATTGTAGATCTCGCCGTTAAAGACGATCGTATACCTGCCGCTGTCATCGCTCATGGGCTGATGACCGGCCGGGCTCAGATCAAGGATGGACAGCCTCCTGTGACCGAGGCCGATCTGCCAGTCACCGTGCTCTGTTATCCGGATACCGCGGTCGTCCGGGCCCCTGTGCGTCAGGAGATCGGTCATCCGGTCAAGGACCGCGCTGTCGACAGGCGTTTTTGACAGATATCCGCAGATCCCGCACATACTACGCTTCGATGACCTCGATCCACTTTTTCACAACGCTTTGAATATCCAGCGTACTGCTTCTTTCCATGCTTTTCTCACGGTATCGGTCACGCAGCTGCTCATCCCCAAGCAGACGCGCCATGGCCCCGGCCAGTTCCTTCTCCTGGGGCTCAAGCGGTTCGTTTCCCTTGTACATCGTGCCCGAACAGACGGGGGTCAGGATCCCGTAGGTGCATTCCGTGACCTGATCGATCTCTTTGCCGTTAAACAGAAGCTCGGGTGCCAGGATCTCTCTGGCGCCTGTCCTGAAATCCGTCGCGATACAGGGTGTTCCGACACACAGCGCCTCTCCCAGCGCATTGGGAAAACCTTCAAAACCGGATGGCAGTACAAAAACATCCGCCCGGCGCATATACTGATAGACATTCTCCGTAAACCCGGGGAATATCACTCTTTCTGAAATCTTCAGCCTTTTTGCCAGCGCTTTCAGATAGGGCATGAGTTCCCCGTCTCCGGCGATGACCAGAACAGCATCCTGCCTCGCGGAACAGATCCCGGAAAACGCCCGGATCAGATGCCACTGGTGCTTCGCGCCGTCCAGCCTGCCGGCCGTAAGGATTACTCTGTTTTCTCCGATCCGATCGGCGATCGTCCGTTCGATCTGCTCTTCGGATCTGCTACGTATCGTTTTCAGATCAAAGCCGTTCTGTATGACGCTGATCCTGCTGTCTTCCAGATGAAACGCCGCCGTCAGTTCCCTGCCCAGCTCCTCGGAGACCGCGACGACGGTGTCTGCCCGGCGATAAAGCAGTCTGGCGAGCGGGTTGACGATATACTTATATTGCGGCAGTCCGATATTGGAAGACAGGGACGTCCGGATGGAGATCACACATTTGCAGTGCTTTCTCCCGGACAGGATATTGGCGATGTTCGCGCTGTCGATCAGGCTGATACAGGCTGTGTACCTGCCGCTCTTTTTCAGCCTCCGCAGCTTACGGATCCGTCTGATAAACGCGCGGAACTGAAAGATCACCGATCCGGTCTTCGGCGTCTGATCCAGTCCGAGGGTGATCACCCGGCCCCGGCTGGGATACACCCGTCCGATCTCGCTGTTCAGCAGTGTATCGATCTCATAGGTGTCCGCGAGGAATGCCTGAATATTCGACAGCGCTCTCTGCGCGCCGCCGCCGTGCATATAGGGGATGACGAACAGGATCCTTTTTTTCATCGGCTGCTCATCCGGTGACGACCTTTGTGATCATCTCATCATATGCACTGATCGTCCTGTCCCATGAGAAAAGTGTTTCCGCCCGGTTTCTGGAGACCTCTCCCATCTTATTCCTGAGGGTATCATCCCGGATCAGCTCGGCAAGGCGCTCACCGAACGCAGGCAGATCAGCGATATATCCGTTGCCGTCGATCAGCTCCCCGCTCCCCTGACAGGGTGTCATCATGACGGGAAGTCCGCTCGCCATGGCTTCCAGGACGACATTGGGCATGCCTTCATTGGAGGACGGCAGGATGAAGATATCCGCCTGCCGGTAGATCCCGGCAAGCTCTTCCCCGCGTTTCTCCCCCAGAAAACGGACCATTTCCGTAACCTGCTGTTCCTCTGTGATCTGCTGCAGCCTGTCGCGATACGGACCCTCGCCCACGACCATGAGCCGGACCTTTTTATCCGTGGAGTCAGGCAGTGTTTTGAGCATCGGGATCACATGCTGCAGGCCTTTTCTCTCGATGAGCCGGGATACAAAAAGGATCCGGATCTCCTCCGGGTCTCTCCTGTCGGCATCCGGTCTGAAAAATTCAGTATTCACACCGTTTGGAATGACCGCGAAGTCATACCGGCCGCAGAATGAAAGCGCCATCTCCTTAAGGCCGCTGCTGTTGGCGATCCGCGCGTCAGCGTGCTTCCATACCTGGCGGATCGCGGGCGCCAGAACCTTGTAGACCCTGGTGAATCTCTTCTGGAACCCCGGGATATCCCCGCCGCCGAAGCGTATGATATAGGGGATGCCGTACTTTTTCTTAAGGCGCTGTCCGATGGGACCGCTGGGGATCCCGAAGAACACCAGGCACAGATCATACGGCTGCCCGGATGAATTGGCCTCTCTGACTGCTTTTACGGCTGCCTTTCGCGCCTTCAGAACAAAATCCGCCATCTCGGCGAAGGAACAGGAACCAGTCCGCTTCCTCGCGGACGGCACCTCGATCATCGTGAGCTTCTTTCGGTCTGTGTCCGGCCGGTTGTGAGCAGTCGTGATCAGCGTGACCGCGTATCCCCTGTCCGCAAGACCGTTCAGGAGATGGTTTGCCGCGTTGGCGCCGCCCCCGCCCAGCGGAGGATACTCATGGGATACTGCCAGGATCCTCATCTGCCTGCGGTTCCCGGAAAAAGCCTATTCATTGACAATGGTTTCCTTGATGCTGTACGGCGAGTCCACATGTGTCCCGTAATAGGTCTTCATCATGATCTCGCTCATCAGACCGAAGACAAACAGCAGCACACCGATGATAACGAAGAAAACCGTCAGCAGCGGCGGGAAGATGTTATTGGACATTTTTCTTCCCTGCATAAACAATACAATTGACCAGATGCCGCAGATAAATCCGAGTCCGATAAACCCAAGTCCCGCACCGCCCAGCAGATGCAGCGGTCTGCTGGCAAATTTATTCCAGAACCAGACGGAGATCATATCCACAAACCCCTTGATGGTGCGTTTCCAGTTGTATTTTGTCTTGCCGCTGGTCCTTGGCCTATGATTCACGACCACTTCCCCGATCTTAAATCCCTTGATCTTGAGCAGAGCAGGGATAAACCGGTGCTGCTCCCCGTACAGATTCATTCCGGCAAAGCATTCCCTGCGGTAAACCTTAAGCGAGCAGCCGCTGTCATGGATCCCGTCATGCACGATCATGTGCCTCAGGAGATTGGCCCCTCTGCTGGTAAAGCGCTTCATCAGCGAATCCTTGCGGTTTTTCCTCCAGCCGGATACGACGTCCAGATGGTTTTCCTCGAGATAGTCGATCATCTGCGGGATATCCGCCGGGTCGTTCTGCCGGTCGCCGTCCATCGTGACGATATAGTCATACTGCGCCGCCTTGATCCCCGCATCCATAGCCGCCGTCTGCCCGAAATTGCGACGCAGACGGATGTAGGTCAACGGCTTTAAGGTCTTACAGATCTCTGCCGTTTTATCCGTTGATCCGTCATCCACAAAGATGATCTCATAGGTATATCCGTTGGTCTGGCAAACCTCCCGGATCTCCCGGTGAAGCTCGCCAACATTTCCTTCTTCATTAAAGACCGGTACGACTACCGATACACTGCGCATGGCCAATTCTTCTCCCTCTCTGCTTATTCCGATCTGCAGTAATACGCCCTGGAGCAATGATCTGTTCCAAGCTCCTCCAGCGTATAGTCCTTCTGCTCCAGATCCGCTATGACAACTGACAGATCGTTGTTCACATGACTCCAGAGCACGAACTCCTCCGGATAATCGACCGGATCGTGTGCATACTTGTCCAGATTCATGGTATAGATCCTGGATCCGGCGGACATCTGATTGACACAGTCGTAGAGATCGTGTCTGGAGATCGACCATCTGTCTTCCTCGTTACCTACAGTCACAAACAGTACGGTATCCAGCGACTGATGCTCCTCGACCCTCGAAACAAACGAGCGCTCCTCTTCATACATGTATTCAATATTTCTGGTAACAAACGGCAGACATGCATTGATGATCACAAAACCTGCCAGGATCCACAGGATCGGATGCGCCGCCTCCCGGATACGTGCTGTTTTCAATATACGGTCAACAAGAAACCAAAAAATGATCGTAAGAGAGATAAACCCAAAGCAGTAGTATCTCCATACGCCTGTGTAGCCGCACATGGCACAGAATACAGTGTAGAGCAGGACAGCCCCGGTAAGGATCCCCATAAATGCCGTGTCAGAAGAAACAGACCACTGTCTGAACAGCTTCTGTCTGCCGGCCGCCCCGGTCACCAAAAAGTACAGGATCACCGCCAGCATCAGCACGCTGATCAGAACACTCAGTATGGATCCCCTGGCTAGAAAAAGAAAAACAATCCATCCCATTAGGGCACATGCTGTTCCGAGGCGGATCGTGCTGATCCTTTGAAGGCTACCGTCAGACAGGCGTTTTCCGCTTTTCTCACAATGCAGGACAAGACAGATCGTGATTACACCGAGAAGCAGATAAAGGATCCACCGGCTCGCAAAGAAATATGTCTCAATCAGTGTTCTTACCCAGACCAGATAATCAAGGATTAATGCAAATGAAGCATTCGACAGGTTCCCTGCGGCATCACGGATTATCTCGTCCATAGAGGAAAC
>JAILFA010000101.1 GCA_024687125.1 Lachnospiraceae bacterium
GGATAATGCTAACGAAATTTCGTAAAAATCTGAAAATTTATCTTATTATACTACTATTAGCCGATCACTTCCCCGCGCTCCGACACACCTCCCGGAGGACGCATTTCTCACACTGCGGTCTCCTCGCGATGCAGACCGCGCGGCCGTGCAGGACGAAGCGGTGACAGAGATCATTCCCCTCCTCCGGCGGCACGATCTTGCGGAGGGCCATCTCGACCTTGTACGGATCCTTCTCATCATCCACCAGGCCGATCAGGTTGGAGATCCGGATGCAGTGCGTATCCGTGACGATGGCAGGCTTCCCGAAGATATCGCCAAGGATCAGATTGGCGCTCTTGCGGCCGACGCCCGGCAGCGCCAGGAGCCGGTCCATGTCATCCGGCACCTGATCCCCATACTCCTCATGGAGGATCTTCATGCAGCGCGAGATGTCCCGCGCCTTGCTCTTTCCGAGGCCGCAGGAATGCACGATCGCTTCGATCTCATCGACATCCGCCTCCGCAAGCGCCGCCACCGTAGGAAACCGTTCAAACAGGATCGGGGTCGTCTGATCGACCCGCGCGTCCGTGCACTGCGCCGCCAGCCGCACACTCACCAACAGCTGCCACGCCTTGTCATAGCTCAACGTACACGCCACGACCGGATATTCCTTTTTCAGGCGCGCGATCACCTCCGCCGCCCGCTGCTTCTTTGTCATATCGCTCTCACTCCGTATGGTCAGTTTCCTGCCTCTGCCGCTAATCCTCCCCGATCAGATGAACGGTCTGATAGTCATGTCCCGTCGCCGGGAGAAACCGTTCGATCACGTCGGACGTCTTCATCTTAAGACTTGATGTACACACGCAGGGATGACAACCCAGATATTCTCCCTTCAGCACATCCTCATCGATCAGGAGCTTTACTGCGTGATCCCGGTCGTTCATCAGCCCCATGATGCTGACGGCGCCGGGCTCAATGTCGAGATACTTCAGCATATCCGCCGGCTCCGCGAAGGAAAGCCTGGCGAAATTGATCTGCGCAGACAGCTCCTTTGTCTTGAACTTCTTGTCGCCGGGCATCATGAGCAGGTAAAAATTTGTTTTCTGGCGATTGCAGAGAAACAGGTTCTTGCAGATGATGACGCCCAGGATCGCGTCAATCTCGTTGCAGGCCTCCATGTTGTCCGCCGGCGCGTGATCGGTCCTCTGATAGGCGATCCCGAGACCGTCAAGGAAATCATAGGTCCGCACCTCTCTCGGCAGCCTGTTCTCCGCATGATCGGGTCTTCCGTTATACAGTTCCATCTTTTCTCCCTTTTGCGGATCCATTCGTCATAGCCTCAAAGGCCTTTTTCAGTTCGTCCTTTAGCGCCGCCATCTGTTTCGCCGGTTCGCCCTGCAGTTCAAGATTCATGAGCGTATCGAGATATCCCTGTTCCTTTAAGATCCGTCTGCTCTCCGGGTAGACCAGTTCAAACGCCATGCAGCATTGGGCAATGAGTCCCTCAAAGGCCGTATATTCCGTGTTTTTCGGAACGCAGCGATGCATCCTGACATACTGCATCACGCTGTCCCTTGCCGGGTCCTTCGTCTGCACGATCTTCCCGTTTCGCTCATCAAACGGCGGCTCCGTCAATACCCGAAAGATATCGCATTTGTCCGCGTCCCGCAGGATATCGGAAAACATCCGCGTCTCATCATCGAGGTCCTCCGGGAGCGTTAACTTGTTGTGGAGACGGATCGCGCGTTCCATCATCGTCTCCCGCGCTCCGTCCTTTCCTTTCTCCATGAAACTGCCGATCAACCCGTCGTGAAACAGGATATCGGCCCCCAGCTCCGCGTGGTCAACAGACAGCCGGTCAATGAAGGTGCCGTATCGCTTCAGTTGCTCAAATCGTCCGATATCGTGGAGCATCCCGGACAGCCAGGCGAAATCTACGTCTGCCCGGTCCAGGGACAGGCTCTCTGCGATCCGCTCCGTGAAAGACGCCACACGATACGTATGGTCGATCTTCAGACGGATCTTGATGTTATCCGCGTCATATCCCGCCGCGTATTCCGCAAACGCGCGATCAACCATCGCCCGATCGATCTCAGATCTCATTCTCCGTTCCTTCCCCGTATCCGGCTGACCGTTCACAGCGCCGCAAGCCTTTTCAATGTTTCATCCGCACTGACATGAAGGATCCCGGTTCCTCCTGCCGCTTCCCATTCCTTTATGTTTTTCTCCATATCGTCGATCAGGATACACACTTTCCCGGTGCAGTACTGCGGCTTTTCCTCCCTGAGGACGATATTCACTGTGATGTCTTCAGACAGGAGCCTTCGTACCCATCGGGTTTTGTCCTCTCCGGCACACAGTATCCCGCGCCGCGGTTTGGGGATCCCCGTCAGGATCTCGCATTTCGAATCATACCGCCCGTAGATCTCCTCAAACATCCGCGCGGCTCCCGGCATCAGCTCCAGCTTGTCGTAAAAATGACCGATTTCCCGGATCTTCGCCCACATGGCGTCATCGGCCGTCCGGCTGCGGTGTTTGTCATTCTGTGACATCGGCGTCAGGCCGCACAGCTCCTTCACCCCGCGGTCAAAATCCGCTAGGACGCCGTCCATGTCAAAGAAGATCTTTTCCACCATGCCCCGTCTCCTCTGCTTTCATGAGAAATTGTGAAAAAAATGAAGCCCCAAAGGGCTTCTCTTTGAATCGGAGTGACTGGATTCGAACCAGCGGCCCCCACGTCCCTAACGTGGTGCTCTACCAACTGAGCCACACCCCGAGTCTGTCCGGCGAATCGACGGCCCCATGTCTCTAACGTGGTTCCCTGTGCTCGCGCGTCAAACAAATCGATTATATTCGTCTCTTATTATTTTGTCAAATGACAAGAGATTAAAAAAAATTCCATTTTGCCTATTGACATACTGGGTTGATAGTGTTATAGTGCCATCATTGAAACTTAAGAGAGGAGGAAACACGCAATGCAAAAAGCTGTCACCAACAAAACCATGTGTATGTGCATGTGTCGAATGCGATGTACCCAGGCCGATCTGTTCACCGGGTGTATGGCAGCGATGCCGTGCGCCGATCGATGAAGATCATGTAACCATCACAATGGTTTGTTCGCCTGGGTATGAGATACCCGGGTTTTTTTGTGCGCAGGATTACCTGCCGGATTAATAAGGAGGAAGATAAAATGAAGAACAGAACACTGAAGAACCATACATGGAAGAAAGTACTCGCGGGTCTCGTGACCCTCGCCCTCGGAGCGGCTGCGATCGCCGGATGCGGCAAAGCCTCCGCCGCGGAGACCAAAGCGGACAACGCTGCGGCACAGGGCGGAAAGATCTACCGCACCCTCGATGAGATCAAGGAAAGCGGCACCGTCAACATCGGCGTCTTTTCCGATAAGAACCCCTTCGGTTATGTAGACGAGAACGGTCAGTATCAGGGCTATGATGTCTACTTCGCGGAGCGGATCGGACAGGATCTCGGAGTCAAGATCAACTACGTCTCCACCGAAGCGGCCAGCAGAGTCGAGTATCTCGAGACCGGCAAGGTCGATATCGTCCTAGCAAACTTCACCGTCACCGAGGAGCGCGCACAGAAGGTCGACTTCGCACTTCCTTATATGAATGTTGCCCTCGGCGTTGTATCGCCGGAGAATAACGTGATCACGGATCTTTCCCGGATCGGCGCGGATGACCAGGTCATCGTCATCTCGGGAACCACGGCGGAAACCTATCTGGAGAAGAACAACCCGGAGATCAAGCTCCAGAAGTTCGATACCTACGCGACCGCCAAGACTTCATTTGAAAACGGCACCGGCGTCGCATGGGCCAATGACAATACCGAAGTCATCGCCTATGCCATCGAGAACCCCGGCTACGTCGTCGGCATCCCGTCCCTCGGCAGCCAGGACACCATCGCACCCGCGGTCACCAAAGGAAATGACACCCTGCTCAACTGGCTGAATGACGAGATCAAGAAGCTCGGCGATGAAAACTTCTTCCACGCGGACTACGAAGCGACCCTGCTTGATACCTATGGGAAAGATTACGAAGATACCCTTGTCGTCGAAGGCGGCGTCGTCGCGGCAGCGGCGGCAGCCTCAGCGGATGCCTCTCAGGCAGCGGATCGAACAGACGCACTCGATATTCCGGACGGCAACGGCGAAGTGATCAAGGTCGCGGCAACACCGGTCCCGCATGCGGAGATCCTCGCGAAGGCAGCATCGATCCTGGAGCAGCACAACTACAAGCTCGACGTCGTGGAATTCGAAGATTATGTACAGCCCAACCTCGTCGTGGAATCCGGTGAATTTGACGCCAACTACTTCCAGCACGTTCCTTACCTTGACAGCTTCAACGCGGAGCAGGGCACGCATTTAGTTGACGCGGGCGATATCCACTACGAGCCCTTCGGTATCTATCCCGGAAAGAAGAACAGCCTTGACGAGATCGCGGACGGCGACCGCATCGCGGTACCCAACGATACCACCAATGAAGCACGCGCTCTCCTGCTCCTCCAGGACAACGGCCTGCTCAAGCTGAAGGACGGCGTGGGCCTCACCGCCACTGTCAACGACATCACGGAAAATCCGCACAACATCGAGTTCGTCGAACTGGAGGCCGCACAGGTGGCACGTGTCGTCGGAGAGGTCGAGTATGTCGTCTTAAACGGCAACTACGCTCTCGAGGCCGGCTACTCCGTCGGCAAGGATTCCATTGCCTATGAGGCCAGTGACTCCGTCGCCGCAAAGACCTACGTCAACATCGTGGCAGTCGCCTCTGGCAACGAGAACTCCGATAAGATCCAGGCACTGGTCAAGGTGCTCCGCTCTCCCGAGATCGAGCAGTTCATCAAGGACACCTATGACGGAGCAGTGATCTTCTTCAATAAGTAAGTAGATATGTGAGTGTTGATCT
>JAILFA010000150.1 GCA_024687125.1 Lachnospiraceae bacterium
ACCTTCTTCGAGCCCCACATGATTCAGATACATCGACGCGTACTGCACATAGTCGACTTCATTTTCCCACGTTATGTTATCGGTGTTTCTGCATACCCAGACATCCGCCCCGTATTCCCTTTCCAGAAACCATACAAGGGGAACCCGTTCGCTGATCTCGTCAATGGAAAACGCCATGGTGAAACCTCCTAAACATCAATGATCATCACCCTTAAGAACCCGGGCAATGCATGCTCGCGCTTGCCGGCGCCAAGACCCGCGCGTTCGATGCGGAATCCCTCCGGAAGCTGCTTCGATGTGCAAACAGCAGCGAGAAAAGCCGCGCCGGTCGGTGTTACAAATTCGCCGCGCGCCTGTGCGATCCTGAGCGGCAGGGCATGCGCTGCCGCGATATTCGTTACCGCGGGAACAGGTACGGGCAGAACGCCATGCTGGCAGCGAACCGTGCCTGTGCCTTCGGTGACGGACTTAACAATAACATCTGATATTTTATTCTTTTCTGTCAGATCATCAAAGCACACCGCGGCCGCGATGATGTCCACGATGGAATCGATCGCGCCGACCTCATGAAAATGCACTTCCTCAACCGGGATCCCATGCGCCTTAGCTTCCGCCTGAGCGAGGATCCCAAAGATCTTTCCGGCGAGCCCGCGGGCGCGCTCAGACATGTCTGTGCGGTCGATGATATCCAGGACATCCACCAGATGGCGGTGATGATGACCGTGCTCATGGTGGTCGTGATCGTGATGATCATGATGATCGTGATCATGGTGTTCATGACTGTGCTCATGGTCGTGTGCCTCATGATCATGCTCATGACCGTACAGATACTCCATATCGTGGTCATGATTCTCATGCTCCGCGTCCAGCCGGACATCAAAATCCATGCAGTCGATCCCAGACTTCTTCACGCGGGAGATGACTGCCGAAAATCCCTCTGCCGGAATGGAATCCAGGACTTTTCGCAGCTTCTGCTCATCCGCCCCGAGATCGAGCAGTGCCGCGACTGTCATGTCGCCGCTGATCCCGGACGCGCATTCAAAATACAGGGATTTCGCCATGGTCTCCCCCTCCTTGTCCCCCATCGTTTACCGGCACGCCAGCCGGTTGATCTGTGTTGCGAGGTATCCGGCGCCGTAGCCGTTATCAATATTGACGACCGCCACCCCATTGGCGCACGAGGAAAGCATCGCCCGGAGCGCCGTCTTTCCGCCCTCACTCACACCGTAGCCGACAGACGTAGGCACAGCGATCACCGGGTTCTCCACCAGGCCTCCGAGAACGCTTACGAGAGCCCCCTCCATGCCGGCGACAGCCACCACGCAGTTTGCCGCCTGAATTCGGTCCAGATTGCCGAGCAGCCGGTGCAGGCCGCTGACACCGATATCATAGATGCGTTCGCACTTCGCGCCGAAGAACTCCGCGGTCTGTGCCGCCTCCTCGGCCACGGGAATATCCGCCGTTCCGCCGCTGCATACCGCAATGCATCCGGTCTGTTCTTTTCCCGGCTTCTCAAGTTTCAGGATCCGGGAGACCTCGTCGTACCTAATCTCCGGTCCCTGTGAAAACGCCTGCCGCACAGCCTCCGCCTGATGCTTTGATGCCCGTGTTCCGAGAAATTCCCCGTTCTTTTCATAGAGTTTGCGGCAGATATCCGCCAGATAGGCATCCTGCTTGCCCTCGCAGAAGATCACCTCCGGGAAACCGGTGCGGCTCTCCCGCAGGGTATCCAGCTTGGCATAGCCCATGTCCTCATACATATCCTGCCGGAAAAAGCGCTCCGCCTCATCGATGGATATCTCTCCGTTCTGCAGCTTTTCCAGCATCTCACGCGTCGTCATGATTTACTCTCCCCGATCGCCTCATTCAGCGATCCCGTTCGGTATCCCCGCAGATCCAGGGAAACATACAGAAACCCGGCGTCTCTTGCAGCATCCAGCACCTGTGTCCGCACCGGCTCCTGCGCGAGCTTTTCAATCTCCGTCTCCGGCACCTCGATCCGGGCAAGATTTCCGCCGTGCATCCGGCATCTGGCCTGACGGAAGCCGAGCTCATGCAGCTTTTCCTCCACCGCGCCGATCCGGCGCAGCTTTTCCTCCGTGATCTCCTCTCCGTAGGGGATCCTGGAAGCCAGGCAGGCTGCTGCCGGCTTGTCCCAGGTGCGGAGTCCCAGCTTATTTGAGAGCTCACGGATCTCTCTCTTGGAGAGCCCCACCTCGCGAAGGGGACTTTTGATCCCGAGTTCTTCCAGTGCTTTCAAACCCGGTCGGTAATCGCCGAGATCATCCAGATTCGATCCCTCCAGGATCTCCCGGCAGCCGGCCTCTTCTGCCGCACGCCGGATCGAACGGTACAGGATCGTCTTGCAATAATAACATCTGTTATTTGGATTTGTCCGGTAGTTCGGATCATGGATCTCCCCGGGTTCCACCGTGATCAGACGGATTCCCTTCGACCTGCAGTATTCCTCCGCCTCTCTCGCATCGGCGGAGGGCATGGAGGGAGAGATGGCCATCACGGCAACTGCTTTATCCCCGAGCGCCATACGCGCCGCAGCAAGAAGATATGATGAATCCGTGCCCCCGGAATAGGCGACGGCTACCGTTTCATAACGCTCGATATTTTTTATCAGCAGTTCCTGTTTTTCCTCTGCGGTCATGCGAACCCCACTCTGATCTCCTATATCCGACGATGACACCCGGAGCCGCTGCACGGCCTGTATCATCACATGGCGTCCAGCAGTCCCTCCAGACCGTCCCGCTGGAATACATCCTTGTAGTATCCGATCTCATCGCGGATCAGTGCGTCGATCACCTGCATCCCGAGCAGCTCGACCGGTGCCTTGTCATCGGTGAGCAGATAACCGCTGCTCTGATAGGGCTGCAGTCTGTCGGATACGCGCCACAGGCTGTATGCGAGCAGCTGCTCCTGGCTTGCCGTCTCCCCCTCTTCGGGAAGTGTCTTTTCGTATCCCGCGAGTGCCTCAGCAAACGCCTCCCCCGTGACCCCCGCGCCGCCGGCAAACAGTTCGCGGTTGGTCGAGCCCGGCACATCGGCAGTCATCACGCAGTCAAAAACAGACGCGATCGTGTCGGAGAGCTGCTGGTTGATCCCGCCCTCCTCATCGCTGTGCATGTTCATGTTAACCACCATGACCCCGCCGGGATTCAGATGATCCCTGACCAGCGTGAAAAATTCAACGCTGCTCATCGAAAACGGGATCGTGATGTCGCGGTAGGCGTCGACCATGATACAGTCATATTTCTCGTCCATCGCCTGCAGAAAAGCCCGGCCGTCATAAGTGTAGACCGGGATATCCTCATCGAGTTCGAAATACCGGTGTGCCAGCTCCGTGATGTCCTCATCGATCTCCACCCCCGTGATCTCGCACTCCGGGAAGTAGTCCCTCACCATCATGGCCCATGTCCCGGTTCCCATGCCGAGCACCAGCACCGATGGCTTTTCCTTATCCGG
>JAILFA010000152.1 GCA_024687125.1 Lachnospiraceae bacterium
AGTTTGCCGATGCCGGAGTTGATATCGATGGTCTGGCCGTCCGTTGAATTCCATCCCTGGACAAAGTAACCGGTGGACTGCATCGCAAGGTTGCCCGCGCCGTCGACATAGAACGTGCCGTCACGGGTATAGAGCTGTTCGGTACCGTTGTTGACTACGAAGAACGCGCTTCCGGAGATCATGATGTCAAACGGGTTGTTCGTCGTCTGGGAGGCGCCCTGCTGATCGATCGCGGTGGAGATCGCAGAGGTCTGAACACCGAGACCGATCTGCCTTGCGTTCACACCGCCGGTACGCTCCGAAGCACCGGACGCATTCTGTGTGGTCTGATACATGATATCCGAAAAGGTCATGCTCTGGGACTTGTAGGCAGTAGTATTGACGTTTGCGATGTTGTTACCGATGACATCCATACGGGTCTGGTGAGTCTTGAGTCCGGCGACGCCGGAGAACAGTGAACGCATCATAAGGCAGTTTCCTCCGTTTCTCTATGTGATCGATGGCTGGTTTCGTTTGCTTTCCGGTTACTCGTCATCCTTGGGAGTGACCACGCCGCTTGCTGCGGCATTCTCCGCGGCCTTCACATCATCTGCCGCCGCATCCTGTGTTTCGGCTGTCTCCTGTGCTGCCGTTTCAACTGCTGTCCCTTCTTCCGCGGCGGTCACCGTCTCAGCGGCTGTCTCCGCCGCAGCCGCGATCTCCTCTGCCGTTTCAGATTCCTCCAGATTCTTCTGGTTTTCAGCTTCCAGCGCGAGGAGCTCATCGATCCTGTTTTTATACTGTCTGATCGCCGTCACATAGGCCGGATCGATCATCGCCCTGGTCTCGTCGGACATGGCGTCATAGGTGGAATAAAGAGTGTTTACGGCGCTTGCCTTGTCCGTTCCGATCTCATTGATGTTCGGAAGCTTGTCAACCTCCTCACCCCAGGCCTCGATCAGTCGCTTCGCGTCACTGTAATCGTCACTCATCACCTCGGAGACATCCCCCGCTGAGAAGGTGCGTCCCGCGACCTCGATATACGCTTTGTTGTTGCTGTAATAAACCTTGTCGACCTGGCCTTCGAGCGGGCTTGTGAGCATATTGTCCTCTGTCGGATTGATGACGACCACCTTGCCGACCAGTTCGGATGCTCTTGAAAGCTCCAGAGACTTCGACATGTTCTGCATCTGCTCGAGTTCGGAGAATGTCGCGTACTGGGAGATATACTCCGTGTTGGAGGTGGGCTCCATCGGATCCTGATACTTCATCTGGGCCACGAGCAGGTTCATGAACTGATCCTTGTCAACGGTAGAAGAACTGCTCTTCTGATCCTTGCTCATCGCGGATTCCAGATTTGTGATCTGTCCGTCTTTTATTACTGCGCCGACTGCCATGACTGTCCTTTCCGAAAACTCCGTTCTCTGTTGTGCTGCGATCTCCGATCGCGGTGCTTTTTATGATCAGGCCGTATAGTCTACCGTATTCCCGTTTGCCGCCATCATTTCCGCGGCGATCCGCTCTTCTTCGGCCAGTTCTTCCTCGGGATCGAGTTCATCAAGATTGATCCGTCTGGTACCCCTGGGGCCTGCGGCCCGGATCTGCTCATCTCTCTGCTGATCTGCCTGCTGGCCGGTCTGCTGCTGAAGATTGCTCTCAAAGCCGTGGCTTGCGATCGTGATCTCAACTGCTTCGATCCTGACCCCCTGCGCATCCAGCCTCTGCTGGAGCTGCGAAACCTGCGATTCGATCGCCTGCCGCACGGTCTCATTTTCTACCGTAAACTGTGCGACCATTCTGCCCGTTGCATCCTGTGTAACTGTGAGCTGCACATTACCGAGGCTGGCGGGATGCAGTGTAAGCTCCATACTGGTGACATCCGCTCCGAAGTTCACACGGATCTGCTCTGTGATCTGCCTGACGATCTCCACCATCTGCTGTGTGTTTGTCGCGGTCGTCTGCTGTACAGCGGTGTCGGCAAAGCTGACCTGCTCATCGGTCATACGGCTTGCGATCTGTCCGATCACATCATCCGCCATCGTATCCTCTGTATCGCTCAGCTGGGCTTTCTGTCCGCGGCTGTGTCTGCCGCTTTCTTCGTGCTCCTGACCGTTATTCTCGGCCTCGCCTGTCACCTGTGTTCTTGTAAGGGCTCCGTCCTCAACGGTCACCTGAACACTTACCACGTTGCCGTCCGCGTCAGTATCGCTCATCTGTACCCTGGCCGGCGTATTCTTTGCAGATTCTGCTTCGGCCATATCCGCCTCAGCCAATGCCGCTTCGGCCGATTCCGCTCCGCCGTTCTGAACAGCGATCTCAAACTGTCTGGCAAACTCGGGGACATCCTCCGGGGTGATCCCGATCTCTTCACTCAGCTCCTCTGCCATCTGTGTGAGGTCTTTGAGAACCTGATAGAGATCCGCGTCTGTCACCAGCGCCATCGGATCATTTTCTCCTGAGAGCTCCGTGAGAAGTGCTGTAAGATTCGCCGGATCCAGAAGCTCGATGGCCGTGATCCCCAGTACCTCCATGGCAGCGGCGACATCCTCTTCATCGATATCGAGCTTTTCCGCCACTTCAGACATTAATTTACGCCCGGCGTCATCGGCTGCTTCCAGGGGATCCTTCCCCTTCTTCGCATTGTCATCCGTGACCCGAGCGTTTGTTTTGTCTTCCTGACCGATATTGTTTTGTCTGTCTGTCCTGTGGTTGTCTGCTGCACTTTTTGCGGGATCCTGTTTCTGTGTGCTTCCGATCCGCAGCTGGCTGATGTCATCCGCCCCGTTAGAGGATGCGGCTTTGATGTTCTGCGGCATCTGCAGATCTCCTCTGCTCATCCGGGCTGTTTCCAGAATGCCTGCCGCCCTCTCCATCAGATCTCCGAAAGCACCGAGATCTCCGTCATTCCTGCCGTTCTGCTGTACTCCCCTGACCTGCTGCAGAGCGGCAAATGCATCGAACCCCTGTATCTTCGTTTCTGCCATTTGAATTCCTTTCAATGTGCTGCATTACTTTGCTATACAGTATATCGACGTTGTCTGAGAAAACTTTAGCCTGCAGCCTCATGTTTTTCATGATGCGGTAAATCTTCCCTGATCACTCATTGACCCCCGGCAGTGTATCCGGTTCGAGCAGCTGGGTCAGAACACCTGCCACTTCGGCATCCATGGCGTTCATGATCTTACCGCGGTCGTCGCTGCTCATCTGATACAGGATCCTTGCGGCCAGTTCGGCATCTCCCTTGTTATTGACCAGATCCTCAAACACGCCGGCAGCTTTTTTCGGCTTCATGGAAGCATACGCAGCGGCATACTTGCGCACTTCTTCCGTATCCATCCGCGTCCTCAGCGCTTCCTGATAAAGCTGCGCCGCAAGCTCGGGATTGATCCCTTCATAATACTTGATATACTCCTCGATCCCGGGACCGTTTTCGGCGTAGATCACCTGTTCATAGAAATCCGCCTTGACGCGTTCAAATTCAGCCTGCTCCTGTTCAAACGGCTGGAGCCGCTGAAGCTCGGCCTGCTGCTGAGCGATCGTCTGCGCATAATCATTGTTCCTCTGCTGCGCCTGCGCCAGCTCCGCCTCAAGCTGTTGTATATAGGCGTTGGAATCCGAATCGCCGCTGATCGACGGATTGGTCGGCAGGACGGTACTCTGCTGTGTCTGATCCTGTACAGGTGTCGTCTGCGTGCCGGTCGTTCCGGTCCCGGGTATGATGATATCTCCCTGAGCCCCCTGCTGCGTTGCGGCCGTATTCGACGCGGCCGGCTGTCCGGGGACCTGTTCTTCATCCTGCGGGATCGAGCCCTCAGGAAGGATCTTATTGATCACCGGAACCCTGCCTAATACCGGCGCGAGCACCTGAGAACCAAGACCGCCGATATCCAGCCGGATCAAAAGCGCCATGATCGCCAGCCACATAAAGACGATCAGAAGCGTTATGACAAACGTCGCGAATCCGCTCCCGACATCCTCAGCGTCGAGATCCGCCTCGCGGTTCCTGATCTCTTTACGCTTGGCTTTCTGCTCCTTGGCGTACTGTTTCTCTTCCGCCTTAAGCTTTTTTCTTTCTTCTTTTAACCGTGCACGCTGCTGCTTTTCGTCCAGCACACCGTCCACATTGCTGTTTCCTGCCGTAGCCATCTCCGCAGATCCTCTTTATTCCTTATGAGCGCTGTCCGTAGACAAAGCTGGAACGCTCATCGTTGATCTTGGCTTCTTCCGCCCTCTCCTCGGCCAGAAAGCGCTCATAAGCCTTTTCCCTGAGCCGTTCGTGTATCTTTCTCTCCTGTATGCAGACCGTCAGCCGCTGTCTTTCGAGCTCCAGGTTCTTTTCCGCCCTCGCGACGCTGGCGCGCTGACTTGCGATCAGCGTATCCATGACCTCGACCGCCCCCTGGTTTTCCTTGAGATCCATAACCGAGATCGCTTCCAGACGCATACGTCTGCCGTCCTCAAAATATCCCTGTCGTCTCTCGATCAGCTCGGCCAGCTTGTCCTGCTCCTCATTCAGCCTTGCCTGCGCAAGACCAAAAGCAGTCTTCTGCTGCTCTTCCTCTTTCAGTTTGATGTTCAGGATGTTCTGCATCCGATAACGGAAGCGCGCCATCTATCAGTCCTCGAAGATCTCCTCGAGCATACGGACCTCTTCGTCAAATTCGAATCTTTCGTCCGTAGCCTGCATGAGGAACTCATTTACCCGGTCAATCTTGGATATAGCGTAATCTATGCTCGGATTGGCACCGCTTTTATAGGCACCGATATTGATCAGATCCTCCGCGTTGTTGTATGTCGCGAGTACATTTTTAAGCTTGCCGCTCGCCTTTTTGTGTTCCGCCGAGGCGATCGAGCTCATACATCTCGAAATGCTTGCCAATACATCGATCGCAGGATAATGGTTCTTTGCGACCAGGTTCCGGTTCAGGAAAATGTGGCCGTCCAGGATCCCTCGTGCCGTATCCGTGATCGGTTCATTGAAATCATCGCCGTCAACCAGCACGGCATAAAGGCCCGTGATGGAACCCCGCTGCGATCTGCCGGCACGTTCAAGGAGCTTGGGCATCTCCGCGTACACACTCGGCGGATATCCGCGGGATACGGGAGGCTCTCCGTTGGCGAGGCCGATCTCACGCTGAGCCATGGAAAACCGCGTAAGATTGTCCATCATGAGCAGGACATCCTTGCCCTTATCCCGGAAATACTCGGCGATCGCGGTAGCCGTCTTGGCTGCTTTCATGCGTTCCAGAGCCGGTTTATCCGAGGTCGCGATCACAACAACCGAACGCTTCATCCCCTCCGGTCCCAGATCCCGTTCAATGAATTCACGGACTTCACGGCCTCGTTCACCGATCAGTGCCACTACGTTGATATCCGCGTTGGTATTGCGGGCGAACATTCCCAAGAGCGTCGATTTGCCGACACCGGACCCCGCAAAGATGCCGATACGCTGTCCCTTGCCGATCGTCAGCAGACCGTCGACCGCTTTTACACCGAGTGTCAGAACCTCCGAGATCGGATCCCGGGTCATCGCGTCCGGGGGAAGAGATTCCACCGACCTGGGGATCCCGCCCGGAATAGGTTCGCCCGGATGATCGGAGGAGGAATCCAGCCTCCCGAACCCGTCCAGCGTCTTCCCGATCAGGTCATCACTGACATATACCTGCAGAGCTTCATCCGTATTCTCTACGATCGATCCCTCTCCGATACCGTAGGTATTCTCATAAGGCATCAGCAGCACACGGCCGTTTTTAAAGCCGACGACCTCGGAGAGCGACGGCTCCCCGGACATACCGCCCTCGCCGTCCTTGTCCTTGGGATAGATCCTGCAGATATCGCCCATCCTTGCTTTGGGACCTGCGGATTCGATCGTAAGCCCGACGACATTGACGACCTTACCGCGCATTTTGTGGTAAACACCCGTCTCTGCCTTCTGATATTTGGAATAATCGATCACGGGAATATCCATGGGGTTATTATACCATAAACCTAGGCACTGACATTACCCGACCAGGATAACAGTTTCAGTTTCTTTCTGAGTTCGGAAAGTTCCGTTCCGAGACTGCAGTCAAAGACACCGCCGTCGGTCTCCAGCATGCATTCACCGCTTTTGAGGAACGTATCCTCGATCACTTCCAGATGACAGTTCGCTCCCGGGATCATGCTTTCCAGCTCCTCACGGCTGTCCAGGAGCAGTTCGTAATCCTCGGATGAAACGTGAACAAGAAACTCTCCGGTCGGTTCTGTCCGGGAAAGCGTCTGCGAGAGCAGATGAAGAATGATCCCCTTGTCATCCTGGAAACGTACGGAAAAAACATGCTCGTAGATCCGCGTCAGAGCATCCACCATTTCCGGCTCCACGGATTCTACGAGCTTGCGGTATTCTTCTTCGAGATCCTTCTGCTGCTGGCGATACTGCGCTTCGGCAACAGCAGCAACATTCATGCCTTCCTGATAACCCTGCTGGTATCCCTCGTCATGTCCCTGCTGAGCCGCGTTCTGACGGATCTCTTCAGCCTGCTGCTGCGCGTCCGCGATGATCTGCTCGGCTTCCTCCTGCATCCTTGCAAGCTGCTCATCCGCCTGTGCCAGTTCCTCCCCGGATAAAGTACCTGCCTCTCCGTCATTGAATCCGATCATATCCTGATCCGCGGTCAGGCGGTCAAGCTGATCGGTATTTAGACCTTCAAAGCCATCCTCGCTTTCTTCGCTCTTTGCAAGGCTCTGATAGCGCAACTGGCGGAGTTCTTCTTTTTGACGCTTTTCTTCCAGACGTTTCTCGAACAGCTCATTGGAATCGATGATGTGCTTTTCATCCTCTTCTCCGACGCTCTTGACGAAAACGCTTTTGATCAGATTAGACAACTAGCTCATCACCTCCGCCTCTGGAGATTACGATCTCGCCGGAATCCTCCAGCTTGCGGATCACGCTGACGATCTTCTGCTGTGCTTCTTCAACGTCCTTCATGCGGACAGGTCCCATGAAGTCCATATCTTCCTTGATCATGACAGCGAGACGCTTGGACAGATTGTTAAAGATCGCAGCCTGCACCTGTTCATTGGCACCCTTACAGGCCAGCGCAAGGTCGCTGTTTTCAACGTCACGCAGCACGCGCTGTATCGCACGGTCGTCCAGAAGCAGGATATCCTCGAAGACGAACATCTTCTTGCGGATCTCGTCTGCCAGCTCCGGCTCCTCGATCTCGAGGGTCTCCATGATGTGCTTTTCTGTCGCACGGTCCACGGTATTGAGGATATTGACCACGGCGTCCACACCGCCGACGATCGTGTAATCCTGATTGACAAGGCTCGAAAGCTTGGATTCCAGCACGCGTTCCACCTCTTTGATCGTATCGGGACTGGTTCTGTCCATCAGCGCGATTCGCCGTGCCACATCCGTCTGCCGGTCCGGTGACAGCGCGGAAAGGATCATCGCACTCTGGTTCGGCGACATGTAGGAAAGGATAAGGGCGATCGTCTGCGGATGCTCGTCCTGGATAAAGGTAAGGATCTGGGACGGATCCGTCTTGCGGATGAACTCGAACGGCTTGACCTGCAGGGATGCCGTCAGTTTTCCGATGACATCGAGCGCCTTGTCCTCGCCAAGAGCCTTTTCCAGCAGCTCCTTGGCGTAACTGATGCCGCCTTCGGCAATGTACTGCTGCGCAAGACAGACCTGGTAGAACTCGCTGATGACCGCTTCCTTGATCTGCGGTGTTATACTGCGCGTATTTGCGATCTCCAGCGTAAGCTGCTCGATCTCCTCTTCCTTGAGGTGCTTGAAGAGCGCGGAGGATTTCTCCGGTCCCAGAGCGATCAGCAGGATCGCCGACTTCTGGAGGCCGGTAACATTTTCCAGTACGCTTGTGTCTACTCCTTCATATTCATCGTACGGCATCAGGCAAAGTCCTCATTCAACCAGTTGCGCAGCAGATTGGCCGCTGCTTCCGGATTATCCTCAATAAACTGTTCGATCAGACGCTTCAGTTCAGAGCCCTCATTGACTTCAATGTTCTCCAGAACCTCTTCCTCGGGCTGGGACTCAAGAAGCTGCTCCACAGAGAGTTCCTCGGGCTGCTCCTCTTCCTCCTCGCGGTTTGCCTTGAGGCTGCGGAGGATGACGAAAGCAAGTAGTCCCAGGATCAGCAGGATCAGGATGATCTGCAGGATGTCAGTCAGACTGATCGCGCCTCCCTCACTGTCGATAAATACATTTTCACGATAGGCGACCAGTGCGATATTGCCCTCCGGGATCCCTGTGGCCTGCGCCGCAAGACGGATCACGTCCGGATCCAGTTCCATGCGGATGCGCTCACTGTTGGCAGCCTTGTACTCATCCCAGGTGGTGCCCTCCAGCAGACCGCGGTTCTTGGCATCGTCCTCGCTGATCACATTGTAATCGATGGCGGCAACGGCAAGATTGGAATTGTTGTAATCGATGTTGCCCGCCGTGGAATACGTCTTGGTGATGGACTCATTGGGCAGATAATCCCTGCTTGCTTCTTCGACCGTGGCATAGGAGGTTTCATTGTCCTGCAGCACGTAGGTCGTATCGGAGTTTGTATCTGTCCCGGGGATATCTCCGGGGCCGTTGCGCGTCTCGGACTCATAGGTGTTCTCGTGGGAAAGGACACCCTGGGACGCGCCGTCCGGAGGATAATACTCATGCGTGGTGTTCTCCTTGTTGGAGAAATCCATCGAAAGATTGACAGCCACCTCGATATTGTCAAACTGGTTGGTTCCCAGAAGGACATTCTTCACCTCGCTCTTGACCATCTGCTCCGCCTTGGTCTTTACGGAGAGCGTGGAACTTGCCAGACCCGATGTGGTGGAATCCGTACCGCCGGCAAAAAGCATATTGCCGTCCGTATCCATGATGACGATGTTGTCCGTCGTCTCATTGCCGATGGCTGTCGCGATCGATCGTGCAAGATATGATGCGTTGTCCGCGTCAAAATTTTCACCCTTTTTGATCTTGAGGGTGACACTCGCGCTCGACTCCTGATTGCTGTTGAGCAGTGTTCCGTCATTTTCCGGAAGATGCAGCTTGACGATCGCGCGCTCCACGGCATCGAGTGCTTCAATATCCGTCTGCAGCTCTCCCTGCAGATAGACGACATATTTCTTCTGTTTATCCGCTTCCGTTGTTGAAAAGCTTCCGTCCGTCACGCTGTCGATGGTGTACGCCGTCGACTGGATCGAATTGGCGCCGAGCAGAAGCCTCGCCTCGGAGACCTGGGATTCCAGGACCCGATAGTCCAGCGCATCGTCGGATATCTGGTAGCGGATCCCGTTATCATCAAACAGGGTCTTGATCTCGGAGGACTGTGCCGTGTCTTCGGCGGAGAGCAGGAAAACATAATGCGGCTGGTTGAGTGCATTGACGATGACCACAACAGTCACCACGGCGAGGGCCGCAGCGACGACGATGATCGTCTTCTGCTTGGTGGTGAATTTGTTCCACCATTCCTTCAGTTTGTCAAGAAGCGCACGCAATCTCTCAACAATATTGTTCATGTCTCCCTCTCCTTAGTCTTCCGGATCAGACCTGCATCTGCATCAGCTGGTTATACGCCTGCATCACTCTGTCACGGATCGCCACCGTATACTGGAGCGCCGTCTGTGCTTTCTGGAGCGCGATGGAAAGGTCGTGGGTGTTGGTCGTCTGACCGAGCGCCCAGCGGATCTCCTCGTTTTCCGCGTCCGACAGATAAGCGTTCGTTGTATTGATATTATCTACAGCCTTGGTAAAGATCTCCTCAAAGGTGTTATCCGAAACATCCGGATCGAAGACCGAATACGGTGACGCATTGTATGCCTTTTCCGCGTCCCTGATCGACAGAGAGCGCACATTTCGCAGGCTTTCAATCGCTATATCAGCCATATATCACCCTCCTATCAGCCGTTGCCGAGGTCAAGACCGCGGGTCGCGATCTGTTTGCTCGCATTGAACGCCGTCGCATTGGCCTCGTAGCCGCGGCTCGCATCGATCAGGTTTGTCATCTCCGTGATCGTATTGACATTGGGATAAGTCACGTAGCCGTTTTCATCCGCATCCGGATGGGACGGATCATACACCATGTTCGCCTGTGTCCAGGTATCCTCCTGAACGGTGGAGACACGGACACCCTTGCCCGAGTAATGATCCCTCTTGATATTCAGGATGTGGGAAAAAGGCGTCTGTCCGCCCTTTTCCTGAAATGTCACGACCTTGCGCACATAGGGCGTGCCGTCCGCGGTACGCGTGGTATTTGCATTGGCGATATTTTCCGCGATGATATCCATACGGAAACGCTCTGCCGTCATTCCCGAAGAATTGATATTAAACGAATCAAATATACTCATCTTTCTGCCTCCTGTCCGTTATCAGGAACTGCGCATGACAGCCTGCAGATTCTTGAACTCGCTGCTGATCCCGGCGATGATCCCCTGATACTTGATCTGGTTGGCCGCCAGTTCCATGTTTTCCGTGTCGATATCCACATTATTGCCGTCAAGACGGTAGGAATAATTACTGTGGTCGACATAGGCCCTCGGACGAAGATCACTCATGTTGGCGTGCCGGACCTTGCTGTCCATCGTCACATATCGCGAATCGCCGAGCGCCTGTCTGAGCTGCGTCTCAAAATCAATATCCTGACGCTTATAACCGGGTGTATTGACATTGGCAATGTTGTTTCCGATCACTTCATTGCGCGTCCAGGATGCGTCTGCCGTTCTGTCCAGCACGTTGATGTAATCAAAAGCATTGGAATTGATCATCTTCCTTCCTTTCTCCGGGGGTGATCACTCACGCCGGTATCTATATTATTCGCTTTTTATACAAAATACAAGGCTAAAAATCAAAAAAGATACAATATCTAGTGTATTTTTATTTCGGAACTCAAAACAAAAACGGACCCATCCTTACGATAAGTCCGTTTATCGGCACACAGATCCGCAATCCATGCGGACGTTTTTCTATTCAGTTATCAAGGTACCATATCTTGTATGGCATTGCAAGAGAAAAACAATATTTTCCGTTTCACCGTCATGCAGTACGCTGAATGATTCTTTTCTCTCACTCCGCAAAATAGCGTGCCTCCCATATCTCGCCGAGACGATGATCGAACACGCAGACCGATGTTCCCCGTTCATCTTCAAACACCGGTTCACCGTTTATTTCGGCAGAATACCTCTCATCCTTTAGGGTTAAACTAAGAACATGCAGATAATCCAGATCGGTAACGTATTCTTTTCCCGGATCCGCCGAAGCAGAATCCCACAGAACATCCGCACCGCGGAGTACACGGATCTCATCGTCCGCATCCTCCGCGGATCTTCTGACAATGATCGTCAGATCATCCAGCTGTGAGGCGCCGGCGAGATAATCGGCAGAATTTGCCGACTGGAACAGCTCTTCTCTGGTGATCAGATGCTCCGCATAGACGAGACTCTCCTCCCATTCCTCGTAGCCCGGCTCGCCGCGATGATCCGGCAGATTCCATTTTTCCCTGAGATATCCTCCGAGATACCCGGAAAGCTTTTCAGCGCCGTAGTAATTCAGATGACCCTGATCCATAAAATCCGTCAGATAGGACAGCTGCAGCTCAGCGATCATTTTGTTGAAATCGATGTAGTCAATACCCCGTTCGCCGAGATATTCGAGCACGCCGTTATAGATCTGCTTCTCCCCGACCGTCATCTCATGCGGCAGGATAACAGGCAAAAGCACAAAGTTTTCCTGTTCGGACAGAGCGATGAAGTCATCGATCCATTTCCGGTTGCTGTCACTGATCGGAACCTCCTCTGTCAGATCCTCTAGCCCCGGCTGGTGGATGACCTCGTTCACGGTAAAGCGGTAGCAGTATCCACGGCCGTAGCTGTTGTAAGGATTATCAATAAAATCATAAGCTCCCAGCTCGCGGTATCTGGTGTGTACGATCGGCCATTTGAGCAGATAATCCGCTTTGTTCTCATAGGGTGCCTCCATGACCATTTCATACTGATTTCTGGAGGTGCGCATGGACAGCAGATTTCTGTAACGATTGCCTTCGATTCCCTGTTCAAATGTCGTTGCCAGGAGATCCAATACGACCACACCGGGAGACTGGGTCTTGAGTGCCTCGATCGTATAATGGAGTGCCGACGATTTGCCCTGGCCGGAGATTGCCATATCAAAAGCCGCTATTCCGTAGTCGCGCCACATCACATCCGGATTTACAGCCGCATAGCAGTGACTGCTCCCGACAAAGAGCGCGTCAATACGATCCTCAGGCGTCGCATAGAGCTGCTCCACCGAGGACAGATACGATCCCATCGTATCCTTCCAGGAGAGGATGCGGTAGGCACTGTTCAGGCAGATCCCCGTGATCGCGAGGAACACCAGAAGAGCGATCAGTTTTTTTATCCACGTCTTCATTCAGAAAGTAAAATAGATAAACTGTGTTGAATCAAATACAACGCCGTATGCACCGTAGACAACGATTCCCATGATCATGCCGATCAGAACCAGCCATCTGAACCACAGGTTCTGACGGGCCAGAAACTCCGGAAGTTCAATCTTCTTAATATGCTTCATCAGGTCAACAGCAAAGAGAATGAGCAGCGCATACAGCAGGACATGCGCTTCAAACGCCGAAAGTCCGAGTTTATAGAGGCTTCCGTCGAACATTGTCCAGGGATCCGGATGGGTAAAGAGCCTGACGATATAAGCAAACGCTCCGCGGATACTTTCCGCTCTGAAAAAGATCCAGGCGATCATTACCAGAAAATCGGTGATCAGGATCCGGCCGAGACGATAGCTGAAATTCTCACGTCCTATATGAAGCAGATCGCCGAGAGCTCTGACAGGCTTTTTCAGAAAATCGGACAGAATACGGTAAAGACCGTGCAGTGCCCCCCATACGACGAAATTCCATGCTGCGCCGTGCCAGAGACCGCTCACGGTAAAAGTGATGAGGATATTCAGATTTTTCCGCAGCGATGAGCAGCGGTTCCCTCCCAGCGGAATATATAAATAATCCCTGAACCAGGCAGTCAGAGAAATGTGCCACCTCCCCCAGAAATCACGGATATCCTGCGCGAAATAAGGCGTGTCAAAGTTGTCCGTAAGTGTAAAGCCCATCACCCTTGCCGCTCCGCGCGCGATCGTGGAGTAGGCGCAGAAATCACAGTAGATCTGAAGCGAAAACGCGATCGCACCTGTGAGCAGCCCGCAGGTTCCGTAGAGATATGGTCGGTCAAAGACCGTATCCGCCGTCACGGCAAGACGGTCCGCGATCACCATTTTCATGAACAGTCCCCAGAGCATGAGCGTCAGACCGGAGACCATCCGATCCGTGTCACGGACGCGGATCTCTTCGATCCTGTCAAGCTGTTTCAGAAGGTTCCCGGACCGTTCGATGGGACCCGCGACGAGCTGCGGAAAGAAAGAAACGAACAGCGCGTATTTCAGAAGATTCTTTTCCGGTGCCACATCCCTGCGGTAAACATCGATACAGTAGCCCAGAGCCTGAAACGTGTAAAACGAGATGCCGACAGGGAGCAGGACGTCGAAGCCTTTATGCGCAAGTGTGATATGGAAGACGGAAAGTATACGAGCCAGCGATTGCGCCGCAAAATCAAAGTACTTGAAGAAAAAGAGGATTCCCAGATTGACAACGAGCGTAAGGACCAGTGCAGATTTCCTGCCCCCCTTACCGTTCACCCGATCCATGACAAGAGCACCGCCCCAGGTGACCACCGTGGAAAGAGCGATCAGGATCGCGTATTCCGCGTGCCAGCTCATATAGAAGAAGTAACTGGCGACAAGAAGCCACGGCATCCGTGCTTTGCGCGGTATCAGGGCATAGATAAGGACAACGATCGGGAAAAATACAAGAAATTGTACGGAATTAAAAAGCAAGCGTGCCTCGATTCAGCGCACTCAGGATTTTCTCATCCCGTTATGCGGATTCTTGAGTTCGTCATAAGCCACATCATTAACAACCTTGATCCAGGTGCCCTTCATTCCGGAAGACCTGGTTTCAATGATCCCGGCGCTTTCAAATTTCCGCAGAGCATTGACGATCACGCTGCGTGTGATCCCCACTTTGTCAGCAATGCGTGACGCGACGAGCACACCTTCCCCGCCGTTCAGTTCTCGGAAAACATAGGAGATCGCCTCCATCTCGGAAGCCGACAGCGTCTTGATCGCAGCCTCAACGTCCTTGTGCTTGCGTTCCTCTTCGGCGCTCTCTTCGTTTTCGGAGCGCAGCATTTCCAGCCCCACCACAGTCGTGGCATATTCGCAGAGGATAATGTCGTCGATCTCGTATGCCTCGTCCTGCTTGTAGATGAACAGCGTACCGAGTCTGTCTCCGGCGATCTCGATCGGCGTTACGATCGCCGAATACCTTTTGGTGTCGATATCGTTGAATCCGAGCGTTTCGAGATTCACATTTTCCTTGGTCGAAAGGATCCCGAGCAGGCGCTCGTTAAGGCGCACGTTTACGCGTCCTCCCACCTTGCCGGGGAGCAGCTCCTCGATGCGGGGTGCACTGTCTGTTTCGGCGATCCCCAGAAGCTTGCCCTTGCGAGAGATCACCAGAATATTGGAAAGGAGCGCCCCTGAAAGGACACGGCAGATATCATCAAAGACAACCTTGCCGTCATTTACCTCATGAAGCAGCCGGCCGATCCGTCTGGTATTGTCCAACAGTTCAACACTGCTCATCGGATATCATTCCTCCTCCGGTTTTTCGGTGATAAACCCGCATTCCTGGTTCGTACAGGTCAGACGGTTTCCGCGCTCTACCATCAGCGCGCCGCACTGCGGACACGCTGTTTTTGAGGGCTTTTGCCAGCTCATGAAATCACATTCCGGATTCCCGGCACAGCCGTAATAAACACGGCCTTTACGCGTCTTCTTGCGCACAAGATCCTTGCCGCATTTCGGGCAGGTGACGCCGATCTTTTCAAAATACGGCTTGGTGTTGCGGCACTCAGGAAACCCGGGACAGGCCAGGAATTTACCGTGAGGACCGTATTTGATCACCATATGGCGTCCGCAGTTCTCGCAGACCTCCTCGCTCTCCTCATCGGCGATCGTCACCTGTTCGAGCTCCTTTTCGGCCTTTTTGATCGCCTCCTCAAGATCGGGATAAAAATTCTCGACGATCGTCTTCCAGCGTACCGTTCCGTCCTCAACTCCGTCCAGAAGCTTTTCCATATTCGCTGTGAAATTGACATCGACTATGGAGGGGAACGCCTCCTTCATCATGCGGTTCACGGCTTCTCCAAGCTCGGTGACATAGAGATTCTTGCCCTCTTTGGTCACATAGTGTCTGCCCTGGATCGTGGAGATCGTCGGTGCGAACGTACTGGGTCTCCCGATCCCGAGTGTTTCCAGATCGTGGACAAGAGACGCTTCCGTATAATGCGGCGGGCCGGCGGTGAAATGCTGTTTGCTGTCAAAGTCCTCGAATTTCAGTTCAGCACCCTTTTCCAGACTCTGGGCAAGCGTCTGCTTCTCGATCTTGTCATCCTCATCCGTATATACATTGAGGAAGCCGTCAAATACAGTGCGCGATGCGGACAGTGAAAAGCGCCTTTCTCCCGCCGCGATCCTGACCGATGTTGTCTCATAGCGCGCATCCGCCATCTGGGAAGCCATAAAGCGCCGCCAGATCAGCTGATACAGGCGGAACTGGTCACGGGAAAGCTCATCCTTGACAAGAACGGGAGTCAGCGTGATGTCCGCGGGACGGATCGCTTCGTGCGCGTCCTGGATCTTGGCTCCCGATTTGCCGGCTCTGAGATCTCCGGAAAGAGACTCCTTGCCGAAATGCTCGGAGATATAGGAAGCAGCCGCCGAACGTGCCTCATCGGACACACGGGTGGAATCGGTTCTCAGATAGGTAATGAGGCCGACCGTGCCGCGCCCCTTGATATCAACGCCTTCATAGAGCTGCTGCGCGATGCGCATGGTCTTCTGTGTGCCGAAATTAAGAGCCTTGGAGGCTTCCTGCTGCAGCGTCGAGGTTGTAAACGGAAGCGGCGCCTTTTTGACACGTTCTCCCTTTTTGACCTCTTCTACAACATATTTCTTTCCCTTGAGGGACTTGATGACCTCCTGTACTTCTTCCTCAGTCTGCAGCTCCCGTTTTCCGTCAGCATCGCCGTAGTATCTGGCGACCACCGGCTTCTTCTCTCCGGGCGGAAGGAGCGATACATCCAGTGTCCAGTATTCCTGCGGGATGAACGCGGCGATCTCCTCCTCGCGGTCACAGATGATCCTGAGCGCCACCGACTGGACCCGCCCCGCGGAGAGACCGCGCTTGATCTTGGCCCAGAGCAGGGGGGAGATCTGGTAGCCGACCAGTCGATCGAGTACGCGTCTTGCCTGCTGCGCGTCAACCAGCTGCATATCGATATCCCGTGCCTCCGAGAAGCTGTCCTTGACCGCTTTCTTGGTGATCTCGTTGAAGGTGATCCGATAAACCGGCTTGCCGGTATCCTCAAGCTTCAGGGCTTTGGTCAGATGCCATGAGATCGCCTCACCCTCACGGTCCGGGTCAGTCGCGAGATAGATCCTGTCTGCCTTTTTCACGCGTTTTCTCAGGTCCGCGAGCAGATCTCCCTTGCCTCGGATCGTTATGTACTTCGGCTCGAAATCATGCTCAACATCAACGCCCATCTGACTGCGCGGGAGATCCCGTACATGCCCCTGACTGGCCGCCACATCATAATTGGAGCCAAGGAATTTCTTGATCGCCTTGACCTTGGTCGGCGACTCCACGATCAACAGATTTTTCACTGCCATAATTCGATTATCCACCTTTTCCAGATTTAAGAGCTATGAGACGAGCGCTCTCAAAAACAGGACTATACAACAAAACGAATGCGGATGCAAGTTGCTTATTCTTTGATGTTTTTTCTGAAAACCCGTCCGATCGCTTTAAACAGCATCGGATACAGTCCCATGACGATAAAGATCACGATCGCGTAACGGCCTGTCCGCACAAGATGTGCCGCAAGGCTCCCGTTACCGAGAAAATCCGCGGAAAAAGGAAGCTTGAGCAGAGCGTTCAGGCCGGCAAAGAAACCGCCGGCTCCCGCGATCCGGGCGACGATCAGGAGCGGATTCTTTGTTTCGCTGAAATTCACAAACTTTGCTTCAAACGGTATCGCGATGTTATAGCCGATCAGAAGTCCGAGGCTGGAAAAATAGTCGTTGCTGTGACAGAAAAAGATACCGGCCGCCGAGATCAGGAGCGTCGCCACCGCGAATTCCGTATTTCCAAGCCGGGCATGAAGAAACGGTACGACAAATACCATCCCGAGCCCAAAAGCCCATCCGAAGAGGATATCGGTTGGATAATGGACACCGACGATCACACGGGAAAATCCGATAAGAAGAGGGATCAGAACAGCGATCCATACCAGGATCCTGCGGCACTTGTCAGACATGCTGCCTTTGCCTTCCGCGAACGGATATCTCGCGACAGCACCGTAGGCCGCAAGGCCGTTCGTGGAATGGCCGCTCGGAAACGAGAATCCCTGTGCCTGGATATCATAAAGATCCGCGGATGCTTCGACGGGCCGGTAGACCTTGATCTCCGGGTTGTCAAAGTACGGCCTTCTCCGTATAAAGACATTTTTGACCATTGCGCTCAGCACTGTGGAAAGGAGCACCGTCCGTGCAACAGCGATACCGTACTGCTTGTCCTGTCCGAAATACAGAAACGTGATCAGAGCAAAAAGAAGATACTCTTCACCGAGAAATGACAGATGGGAAAGAACGCTGATCACTCCTTCTCCCAGCGTATTCTGAAGCCATGCCATGAACGGTATTTCCCAGCTGAATGCAAATGTCTGTCCCATTTTCCCTTATTCCGCCTTTCCTTCTTCGTACAGTTTTTTCTTGCGCTCGATCATCTCTTCGATCCGCAACAGATACTGTTCAAGATCCTTCACATTTTCAGAGCGCGTGATAACATCTCCCCGGACACATTTTGAAATGGATCCCGCGCCGCAGGCAGCGATCGACTGTACATCCTCGTTGATCAGGATATTGTAAAGCCCTTCGGCACCCTCTCTGGCAAAACCGGTGTTTTCAAAATTCCCGGCGATATTCTTCTGCCGGTACAGATAATATGGAAGGAGTCCCATCCTCCGTGCCTGTTTCTGCGCCAGTTCAGCTGCCGCATCGATATCCGGGGAGGCCGGAAAAACAGCCCCTTTCGTATCCATCAGCGCCTGCATGCGCGATCCGCGTTTGATCGCGAGCGCGTGGATCGTGAGATCATCCGGCGCAAGCCCGGCGATCCTCGAAAGCGTATCCGCAACGTCATCCGCGTTCTCGCCAGGAAGTCCCAGGATCAGATCCATGTTGATGCTGAACGCTCCGCTCTCTCTGGCAAGATGAAACGCCGATATCACATCTTCCACGGTATGCCGCCGGCCGATCAGATCAAGTGTCCTCTGCTGCATCGTCTGCGGATTGATGCTGAGCCGTGTAACACCTTGTTCTCTCAGAACACGAAGCTTTTCCGAGGTGATCGAGTCCGGTCTCCCGGCTTCCACCGTGAATTCACGCAGATCCCTGAGATCAAACCTTTCACGGATGCGGGAAAGAAGGCGCTCCATCTGCTCCGGTGCAAGCGTCGTCGGTGTTCCGCCGCCGATGTACACCGTATCCAGCCGTCTGTCCCGAAAGAGCTGCGCCGTGAAGTCGAGCTCCGCAAAAAGCGCCCGGAGATATCTCTCCATCCGCTCATCCCCGGCCGCGGCCGGATTAGACGGAAAGGAACAGTACAGACAGGTCGTCGGACAGAACGGTATCCCGACATAAAGGCTGAAGCCGTTCGCGTAATCCCTTTCCGCGAGGATCTTTCTCTCCCGCCCGGCGATCTCCAGAGCAAGCGCCGCCTTTTCCGGAGAAACGAAATAGGTTTCCTCCATCTCCCCGAGGATCTCCTGTTCCCCGCGGCCCGCTGCAAGCAGAACCTTTGGGATGTGCGTCGGCCTGATCCCCGTGAGCGAGCCCCACGGAAGCTTTCTCCCCGTCTCCCAGGCAAGCATTCGGTAAAGGAGCCTCTTAAGGGCATTTTTGGCGCGATAGATACGCTCGCCCCTTTCATCGGTGACCGGTGCCGTATCAATGCTGGAAATTCTCTCTTTGGACTTCTCCGGGATGCATTTCGTGCGGCAGATCCAGCCCGTTCTCCTGTCTTCATCACCTTTTCTGAAAAGCACAGCCGCGATCGTTCCCCGCTCTTCGGACAGCGTGATGTCCAGAGCAATGGGGCCGGCGTCCTTATCAGTGCTTTTTGTGCCGGAGACAAAACAGGAAACCTCCTCCGTCGGATAAAAGGCTTTCACCAGCGAATGAATATCGTAGAAAAACCTGTCCTTGTTTACAGAGATACAGATCACGAAAGCTCAGTCCTTTTCAGCCGGTGAAGGGATTGTACTTCTTTTCCTGCCCGATCGTGGTCGAATCGCCGTGTCCGGGCAGCACCGCCGTATCATCCGGCAGGACAAAGAGTTTTTCACGAATGGACCGGAGCAGGACAGACATCGACCCCGTCGGCAGGTCCGTGCGTCCAACGCTTCCTTCGAACAGCGTGTCCCCGGAAAAGAGGATCCCCGCCTCCTCGACATAGTAGCAGCATCCGCCGGCCGTATGTCCGGGTGAAGCGATCACCGTACAGAAAAAGTCCCCGGCTTCGATCCTGTCGCACTCTCTGAGCCAGACATCCGGAGCGATGACCTGGGAATGACCGCCCATGCCGAGCGAGCAGTTCAGTTCAGGATCCCTGCAGAGCGGCTCTTCATCCGCTGGGCAGAGTACCGGGATATGTCCCTCTCCCGCTTTTTCCGCGCTTTCCTCAAGCCCGGGGATCCCTCCGATATGATCAAAATGCGCATGCGTAAGAACGATCTTCTCTATTACCAGCCCCCGCTCCGTGAGCGTTTCATAGATCTTCTCCCCGTTATCCGGGGGATCGATGACGATCGCCGGTGCTTTTTCACCGTCCGCGGGCTCTCTGTACAGCGCGTAGCAGTTGGTCTGTACCATGCCGAGAACCATGCGCACCACACGGAGTTCCCTCACGGATCGGTTTTCCTGCGCCGTATCAGCCACCGCTCGTCCTCTGAATATCGACCACACTGTCCACCTGGCGCAGCTTTTCTACAAGGTTCTGCAGCTCTTCCCGGTTCTGTACCTGGAAGGAAACATCCATGGACACAAGTCCCTGTTTGCTGGTCCTCGTGTGTACGGAGATGATGCTGACGTTCTTTTCCGTGAGCGTACGGGATACATCTGCCAGGAGACCGGATCGGTCATTCGCGAAGATCCGGATGTCTGCGACATATTTTTCATCGCCCTCAGTGATCTCCCACTCCGCGTCGATCAGACGCGTCCTGTCCTCTTTGCTGAGCGTACGGATGTTGATGCAGTCCCTGCGGTGCACGGTGACGCCGCGGCCTCTTGTGACAAAGCCCACGATATCATCGCCCGGAACAGGGTTGCAGCACTTGGAAAAACGGACGGCGACATCATGTACGCCTTTGACGAGGATCGCGTTTCCGGACTGTGAGATCCGGGGAACGATGCCCTCTGCGACCGCAGCAAGCACCTCCTCATCCGTCAGGCTTCGGTGATGCTCCTTGTCGGAGAGATCCAGCAGCTTATTGACGATCTGTCCTTCCTTGAGCCCGCCGTGGCCGACGGCAGCCAGCACGGAATCCCAGTCATGAAAGCCATAGCGCTTGACGATGATATCCTGATACTCTCCCTTGTTGATCTCGGTGGGATCCAGACCCTTTGTCCGGCAGAATGCAAGGAGCAGTTCCTTGCCCTTCTGGATGTTTTCATCCTTGAGCTCATGACGGAAGAACTGGTTGATCTTATTTTTCGCAGAAGTGCTTTTGGCGATGGAAAGCCAGTCTCTGCTGGGACCCGGCGAATTGACACTCGTCAGGATCTCGATGCGGTCACCGTTCTGGATCTTGTAATCGATCGGCACGAGCTTTCCGTTGACCTTGGCGCCGATCATCTTATTGCCGACCTGGCTGTGCACACTGTAGGCGAAATCGATCGGTGTGGATCCCGCCGGCAGGTTCTTGACCTCACCGTTGGGCGTAAAGCAGTAGACATCATCGGAGAACAGGTTCAGGTCGCTCTTGAGCAGGTTCATGAACTCCTGATTGTCGCTCATCTCCTGTTGCCACTCCAGGATCTGCCTGAGCCATGTAAGCTTGGCCTCCTCGCTTCCGTCCTTGCCGCCGTCGCTGCCGCTCTCCTTGTAACGCCAGTGTGCCGCGATACCGTATTCCGCGGCGCGGTGCATGTCCGCGGTACGGATCTGGATCTCGAAGGGCATACCAAGCGGTCCCATCAGGGTTGTATGCAGCGACTGGTACATATTGGCCTTGGGCATCGCAATATAATCCTTGAAACGTCCGGGGATCGGCTTGTACATCTCATGAATGATCCCCAGCGCGGCGTAGCAGTCCTTGACGTTGTCCACAATGATACGGACAGCGAAGAGGTCGTAGATCTGATCGAGCGATTTTCCCTGGTTGCGCATCTTCTTGTAGATGCTGAAATAGTGCTTGACGCGACCATCGACACTGCCCTTGATCCCCGCCTGGGCGATATGGCGGCGCACATCCTCCACGATCTCGAAAACATAGTTTTCCCGCTCGTGCTTGCGCGCTTCCACCTTTTCGACAAGGTCCTGATAGACCTCGGGTTTGAGATATTTCAGCGACAGATCGTCAAGTTCCACCTTGATCCGGGAGATCCCGAGACGCTCGGCGATCGGCGAGTAGATATCCAGGGTTTCCTGTGCGATCCTGCGCTGGCTCTCGGAGGACTGATATTTCAGGGTACGCATGTTGTGAAGACGGTCGGCCAGCTTGATCAGGATGACACGGATATCCTTGGCCATCGCCAGGAACATCTTACGCAGGTTGGTTCCCTGTACCTCAAGCTGTGCTGCGGTTTTATCGGTGTAGTGGTTGGCCAGATGAAGGCTCGTCAGTTTGGTTACACCGTCCACAAGGCCGGCTACATCACCGCCGAAAGCGCGGGCGATCTGTTCGCCCGTCATCACCGTGTCCTCTACGACATCATGCAGAAGTCCCGCGATGATGGTCTCCTTGTCAAGTTCGAGATCCGCAAGGATGATCGCGACACAGAGCGGATGGATGACATAGGGCTCGCCGGATTTGCGTACCTGATCTCTGTGCGCATCCACCGCCGTGTGATAGGCGCGTTCGATCAGCGATATATCATCGGAGGGATGATATTTGCGCACGCGGAGGATCAGGTCCGAATAGAGCTTCTCCGGACTCTGGAACTCCTCGATATTCTCCATTACCCTGCTGTCGAAATGCGCCATAAGATCCTTTATTTTCCTTCGTAGGAGATCGCGCTGTCAAGCCGGTATCCCGCAAGGAATTCGCGGCCCTTGAGGCCCTTGAGCTCCATCAGCACAAGAACGCCGGCGACAACACCGCCGCACTGCTCCACCAGATCGATCATCGCCTTGATCGTACCGCCGGTAGCGATCAGATCATCGACGATCAGAACACGCTGCCCGGGTTTGATGGCATCCTTGTGCATCTCGATGGTCGCGGTGCCGTATTCCAGATTGTAGGTCGCCTCCACGGTCTCACAGGGAAGCTTGCCCTTTTTCCGGATCAGGACAAAGGATTTGTGCTTGTTATATGCGATCACGGTACCGAAGATAAAGCCTCTCGCCTCGGCGCCGGCGACAACATCATAGTCCAGATCCTCGACCAGCCCCTGCATGGTGTCGATCGCCTGCTGCAGACCGTCCGGATCCTGGACGACCGTAGTAACATCCCGGAACATGATGCCGGGTTCCGGAAAATCAGGTATCGTTCTGACGTATTCCTTAAGATCTTTCATTTTGATTTCCTTTCTGACTGAAATATGGTTTATGCCCCGATCGCGGGAAGCGATTTCAGACTCTCTGCCAGTTCCTCATCGGTCGGGATATAATCGCTCATCGTGCCGTTATGGAACTGCTCATAAGCGACCATATCAAAGTAGCCGGTTCCGGTAAGACCGAAGACGATAGTCTTCTCTTCGCCCGTCTCACGGCAGCGGATCGCCTCGTCCATTGCGGTGCGAATGGCATGCGAACTTTCAGGGGCGGGAAGTGTTCCCTCCACACGGGCGAATTCCTCGGCCGCCTTGAACACATCTGTCTGTTTGACACTCACGGCCTCCATCAGTCCGTCCGCGTACAGCTGAGACAGAATGGAGCTCATGCCGTGATAGCGCAGACCGCCGGCGTGGTTCGGCGCCGGGATGAAATCACAGCCGAGCGTATACATCTTGGCGAGCGGACACACCTTGCCGGTATCGCAGAAATCGTAGGCGTATTTTCCTCTGGTAAAGCTCGGGCAGGAAGCCGGTTCGACGGCGATGATCCTGTAATCCGCTTCGCCGCGCAGTTTCTCTCCCATGAAGGGTGCGATCAGACCGCCCAGGTTAGATCCGCCGCCTGCGCAGCCGATGATGATATCCGGTTTGATCCCGTACTTATCGAGTGCCGTCTTGGTCTCCAGACCGATGATGGACTGATGGAGAAGCACCTGATTCAGCACGCTGCCGAGCACATAGCGGTATCCCTCGGTCCCGACCGCAACCTCGACAGCCTCCGAGATTGCGCAGCCAAGACTGCCGGTCGTACCCGGATGCTCGGCAAGGATCTTTCTGCCGACCTGCGTCTCCTCGGAAGGAGAAGGTGTCACGGAAGCGCCGTAAGTGCGCATGACTTCACGGCGGAAGGGCTTCTGCTCATAGGATACCTTGACCATAAAGACCTTGCAGTCCAGACCGAAGAACGAACACGCCATGGAAAGCGCCGTCCCCCACTGCCCTGCGCCGGTCTCCGTCGTCACACCCTTCAGGCCCTGCTTCTTTGCGTAATAGGCCTGTGCGATGGCGGAATTGAGCTTGTGGCTGCCGCTGGTGTTGTTGCCTTCGAATTTATAATAGATCTTGGCAGGTGTCTGCAGATACTTTTCCAGGAAATAGGCACGCGTCAGCGGTGAAGGCCTGTACATCCGGTAGAAATCAAGGATCTCCCCCGGGATCTCGATATACGGATTCTCATTGTCCAGTTCCTGTTTGACGAGTTCTTTGCAGAAAACGCCCTCGAGTTCTTCGGGCTTCATCGGCTCCCCTGTCCCGGGATTCAGAAGCGGCGCGGGCTTGTTCTTCATATCCGCGCGTACGTTATACCAGCTTGTGGGCAGCTCCGACTCCTCGAGATAGATCTTGTAAGGTACTTCTTTTCCGGCCATACTGTGCCTTTCTCCTTTCCTGCTGAAGACAACAATGCATCGATCATCCGGTCAGCGCATAATCTGTCACATATCCGCGGCCTGAGCCGTCGAAAACTTAATTATTATATCACGAATCGGAAAAAGAGAAAAAGGTTTTTTAACGGCCGGGGAACCTGCGGGCATGCACAGCGCAGAGGATCCCCCAGACGGCGGCTCCCGCGAGCATATACACCGCCATTGCGGCGGCATAAAAGGAGCTATGTACAGAATTGAGGTACAGATAGGTGGGAAGCAGCGTCTGCAGCATCCAGAAATCCTTGATATCAAAAAAGACCGGGCTGAAGGTCAGGAGCAGAATGATCATGGCCGGGATCATCGCTCCGACATACTGCGTCTTCCGAAGTAGCTTTCCAAGGATGAGACAGAAAACCGCACTGCAGAACAGGAACAGCACAAGACGGAGCGCTTCCCGGAACGGATCGGTCAGGACCTGAAGGATGAGACATCCCGCATAATACGCGATCCCTCCGTTAAACAGAACTACTGCCATCAGATACAGCGCCTGTGCGTCACGCTTCAGGTAAGGAAGATGTTCAAACGCTCCTCTCTGCTCATCACGGACGTGGTATAAAACAGCCGCAAAACCGGAGATGACCAGCCAGACGGCCATCAGGCCGCGCAGGGGATTCAGCAGATAGTCCGATCCGCCGACCGCCTCGCCGTCGAGATACTCCCCTTCAAAAAGATTTCCGTCCACCAGCCGGCGCTCATAGATACTGCGCAGTTCCTCTTCCGTCAGATCGATCTCCAGATCGTGCAGGACAACCTCCCTGTAGACATCATACAGAAATTCAGGAAAAAGCTGTCCCGCCAGAACCTCACGCGAAAACTGATGAAGGACATTGTCCTCCCGCACAAGGATCCTGGCAACCGGGAGGATTGCCCGTCCCTCAGCTGCCGACGCGATCTTTTCTCTGAGATCCGCATCCAGGATCCAGGCGGCATCAGCTTTTCCGCCCGTCACCATCTCTTCCGCTTCCTCTCTGCTGTCACAGACAATGCAGTATAGAAGTTCTTCTTCGGACACGATCTTTTCGATCACCTCCTGTGCCAGATCATCGGCCGGTTCCTCCGCATACAGTGCGATCGTCAGCATCCCCTTTTCTTCCGAAGAGAAAAAGCGCATGCCGAGCATGATCAGCGGGAGCGCCAGAAGCACCAGGAGGTACGACGGTGTCCTGAACAGGCGCTTTTCCGTCAGCGCAAACCGGATCCAGCCCCGTCTCACAGCGCACCTCCCATGGCGATGGTCCGTCTTCTAATATGGACTGACAGAATGATCGACAGAACAGCGTATACAATGATGCCGACAGCCGCTCCCGCGGGCGGGAGATCCTCAACCACCCCGCGCAGATAGGACAGCGCGACTCCAGTAGGAAGAAGCTGCCCGATAAAACGCAGAGTGGCCGGGAAAAAGCCCGGCGGATAAAAGTATCCGGACAGGTACCCCATGCCGGCAGCCAGAAAGAACTGCAGCAAAAAGACAGCCACCGGACTCTTCACCGATTCATAGAGGAAGAACTGCAGCGCGGAGGTAAGCAGGAGGACCGGCAGCAGCGCCGGGAAAAGTTCATAAAAGGCGGGGAATACGATCCCAAGTTTCAGATTTTCCAGAATGCGGATCAGCACCCACAGCGGGATCATCGTACACAGCAGTGTGAGAAGCAGGTAGACCAGGTATTCGCACAGAACCTGCGCGGCCGCGGAGAGTCCCCGCATACGCATCCATCGCGGCAGAGACGGATTCCTGAGGAGAAAAACGCCGGCGCTGCTCATTCCGAACAGAAAACAGAAAAACAGAAGGATCGTATGGAAATACCACGAAACCTGATCTTCGCCGTCAGAAAAACCAAGCTCCTCCACCTCGGTGAGCGCCGTCCGCGTCATCACAAGTCCGGCGAGCTCCAGATACATCTTATCCGAGATCTCCCGAAAGGCGGTGCCATCTGTATGATGACTTATGAGCAGATCCTGCATGCCGTAAACAGCGGCCTGAGAAGAGATGATGAGTTCGGAAGCCAGACGGGCGAACTGATCGATCAGCAGTGTACCGATCGTCTTCTGGGAATCTCCGGTAATATAGGTGATCTTTGCATCATTGCGGCCGTAAAGGACGGAATCGAGGAAATCATCGGGGATCACAAAGATCGCGGCGACCTCACCGCGGCGCAGAGCCTTTTCCGCCTCATCCATGGGCATGGTATCAAAATCCACGACAAACCTGGAATCATCCAGAGACTGCACCGCCTTGATCCCAAAGCCCAGATAGCTGTCGCCGATATTTCCGACGACAGCGATCCCGTAACGGCTCCTGTTCTCCGAAAAAGGTCCCCTCGTCAGGAACAGCGCGGCCACAAGACCGAGACAGAGAAACAGCAGAAGCGAAACCGGCAGAACAACTGCCGAAAGCTTTGCGGTACGTTTGAACTGCGCGTTCAGATAAGCACGGATCATTCGAGCAGCCCCGCCAGTTTTTTCGTATCGCCGTCGTACACGTAGGGCATCAGTCTGCCGCCGGAAAGGAGCAGGCACCTGCTGCATCGCTCGATCTCACGGATGTCATGCGTCACGAGAAGGATCAGCCCCCCATCGTCCAGAAAGCTGTCCATGTAGGCATAGATCCGCTCCTTGCAGGACAGGTCGAGCGCACTGGTCGGTTCATCCATATAGAGAGCACGCGGATGAGACGCGACTGCGCAGCCGATGGAAAGGCGTTTCTTCATGCCGCCGCTCATCTTGCGCACCGGTACATTGAGGAATTCCGGGATCCCGAGGAGCGACAGCACACCACCCTCGAGTTCATTTTTCAGGGACTTTCTGTCATACCATAGCCGCAGATTATCCTGCGCGGAAAGCTCCTCGATCAGCGGTGTCCCCTGCGGGATATAACCGGGCAGAATGGAACGCTCGTTTTCCGTGAGCGAAAAGCTTCCTCTTTCTGCCGGCAGGATCCCGGCGAGGATCGAAAGAAGGGTTGATTTCCCGCTCCCGTTGCCGCCGAGGATCCCGACACATTCTCCTGATCTGGCGCCGAAGGTGACACCGTCAAGAACCCGCTTTTTCCCGAAGGAACGTCTGAGGTCCTTTACGAAAAGCTCCGGCATCCTAGAAATCCCCGAAATCCGGATCTTCCATCCGATAAAAGATGGAATTGAAATCGGACCCGCCGACCAGTGAGGCGCACAGATTATACAGCTGCGACACCATGCCGGGGTTCGCGCGGAGACCTTCCACGACCTCATCGGGCAGACCGGCCTCTTCAAAGGCTTCGATCAGGTCATCCGCGATCTTCTCATCATCCAGGATACGATCGATATCCTCGTTCATGGCGACATCCTCAGGGATCTCCAGACTCCTGGCCTTTCCGGTCTTCTGTTCGACCCTGACCATAAAGAGCCGTTCATCCCTGTCATTGGCCGTGATCGCGATCATCTGTTCATCGCCCTTGATGTCCATTTCCAGATCAAGGTTCGTCTTTGTATAGGAAGCCGTCATGGAGGAGTTCCCCATCAGACGGGTCAGTCCGACGCCGGGTTCAATGTGGATCCTCCCTTTAAGTTCTCCGCGTGAGATCGCGTTGATGTCGAAATCGCTGGTCTCGATCTCCAGGTACTCCGTTCCGATGACCTTGAGCGCAAACTCTCCTGTCACCTTGCCGCCGTGTTCTTTGCCGTTTCCGGAAAGAGAGACATTGATCCCGTTCACATCTACGGTTAATTCATACCCGATCTTGCCGCCGCTTCTGGTCAGGTAATCCTTGACTACCATCTGCTGGCCCTTTTTGCCGCTGGTCATCTTGGTACCGATCACATCACCGTTGCTCGCAACATAGAGCTTTGCGCTGCCGTTCAGAGCGGCCATCGCGCTGCTGAGCTCTTCCTTGTTTTCTACTGCCTTCTCCAGGCCCTTAACAAGGGTATCCATCATCTTCTCGTAGATCTCATCGCTGTCCGGGCCATCTTCGCCGCCAAGTCCTTCGACCTCGCAGAGTCTTCGGAGGACGGATTCCAGTTCCTCATCCTCCTTGATCATATCCAGCATCCTTTCAGCAGCTTCCGTGATCACATCCTCGTCGATATCAAATTCCAGGACCGTGCAGTTCTGGCTGATACCCTCCGCGGTCAGCGTGTCGCTGTCCCTGTCGACCTCATCGATGCACTCCGCGAACACCTTGCCGTAACGCGCGACCAGTTTTTTCACTTCGTCTTTGGTCGGAAGGGCTTCGTAAAGATTTTTCAGATTCTTATATGTCTCCATGGAACGTTCTATGCCGTACTGTGCATCCGCCTCCACACCGATGAACTCCTCGGTGATCTGCGGGATCTGCATGCAGATCATGTTTTCATCCAGATTCAGGATCGAGACAAAGGAAAGAAGATCGACCTCATTGATCGTCAGATCGCCCTCCATGGCTATCCCTTCCTCGGACAGGGTGTTCTGCATATGGACCGTGAAGCTGTCCAGCCAGCTGAAATACGGATCCTCGCCTTTTTCCGCCAGTTCGAGAAGATCCTTGAAAGCATCCTCCATCTCAAAGGTGACTGTCACATCATGAGACTGCGAAAAGAGTTTTCCCGACTGGATCCAGGATTCATAGGCATCCGCTATGTCCTCCGCAGCCTTGTCGATCCTGCGGTTCTGTACATAACGGAAATACTTTTCCGGAGAGTCAAAGGTCCGATGGTAGAAATTGGCGAAAACATCGCGGAAGATGAAGCCAATGACGCCAAGTACGACGACCAGCGCCAGGATCACGATGAGCGCGATCCGGCCCAGGTGGCTCTTCTTCTTTTTTTCTCCGGGGGTATCCGCGATCTCCGGCGGTACTCCCGGGCTGACCTGCTGATCCGCAGAGGTCTCCGCAGTCTGTGTGGCCTCCTGTGTCATCGCAGGTTCGGGTGCTGTACCGGCTTCCGGTGTTACGGGTGCCGTCGATGCCTCCCCGCTCAGTTTCTCCCCGCAGTACCCGCAGACCATGCTGCCATCGGGTATCTCCTGTCCGCATTTGCTGCAACGCATTTCTTCTTCCTCCCTTGTTCTAAGATATGCAGTCTATAACAGTGCCAGTTGTTTTCCGATAAAAATGAATACAAACATCGTCAGGATACAGAATCCTGTCGTAAATACCACAAGATCCGCCGCCAGTTCCCCGTTGCTCCCCATCTGCTGCGCCATCGGAAAAGACGAAACCGCCGTGGGCGCCCCGGAAAAGATCAGGACAGGTGCCAGCATCTCATCGCGGAATCCGAGAAGTACTGCGATCCCGGTGGCGGCCAGCGGAAACAGGATCAGTTTGGCTGTTACCGAGAGCGTGATCTGCTTCCTGAAAACCCGCACACTGCCCAGCACAAAGGAGCCGCCCAGCGCGACCAGGGAAAGAGGTGTCGCCACCCTGCCCAGATCGGTCGATGCTTTCATGACCGCTTCCGGAAGCGGGACAGAAAGCAGGTTCATGACGATCCCCAGAACGGATGCGACGATCAGCGGATTGGTCAGGATCCCTCTCACCATCTTGAGCGGATCGGGCTTTCCGCCGCGGAAAAACTCCAGCGTGATCACAGCCAGCACGTTGTAGACAGGTACCAGGATTCCCACGAGCAGTGACGTGGGGCCCACCCTGTCCTCGCCGCACAGCGAGATCGCGACCGGGAGACCGAACAGTGCGAAATTGCTGCGAAAGATCGCCTGGATCATCGCGCCGCGGTTTGCGTTGTCTCTCTCGACCCGCGGGATCAGCAGCATGGCCGCCAGAAACACGCACAGCACGGTAATGACGGAAAAAACGACCAGCTTCGCGTCAAACGCTTCCGCAAGCGTTGTCCCGTAAATGTTGTTGAACAGATAGATCGGCAGGAAAACACGAAAGCACAGACTGTTCACCGCTCCCAGCGTATCCTTTTTCAAAAGGCCGATCCGCCTGAGGAACACCCCCAGCAGAATGCAGAGGAACAAGGGGGCAACAACATTAAAGGACAGCAGCAGATTTTCCGCGTATCCGTTCATTCCGCCTTATTCATGCAGGAATTCAAATCCCTTAAGCGCACCGCCGCCGTTACCTGCATAGGTCAGGTACAGGTCATTGACACCATCCGGGATCTGCACGTCACCGACAGCCGGCCACCAGAAATTCTGGCTCTCGACAGTGATCCTGCCGAGCACTTCGCCGTCCCACTTCGTGCGTACCTCAAAGTCTCCGTTCAGGTATCCCCGTGTCCAGATCCGGATCTTTTTCACACCCTTGCACGCAAAGGACTTAAAGCCGCAGGTCACCCCTTTGGCCACACGATCCAGATACGCCCCGCAGATCTCCCCATCAGCGCCGTCCTGACAGATCCGCGGTGCGGCCGGGTCATCCCCGGTGTACATCGTATGCTTTTCGTTAAAGAGATGGCACGCGATGGCTGCGGAATATTCGCCGATATCCGAAAGCGGTCCGCCGTTCAGTCCGCACGATGTGATCTGAGCCTGATCGATGCCCCCGTCCTCACGGAAGCGGATCTTCTCCGCGCAGCCCTGTCTGCAGTACCAGGTGTCGTTGGTGTGTCTGTGGTAGAAAATATACCAGTCCTCTCCGATCTGCTCAATACTGCCGTGATTGTTGGCACCGTAGGCCATCGGCAGAGAGGCATCCTTGTAGGTGCCGATGCCGATATCACAGTTGCTGACGATGACACCGCCGTACTGATAGTCCCCGTCCGCCTGATCGGCGACGGCATAGCAGAGCTCGTGCATGACCTGGGACGAGTAGATGAAATAGTATTTTCCGCCGCGCTTTCGGATCGACGGAGCCTCAAAGAAGGCATGCCCCTCAAACGGTGTTCCGGCCGAGTAGGAGCTGCCGGGCGCAACGATCCGGGGCGCCTTCTTCACGGTGAGCATATCCTTATCAAGGAGCGTCAGCATGGCACCATGCCTGCTCTTATCTCCGTGGCCGCAGAAACCTGTGAACAGATAGGTGGTATCCCCCTCCGTCATCACGCCCGGGTCAAACTGCGGTTCATCACCTTCTTTGTCACCGAGGCGCGTGCCGTCTGGATAATGGACGTATCCCAGGAATTCATACTCTCCCGCCGGTGTATCGCAGACAGCGACGGAAACAACACTCACCTTGTCCATGACATAATAGAGATAATAGCGGCCGTCCGGACCCTGCGTGACATCCGGCGCATAGAGGACCATGCGTCCGTTTTTGTTGAGCGGATCCGCGAGACGTCTGTAGATCACGCCCTCATAGCGCCAGGATTTCAGGTCATTCACCGGTGCCGACCAGCAGACATAGTCTCCAAGGCAGAACACCTGGCCGCCGAACATATCGTGGGATCCGTATACATAAACACGGTCTCCGAAGACATGCGGCTCGCCGTCCGGGATATACTCCCAGCTGGGCAGATACGGATTGTATGCCTGTTTTGGTCTTAATGCCTCATGTCCCGGCACTGCCCCCGCCCCGGTAAAGTTCATCTCCGCGCGGTCCGAAGAGGTATATGGATCCCACGCGGGCAGCTGATTGCCGTGCAGGTCTTTTCCGTTGGGATCGCCGGTTTTGATGAAATTGCACAGGTAGTCGCACATCTGCCGGGCCAGGTTGTAGTGATGCCCTTCATAGGCTCTCGAGCACTTGGCGAGGGTCTCAAAGAAGAACCAGAGATCCACGGAATGGAAGGTGCCTGGTGTATCCTTGCCGGGGATATCCGCGTCAAAACGGTAGTAATAATGCTTTGTGTTATCCCCCTGCTTTTCACTTGTCAGGAAGACATCCTTGACGGATTTTTCTACAATACACTCACCGTTCACAGGAAATTCATCCGTCGTGTTTCCGGAGATCACAGGGACGTTTGCTCTCTCTCCGCGCAGGAACCGCTCATACGGATCATCCACCGCGAATTTCCCGTCGCAGATCCCGAAGAATCTCGGATGATCCTGCGCGTAAACGGCATACTTATCGCGCAGCGTGATGGCGTCGATCGCCCTTGCCTCCTCGAGCGATCTTACGCCCAGCCAGTCAAAGAACTCCTGCCCTCTCTTTTCTGCGTTCGCAAGAGACAGCGGCTTGAAGATATCATCCTGCTGGTTCGGGTTGCGGATCATGCCGCTGAAGATGACGGCACCCTTGATCAGCTTTTTGTTATCATCATTGGTCAGCTGGTTCATGACGCTGGAGCCGCCGGCGCTCTGCCCGGCGATGGTGATCCTCTCCGGATCCCCGCCGAATGCCGCAATGTTCCTGTAGACCCAGCGAAGTCCCGCCTGCTGGTCGAGGAAGCCGAAATTGCCCGGTGCATCGGGTGCTTCCGCGGTGATCTCGGGATGGGCCAGAAAGCCGATCGCTCCGAGCCGGTAATTGACGCTGACGACAATGATGCCTCTCCGTGCGATGCGTTCCCCGTCAAATTCCATCTCTGCCGTGTAGCCCCACTGGAAGCCGCCGCCAAAGTACCATACGAGGACCGGCAGCTTTTCATCCGTCTTTTTGGCCGGGGTCCAGACATTGAGATAGAGGCAGTCCTCTCCCATGGGGATCTCGGGGTCCACATGCCATTCTCTGCAGTAGATATCGGTGCCCAGTCCGGGAGTATCCTGCACGGAGATCGGGCCGAACTCAAAGCACTCCCTGACACCGTCCCAGTTCTCACAGGGCTGCGGTGCACGCCAGCGGTTTTTCCCCACGGGCGGAGCCGCGAAAGGAATCCCTTTGAATGCCGTGATCCGCGGATCTGCAGCAGGCAGACCCCTCACTTTGCCGTTTTCGGTTGTAACGATCCTGAGCATAGT
>JAILFA010000015.1 GCA_024687125.1 Lachnospiraceae bacterium
TTACGTTTATCTTGACGAAACAGGTGCAGGAATGGATAATGTTTCTGACTGATTTTTCATATACAAGGAGTTCCCTATGCCTGATTTTCAAAAGCTCGAAGAAGCCCTCCCCGTAGCACCTCTCGGCATCATAGCCATGAAAAGTGCTGAAAAACTCGGAAAGACCGTCAATGATCATCTTGTTGAATTCCGCAGCAAGCTGCATGCCATGCGCACGGATGACCCCGCATTTAAGGGATATACCGAGAATAACTATCTGATAAACGCTGCCTGTCCGCGTTTCGGAAGCGGCGAGGGAAAGGGCGAGATCCTGGAAAGCGTCCACGGCAGGGATCTTTTCATCATCACGGATGTCTGCAATCCAAGCGTCACTTATAAGATGTACGGCTTTGAGAACCATATGTCCCCCGATGACCATTATCAGGATCTGAAACGAGTCGTCGCGGCCGCGAATATCAATGCCAAAAGGATCAATGTCATCATGCCCTTCCTCTATGAGGGCAGGCAGCATAAAAGGAACACGCGAGAGTCACTGGACGCGGCAACGATGTTCGCAGAGCTCTATGATATGGGGATCTCCAATTTCATCACCTTTGACGCGCATGACCCGCGTATATCCAACGCGGCACCGAACGGAGGATTTGACAATTTCATGGCGCCCTATCAGTTCCTCAAGGCGCTGATGAAAAACTTTGACGATCTGACTGTCGACAAGGAGCATCTGGTCGTCATCAGTCCGGATGAAGGCGCTCTTGACCGCGCCGTCTATTTCGCCGGTGTTCTCGGCGCTGACACAGGCATGTTCTATAAAAGACGTGATTTTTCACGTATCGTGAACGGCTCCAACCCGATCGTCGCTCATGAATTCCTGGGTTCAGGCATCGAAGGCAAGGACGCGATCATCATCGACGACATGATCTCCTCGGGCAACAGCATCATCGATACGGCCGCCAAGATCAAGGAAAAGGGCGCGAAACGCGTCTTTCTCTGCACAACGTTCGGTCTGTTCACCAACGGTCTGGAACTGTTTGATAAAGCCTATGAGCAGGGCTCGTTCGATCGTGTCATCACGACGAACCTCACATGGCAGCCTGAAGAACTGAAGACTCGCGAGTGGTTCCTGGAAGCGGACATGAGCAAGTTCCTCGCGACGATCATCGATTTCATCAACCACGATGCTTCCCTCTCCGGTGTTACCATGCCTACCGAAAAGATCCATGAGATCGTAAAGCTCTACAATCAGCGCGAAGACAGCGCCTATCAGAAGGCCATGATCGAAAACGAAGGGATGACGAAGTAAGGATTTACGCCTCCTTTGGAAACCACAGCGTCACCTTGAACAGATCCCCGTCAACATCGATCTGCATCTCTCCGCCCTGTGCTTTCGTCAGACTGTCCGCGATCGACAGTCCCAGTCCGCTTCCCTCTCCGCTTCTCGCCATATCGCCCCGCACGAATCGCTCGGTGAGATCTGCCGCGTCCACATGCAGCTCATTTCTGGAAACATTGCGGACCGACAGTACGACATCGGTATGACCGTCCTCAGCCGGCGCCGACTCGCTGAGCTGCAGATAGACACGTGTTCCTGAAAGCGCATACTTGCAGGCGTTTTCGAGCAGGTTTTCCATCACTCTCCAGAGATGATTCGCATCCGCGTTTATGAACAGCGGTTCCTCCGGAGTCTGCACAACCGCTTTCAGGGCCGCGTCCTCCAGTTTTTCATGGAACTCCCCGACGGTCTGTCTCAGAAACTCCGTTACATTGAGCCGCTCCGGCTTGATCTCGATATTTCCGGAGGTGATCTTGGAGGCCTCCACCAGATCCTCGGTCAGACGCTTCAGCTGCTGCGATTTTTCATCCAGGATACGGATGTATTCCTCGGCTTTGGGTGAATCGATGTTTTCCCTTTTCAGCAGATCCACATAGCCGATGATCGACGTGAGCGGCGTTTTGATGTCATGTGAGACATTGGTGATGAGCTCGCTCTTGAGCCTTTCATCATGCATGCTGGTCTTTACGGCTTTTTCAATACCCTCGCCGATCGAATTGACACATTCGGCGAGTTCGCCGAGCTCATTTTTCCCATAGGATTTCACATCCAGACGTGCTGCCGGCTCCCCTTTGCTAATCTTTGTCAGTTCTCCGATGATCTCGCTCCTGTGCATACGGTTCCGATACAGCAATACACCTACAAAAATGTCCGCCAGGACGAGACAGAGCATGACAGGCACACGAAAAGCCGAATAGGAAGAAAAAGCAGCTGCCGTGACGATCAGATTCAGCAGTACCAGAAGCGTGTAGAATACTATGGTCGTAACCGCGATATTTACGTTCTTTCTGGCAAAACGCGCCATTTCTCCAAACTGCCCGCCGAGCTTTATGAACAGGCTGTCATTACCGATCGATCCACTTTTCTTTTTCCGCAGCAGCGCCAGGAGGCCAGCCGTAAATACGGCGGATATAAAGAATACCAGCACAGGCGGAAGCAGTCTTGACAGCGGAACCCCAAAGAGTGTTCTCTGTTCCGAAAGGCGCATGGAGAACAGAAGTCCTTCCGCGAGGAAAACGAGAGGAACGATCCAGAGGAGCACAAGCAGTTCGGTCGGCACACGCCTGACATCCGTCCCTGCATTTCTGTTACTGAGGATCCTGAAGCACAGGATCAGCAGATAGATCAGGCCGAATACGATCGCCAGAAACTGCATGGAACGATAGGAAGGCAGGAATGCGTCCGCTGTTTTCCTTCCTTCATGGAAATCATCATCGATCCCCTGCGTGAGCGAGCTGAGGTCAGCTCCCGCATAGACCCTGATCTGATCCGGATACGCGTAACTGTACTGCTTGAACAGGGTGCGTACCGTTTCCTGCTTAAGGAGGGTGTCCGTCTCATAACTGAGATCATACGGGCAGAAGAAAAGGTGCCTGGTGAGTGCAGAAAAATAGGCGGACACATTTTCGGGATCCGGCTCGCTCCTCAGAGACGCGACATTGGTGTACACTTCCTGTCTGCCGCCCAGCGTACGCGCGATATAGTAGCGCATCGATGTGCTGCTCTCCGCGAAGTATTCTGTGAGCCGCTGGTACTCCTCATAATTCTCCAGAAGTGATTTCGCCGCTTCGACCACACTCGTACAGAGTGTCTGATAATCCTGCCAGCTGCTCACCATATCCTCAATGACCTGGCCGTCAACCGTACGATATCGGTTGATCAGAATGCTGTGTTCCTGTGTACCGCCCTCGTCATCGTCGTAGGACTGCTCATAGAAACGATAGTCAGGAAAAATACCCTGTTCATCGTTATCCTTGTCCCCGATCTCGTCTCCCCCGTGATGCAGGACCGTATTTCCTTCGATCTGGGAATTGAGATAACTGTTCATCCCGCCGGAGATCGAATTATTGACGATATGCGTATAGGTCGGCTGCTCAGCGAGAAATCTGCCGCTCTCCTCGGGGCTCATCTTCATCGTTTCAAAGACAAAACCGTTCTGTGCCCATTTGATCAGATTGGAAAGCGTATAGCGCACCGTGATATAATCGCCCGGCAGAGAAGCGTTCCTGTTGACATAGGCCGTTACATCGATCACCTTGTCGCCGTTGTACAAACCGTTCGTCTCCATCTGCGAGCAGATAGCGGCATATCGCACCGCAAGGGAGAGGTTGTTGCCCAGGATATTGTTGAACAGTGCCGTATCCTCATAACTGCGGTTCTGATCAGACTCATAGAGCCTGTAGGAAAGCCTTTCCTCCGGTCCGTTCAGGACGACGCTCTGCCCATCTTTCACCATCATGAGCGAGACAATGATACCCGCCGCTAGAAGATGCTGAATGATGCTCAGCAGGATCGCCGGGATAGAATTCTTTTTCTTTGTATTCATAAAACGTCCACCTTGTAGCCCACGCCCCATACAACCTTGAGATATCTGGGTTCCTTGGGATCGATCTCGATCTTTTCGCGGATATGCCTGATATGGACAGCCACGGTGTTGTCCGCTCCGATCGCTTCTTCGTTCCATATGCTCTCGTAGATCTGCTCAATGGAAAAGACCTTGCCCTTGTTCCTGAGCAGAAATAACAGGATCTGGTACTCGATCGGCGTGAGGCGCACCTCGTCCCCGTCCACATGTACGGTCTTGGCGTCATCGTCGATGACAAGTCCGCCGGAACGGTATACCTGTCCGCCTTCTTTTTCCTCCATGTTCCCCAGCTGTTTGTAACGCCGCAGGTTGGATCGGACGCGCGCCACAAGCTCAAGCGGATTGAACGGCTTGGGGATATAGTCATCCGCTCCCGCGTTTAGTCCCAGGATCTTGTCCGCGTCTTCCGTCTTTGCCGACAGGAACAGGATCGGGATCGAGGAAAACTCACGGATCTTCATGGTCAGATGGATCCCGTCAAGCTTCGGCATCATGATATCGAGGATCGCAAGATCAACGGAACCCGCTTTGACGATATCAAGCGCCTGCTGTCCGTCATATGCCTTAAAGACCTTATATCCTTCCTGGACGAGATAGATCTCGATCGCGTCGACGATCTCATGATCGTCATCACAGACCAGGATATTTCCCGCTTCATTAGGTGTATGCTGCATCGATATTCTCCTTTCCTCTGCTATTTAACCAGATAATAGTTAAGAAACGAGCCTGAATATTATTAAGAATTCTTAAAGATTAACCTGAAATGCGTCTTTGATCCAGCGGATCCCCGTCATTCCGTCATCCGCTGCATCCAGTGCAAGGACATCAAACCTGATGGGGGTATCCTGCGGTATCCCGTTCCTGAGCAGAAAAAAAGCGCTCACCCGCGCGATCGTCCTCTGTTTTCTGATCCCCACCGCTTCCACGGATTCGCCGTACCGGTCAGTCGTGCGATATTTGACCTCCGCAAAGACCAGGTACGCCCCGTCCCGGAAGATCAGATCCACCTCTCCGCTCCTGCAGCGAAAATTCGTGGCAACGATCTCCATGCCCTGCTCTTCCAGAAACCTGGCTGCATGCTGTTCATATTCCGCACCGGTCCTGCGTTTATTCATTCCGGTCCCTTTACTTCTGACCCGGGAGCTTGATCTGTGATTTGGCGCGGATCTTATCCATCGCGTCAACAAATACAAGGATCTCGGCGACAACCTCATAGAGCTCCGGAGGGATCATCTCACCGATCTCCAGACGGGAAAGCGTATCCGCAAGTTTATTGTCCTCGTGGATCGGGATATCATGACCCTTTGCTTCCTCGATGATGCGCTCGGCAATGGCGCCGCGTCCGGAAGCGATGATCCGGGGCGCGTCGTCCTGTCCGGGGTCATACCCCAGCGCGATCGCCTGCTTGACTTTTTCTTTGGGTCCCTGTGCCATCCGATCACCTGCCAGGCTGAAAACTGCGCTTATGCCAGCGCGTCGAATGATGTGTGGCTGAGCATTGACATCGAGCCGATATTCCCGGCGAGCATTTCCTTCACCGGCGCATCCTCAGTCATTTCCTCGTCCTGCAGATGCATCTTCGCTTCCATCGTATAGCCGCGCTTTTCCAGACGGCTGTTCAGGATATCAATATGGTCCATGAGAAAATCGATCATCTCATCATCCGCGAGATAGAAATTGGTCTTTACATTGTTGTCGCGCATCTTGACATAGACATCCACCGGTCCCATATGTTCCATATCCAGATGCAGGATCGCGCTGACCGTCCCGTCCTCGTGCATCGCGTTCTTTTTGTTCTGATATACATAAAGATCGCCGTGTGTATTCCTGCCGTTCATCTTGAGTGGCAGCTGCACATACTGGAACATATGATTCAGATCGTTCATGAAATCGATGTTCTGCTGCAGGTTCTTAACGTTCTCGGAAAGGTGCGTGCCCAGGCCGTGCGCGTCGGACAGTGCCTGGGAAAGCTTCGCTGTCTGATTCTGGAGACGTTCATACAGACCTTTGACATTTTCCTTGTTCGCGACATCGTCCGGCGAAAGCAGCCAGTCTTTTGCGATGGCGTTCTTGATGATCCCGTTCATCTCTTTTGAGGAAAAGAGGTTCGTCCAGACTTCATCGGTTTTTGCGTCCTTATGGCCGGTCTTCTGCCAGGCATCCGCGAGAACACGCATCAGATCCGTCTGCGCAGTCCCCATTGCTTCGCCGGAATTCAGATTCTGTACGATCTGTTCCGGGACTCCCAGAGATCGCAGAAGTTCAGGAAACTGTGCGGAGGAATGTGTCTGAGGCGTCTGCGCTGCAGGAGAAGTTCCCGCCTCTCTGAGCGCCTTCATGGCAGCTTCGAGAACACTTCCCGCGTCGGAGGATGCCGTGCTTTCTCCCGCCTGTGCGTTGGATCTTCCGATGTGCTCCGCGATATCCGTATCCGCTGCAGCCATGCGTCCTTCAGATCGGACAGCGGCTGTCTGCGCAGCGTCATGATCTCCGGCCTGCACGGTTTCGCCGGTCTCAGCAGCCGCTTTCCCTGCGTCGATCGTCTTCCCGTCGCCAAGCAGCGCATCCTCGGTGATCACGCGCGTTGTCCCGTTGGGGATCTGCGCAGCCGCTTCCCCCTCCTGCCCCTTCTCAGAGAACAGTCCCAGCAGCTCTCCGTAAAGATCCAGCGCACCGCGGTTATTTCCGGCACCCTGCATCTCACGAAAAGCATCCGGAAGGTCATCCATGATACTGTCAATGGAATTCATCACCTGATGTTCAAAGTTCTTATAGTTCTCAAACTGTTCGATATTGGCTTCGTTGACGGGGATCCCTAGATTTGTCATCTGCACGATGCTGACGGCGTGTCCGGGAAACGAACTGACACCTCTCGACATGTTCAGAAGAGATGAGCGATCGATCGCGAGCCCCTCGTTCATCATCTCGCGCACCATGACAGGCATCTCGCCGGCTGACGAAAGGCCGGCCTGCGTGAGTGCTTTCATCACGCTCGTGTCGGCGGCGGTATTTGCATAAAGAGGCCGGAGGGTAACATTGGCCGGATCCGCGTTCTTCACGGAAAAAGAAATGTCCTGACCGACAGCCAGAGACATGTTGCCCGTTACACGGGCATTGATGACGGCCCCGCCGCCCAGATCCACCTGTGCGGTGCGTTCACCGCCTTTTCCTTCGGAGATCAAGAGGACTTTTCCCTGGATGGTCTGTCCGTCGGATGTCGCAGCAAGTCTCTCCTGTCCCCGCGCAAGCGCAGCCTCCGCAGCGGTCGGCTGTGTCTGCGTGACCTGCTGTGTTCCCTGAACTCTGCCGGATTGAAGATAATGCTGGATCATCAGGTATTCGTTTCTCCCAGGATCTTTCCGATAAAACTGCGTCTGTGGAGCGGACAGGGACCGTACTTTTTCAGAGCGGCGATATGCTCAGCGGTCCCGTAGCCTTTATTTCTGTCAAAGCCGTATTCAGGGTACTGCTTCGCCGCTTCCGTCATATAGCGGTCCCTTGTGACCTTGGCCATGATGCTTGCTGCTGCGATCGAAGCGCTTTTGGCATCACCCTTGATGATGCTCACCTGAGAATACTGTTCCAGCTGCGGCACATGCACGGCATCGAGGAGCAGAAGCCCCGGTTTCCTTTCAAGCGCTTCTACGGCAGCCGTCATCGCTTCATAGTCGGCCTGCAGAATATTGATCTCATCGATCCGTTTTTCATCTGCGGATGCCACCGCCCAGGCAACAGCACATTCCCTGATCCGGTCATACAGTTCCTCTCTTCTTTTTTCGGAGAGTTTCTTGGAATCATTTAGATATAAAAGAGAATGAATGTCCGACGACAGGATGACAGCCCCGGCAACGACAGGACCGGCGAGGGGTCCTCTTCCGACTTCATCGACGCCGCAGATCAGTCCATAGGATGCATTTTCCTGTTCATAGGAAAGCAGTGAATCAAGACGCGCGTATTCCGCGGCCAGTTTTTTCTGTCTCTTCTCTTCCCGTTCGGCAGCGTTCACTGCACGGTACCGAAACCGGAAAACGGATAGATACGCAGAAACGCACGCCCGATGATGTCCGAGCGTTTGATATTTCCGACCGACGGATCGCGCCCGTCGGAGGAATTATTCCGGTTATCACCCAGAACAAAATACTCTTCCTCACCGAGTTTGATCGGTTCGATCGCCCGTCCGGGATTGCGCATCACTTCCTTGCCGTAGCTCTCGACGAGCAGCTCGCCGTTGATATAGATATGTCCTTCGTTATCGATCTGTACCGTCTCGCCGGGAAGGCCGATGATACGTTTGATATAGAGCACGTCATCCGCATAGCGGAAGGGAAAGACAACGATCTCAAAGCGCTTGGGATCGCGGAAACGATAGGAGATCTTGTCGACGATCAGAGAATCGCCGTCCTGCAGCGTATTCTCCATGGATCTCCCGTCAACATCCGTGCGCTGAGCGACAAAGATGATGAAAAGAAACGTCACCGCAAAAACGATGGCGAGGTAGATCAGTGTACCAATGATGCTTCGAAGTCCTTTTTTCATCGATGTCGTTACCTTTAAAGCTGTTCCAGTGTCATTCGTCCCAGACGCCCGTTGCGAAAATCTTTGAGCAGAACCTCTGCGGCTCTCTGCGTCAGAAGCCTGCCGCCGTCTCCGTACAGCCCGCGTGCTTCGGCGATCTTTTCAAGAACACTTTCCGGCGCTGCTCCCGCTGTTTCCTCCGCGAAAAATCCGTAGCAGTCAGCGATCGCTGTTGGATACTGACTGTCCAGGATGCCCATGAGTGCCGCGGAAAGCGTCTGCGCGTCCAGATTTTCGTCATTCATGCTCCCGATCAGAGCGATCAGTTCTCCGACACGCCTGTCACCGATCCTGGGCCACAGGATTCCGGGTGAATCGAGGAGCTGAAGATCCTTTCCCGCCCGTATCCACTGTTTGCCGCGGGTGACGCCTGGTTTGTTTCCTGTTTTTGCGACGCCTCTGCCGGCGATGAGATTGATCATCGTGGATTTTCCGACATTTGGTATACCGGCGACCATTGCCTGGATCGGCTGATTTTTGATCCCTCTGGCCGCGTTTCTTTCGCGCCTGGGCTTTGCGGCTTCATCCACTGCGGTCTTAAGCTTTGCCGAAGCTTTTGGATCCTTAAGGTTCAGAGATATGCACGACAGACCCTGTATGCGGAAATGCTCCTCCCAGGAGGAAAGCTTTTGCGGATCCGCGAGATCACTCTTGGCGAGGACCAGGAGCCGCAGTTTGCCGCTGCACAGCTCGTCGATATCAGGATTTCTGCTTGCCATCGGTATACGCGAATCCGCGATCTCTATGACAAGATCGGTAACGGACAGGTTTTCGCGCATCATCCGGATCGCTGCGGTCATGTGACCCGGGTACCATTCGTAATTCATATCCTATCAGAACCCTTTGTCTGGAGCAGTCTGCCGGGGCCCTTAAGATTCCTTTCTGAACGTGTGCCAGATCTTGCCGACGATGGAATCATAGGTGATCGGGCCGATATCGGCACTGCGCGAATCCTCGCTGCCGTTTCTCATATCTCCGAGAACGAAGTATTCTTTCTCCTCCAGCGTGATCCCGCTCGCCGCAATGCCTGGATCTGCGATCAGCGCGTATCGGTGTTCCGGATCCGATTCCTGCTTGTCATTGATATAGACAATACCGTCAACGATCTTCACCGTATCCCCCGGGATGCCGATCACACGGCGTACCATCAGTCGTGTACCCGTGTTGCCGTTGGGATAAAAAGCGATCACATCTCCGCGGCTTACGGAGGATACTCTGTAGGTGACCCGATCGAGGAGCAGCTTGTCTCCGTTTTCGATCTGAGGCCGCATGGCGGAACCCACCATTCGGATGGAATGCCCGAAAGCCACTACAAGGAGCCAGGCAACGGCAATCGCAACGATCGTATAGAAAGCCCAGGAGAGGATCTCCGATACCAGTTCCCTGGAGAGGATCTTCTTTTTTTCGTAAAAGGTCAGTCCTTCCGGTTTTTTGCGCATCAAATCCTACCGAGATAAAAAGAGGGCAATCCCCGCAAGGTTTGCCCCCGATCAAGCTTATCGGATGATCTCTTTGACCTTGGCCTTCTTGCCGGTCAGTCCGCGCAGGTAGTTGAGCTTCGCTCTGCGTACCTTGCCTCGTCTGACGACTTCGACCTTTTCCACATTGGGAGAATGGATCGGCCATGTCTTTTCTACGCCGATACCGCTGGACTCCTTGCGGACCGTAAAGGTCTGACGGCTGCCGCCGCCCTGGATCTTCAGGACCGTGCCCTCAAAGATCTGGACTCTCTCGCGGTTTCCTTCCTTGATCCTGTTGTGAACACGCACGGTATCGCCGGTGTTGAACTGCGGCGTTGTCTCCTTTTTCTGCGCGTTTTCGATTTCTTCGATGATCTTGTTCATGACTTTCCTCCTTGCAAACAAATTATAGAATAACAAATTCTGTATGCTTCGTCAAGCATTATCCTTATTTTGCCGTATGATGAGCCGCATGGCTTCGACACCGAGATCGATCGCTGTCCCGGTATCATGGACGACCGGATTGTCAAGCCCCGCCTTGGCTCGCTCCTGGTTGGCCATGACGAGAAAACAGGCTCCGACTCGTACTCTCCGGTACTGTCCTACAATGAAGAGCGCTGCGCCTTCCATCTCGGAAGCCAGGCATCCCATCCGCTTCCATGCTTCCCATTTTGCCATGAGCTCCGCACTCACCGGCTTGGTCTCGGGGCTGTGCTGCGAATAAAAGCTGTCCTTGGACTGCACAACGCCTACATGAGCAGTCAGTTCCATTTTTTCTGCAGCTTTTTCAAGCGCCGCCACGATCTCTCTGTCCGCGATCGCCGGATACTCGATCGGGGCATACTCCCGGGTCGTCCCCTCCATACGCACCGCACCTGTCGCGATGATCATATCGCCGCCGAGGATATTCTCCTGCATGGCTCCGCAGGTACCTACTCGTATAAAGGTGTCCGCTCCTGCGTTGACACACTCCTCGAGCGCGATGGCTGCACTGGGACCCCCGATACCGGTGGAGACAACACTCACAAGCTCGCCCTCAAGCGTGCCGTTATAGGTGCAGAACTCTCGTTTCTGGGCAACCTTATACGGGTTTTCGAGACGTTTTGCGATCTCCCCGCATCTTCCGGGGTCTCCCGGCATGATGACAAAGCGTCCGATATCTCCCTTTTTCAGGTCGATATGATATTCCTTCTGGCCGTCTGTCGAATAGATCATGGCATCAACCCCTTCATGATATGGATCTTCATGATCCCCTGTTCCGGATCGATCAATCTGACGCATTCTTTGATCGCAGGGATCAGAACATTTTTCCCGTCTGTCGTCTTCATCTCATAGACGTCATTGGCGCCGGTCTCGATCACATCCGTAACGGTTCCGAGTTCTCTGCCGCTCTCCTCTTCCAGGACGGTGAGCCCGATGACATCAGCGACATAGTACTCACCCTCACCCAGCGGGACAGCGTTCTCTCTCGTCACATAGAGCGGGCAGGAACGGTATCTCTCTACCTGTTCGACCGTATCGATCCCCTCGAACTTCAGGATCACGAATTTCTTGACGTATTTCACGCCCCTGATCTTCAGGTTTTTCCGTCCTTCCCTTGGTGTTTCCAGGATCACTTCCTCAAGCTCGCGAAACCTGCCGGGATCATCCGTCGTCGGAAACACACAGACTTCACCGTGTACACCATGCGGCCTGGCGATCACGCCGACCCGGAATTCCTGTGTAAGCTCAGCCATTTTCAGGCCTCCGATCCGTTGTCACGCAGATACGCTTCATAGAGATCCGGTCTTCGCTCTCTGGTGCGGGCAAGACTCTGCGTATACCGCCATCTTTCGATCTTCTCATGGTCTCCCGAAAGAAGCACCTCCGGAACACGCATCCCCTCCCAGACCTCCGGTCTTGAGTACTGCGGGTATTCCAGAAGACCGTTCTGAAAGGAATCTCCCGCCGCGGATTCTTCGTTATGGAGCACTCCGGGCACAAATCTGGCGATCGCGTCCATCATCACAAGTACAGGCAGTTCACCGCCGGTCAGAACGTAATCTCCGATCGAGACGACATCTGTTACGATCCGTTCCAGAACTCTCTCATCTACGCCTTCGTAGTGTCCGCAGAGAAAGATCAGTTCTTCCTCTTCGGAAAGCTCCTGGGCCATCTGCTGCGTAAATATCGGTGCCTGCGGTGTCGCGTAGATGACGCGGACGTCTTTCCCGCCTGCATTGGCTGAAAGCCCGTTCGCCGCCCGGCGCTTTCTCTTTGCGCGGATCCCCTCTTCGATATGCCGCCAGCAGTCATAGATCGGCTGGGCCTGCATCAGGAGTCCGGCGCCGCCGCCGTAGGTATAATCGTCGACCTTCAGATGCTTTCTTTCGTTGGTAAAGTCTCTGATATTGACTGCGTCAAGCTCCAGAAGACCTTTATCCAGTGCTTTTCCCAGGATCCCGGAAGCACAGTACCCGGTGATCACTTCAGGGAACAGCGTCATCACATGAAAATGCACGGATCAGACGATCTCCACGTCTACATGGGTGTGGTCTTTGGTTGACGCGGCCTTTACTACACAGCGGATCGCCTTGGCAATCCTGCCCTGCTTGCCGATGACTTTGCCCATGTCTCCCTCAGCGACGTGTAGGCTGAGCGTGATATCTCTGCCGTCACGCTTTTCATCCACGACCACCTGGGAAGGATCATCGACCAGAGCGCGTGCGATTACTTCCACGAGTTCTTTCATCCCGTGCCTCCTTAGCCGCGCGTTACGCCCGCCTGCTTCAGGACCTTGAGCGCCGTAATGGTAGGCTGTGCACCGTTCTCAAGCCACTTTTTGGCTTCCTCGACATCGATCTGCACCTTGGCGGGATCCGTGTTCGGATCATAGGAGCCGAGATCGGCGATCGCCCTGCCCTGTACGGGGAAGCGGGAATCCGCGACCACTACACGGTAGTAGGGTGTCTTCTTCTTGCCGATGCGCTTTAATCTGATCTTAACCATTTTTTCTTCCTCCTTATAAGTGACAACATTTTATTGTAAAACCACTGCATACTGCAATGTTCTTACGCCTTTTCAGAAAAACTTCCCTCTCGGTCCTTTCGGGAAGCCGCCCCCAAGCATGCCGCCCAAGCCCCCCATGCCGCCGTGGCGTCCTCTGCCGAAACCGCCCATCTGCTTCATGACCTTCTGCGCCTGTTCAAACTGTTTGATAAAGCGGTTGACGACGGCAACATCATTGCCGCTGCCCTTCGCGATCCGGAATTTGCGCTGCGGTGAAAGGAGTTTGGGATTCTCCCGTTCCGCGGGAGTCATAGAGAGAACGATCGCCTCCATGCGCGTCAGTTCCTTTTCATCAGGCAGCTGATCATCCGAGATCTTCCCGCCCATGCCGGGAAGCATTCCCAGGATCCCTCCCAGACCGCCCATATGGCGCATTTGCTTCATGCTCTCGAGATACATGTTAAAGTCAAAGCGTCCCTTCTGGAGCTTCTTTGCCATCTCGCGCTCTTTGGCTTCGTCCGCTTCTTTATTGGCCTCCATCGCCTTGTCAATCAAGGTCAGGACATCGCCCATGCCCAGGATCCGGCTGGCCATGCGATCGGGATAGAAAGGTTCCAGATCGCCCAGTTTTTCACCCATACCGGCAAAGAGAACCGGCTTGCCGGTGACTGCTCTTGCAGAGAGTGCCGCACCGCCCCTGGAATCACCGTCCAGCTTGGAAAGGATGAGGCCGTCGACACCGATCTCCTTGTCAAAGGTCTCCGCGACATTGACCGCTTCCTGACCGGTCATCGCATCGACGACGAGCAGCGTCTGGTTCACGGGTACGGCCGCTTTAATGTCCTTAAGCTCCTGCATCAGCGTCTCGTCGATCTGCAGACGGCCTGCTGTATCGATGATCACCACATTGTGATGATTCTTTTCCGCGTAGGCTATGGATTCCTCGGCGATCTTTACGGGGGAGATATCTGTTCCCATCGAAAAACAGGCAACACCGACCTTATCGGCATTGACCTGCAGTTGCTCCACAGCAGCCGGTCGATAGACGTCACCGGCAACGAGCAGCGGTGATTTTCCTTTGCTCTTGATACGGGATGCGAGTTTGGCTGCGGAAGTCGTCTTACCGGAACCCTGCAGACCGCACATGAGAAAGATCGTCATCTTTCCGCCGGGCTCGAGCGTGAGCTCCGTCACCTCACCGCCCATCATCTTCGTCATTTCTTCGTTGACGATCTTGATGACCATCTGGCCGGGATTCAGCCCGTTCATGACCTCTTCGCCGACCGCGCGTTCCTCTACCGCCTTGATGAACTGCTTGACGATACGGAAGGAAACATCCGCTTCGAGCAGCGCCATCTTGACCTCTTTGAGCGCAGCTTTGACATCCGCTTCGGAGAGCTTTCCCTTGCCGCGGAGGTTCTTAAATACATTACTTAGTTTATCGGTCAGTGATTCAAATGCCATCTTACTGTAAATCTTCCTCGATCCGTTCGATGATCCCGAATATCCTGCGGTCGGCATCTGCCGGCACTGTCTGTTTGAGTTCGCCGAGGCTTGCGCTGATCCGGTCAAATCTGGCGATCATGTGAAGCCTGTCTTCATAGCTTTTCAGCGTATTCGTCACGCGCCGTAAAAGATCATGCACGCCCTGACGGCTGATGCCCTCTCTCTCCGCAATCTCGGAAAGAGAGAGATCCTCGTAAACAGCCGCTTCATAGACTCTCTTCTGATGGTCCGTGAGCAGCTCTCCGTAAAAATCATACAGACGTCCCTGTTCGACGATCTTTTCCATAGCGGGAACAACGATAACACAAACAAAACAGGCTGTCAAGCAAAAATTCTTGACAGCCTGTAATAAGGAGATACTGAGGACAGACCGCTATCGTTTATCCCTGTCAATGAGTTCCAGCGATATGACCGCACCGCATATGTATATGAACGCCCACAGGATGAGCATAAACCAGCTGCTTTTTACGATCTCGGGATCAAACGCATACTCCGGTTTCTGATTCTTCTCAGCGGTCTTTTTCATAAAATCTTCCTGCAGGTTGTTTTCCTGAATGTAGATAAGCGCCTGCTGGACTGGCTTGATACCGTTGATCTCGACATTTTCCATCTTTACCGCACTGTTCCAGATCGAGACCATCGGCAGATCATTATAATCACCCTGGGCGCACAGAGCGGTCAGTCCGGGCCTGGAGATCGTCAGATTGCTCGTCCAGGATACACCTTCCGGAAGCGGAAAGACTGTGCCGCAGAAAACGAGCTGAACGATCAGCAGGAACGGCATGACTGTCATCGCCGTAGTCGTGGAATGTGCCACACTGGAGACAAGGATCGCCAGCATATCCGCGCAGAAAGTGATCAGGAACAGTGTGACTGCGAGGTCCACAAGCGGCCAGGGTGTTACAAGAGGTTTTGACGGCATTGCGACACCCAGTACGGAGCATACAGTGATCGTGATCACAGCCTGACCGGCGCAGAGGATCGACTGATAGATCAGATGCGCCGCCACATAGGAACTGATATGCAGGCCGGAGCGATGCTCTCTCTTGATGATCGCTCTTTCTCTGCACACTGACTGGATCGAATTGAAGAACCCGTTCCAGATGCAGACACAGGACAATGCAAAGGTGCCTGTCAAAGTACCTTCCATCGTTCTGAACAGGTTCCTGCCGACGGCAAAAGAGACAAGACCCGCGATCACGGCAGACATCGGGAGCACCTTCCAGTCGTTCTGAAAGATGAACATGCGGAACAGCTTGCCGAGATAGATCACGGTCTGGGAAATATGGCCGGTATGTCTCAGATTTGTTTTCTCATTCATGATCGTCACCCCGCCTTTTCCTGGATATGATCCGCATATTTTTCAACAAACTCGTTGGCACGGCCTTCGCCGCCCTCCTCCTTCTGATTGATGGACAGAAGGATCTCCTCCATGGAGTTCTTGCCGAAGAAGCCGTAGGATTCCTCGACACTTCCGTACCAAGCAAGACGTCCGGTCCTGAGGTTATCCTTGGCCAGTACGATCACATCGTCGAACAGGTCGATCACGCGGTCCGGCGTATGCGTGATGACAATGACAATCTTGCCCTCATCGGCGATCTTGCGCAGCTTTTCAAACAGGCTCCTCGCGACGACACCGTCAAGACCGGAATCCGGCTCATCCAGGATAAAGAGGGACGGATCCGAGATATACTCCATGGCAATGGACAGGCGCTTTCGCTGTCCGCCGGAGAGCTTTTCGACCAGGCTGTTGCGCACAGCGTAAAGCCCGAACTCTTCCAGTACCTTTTTAACCCGTTCCCAGCGTTCCTTGCTGTGTACCGAGGACGGAAGGCGAAGCGTCGCAGCGTCGGCGAGTGTCCGCGCCACCGTATCGTTGCCGCGCATGAGATCCTGCTGCGGAACAAATCCGACATCATACTTCATGCTGGCATAATCTTCGTAGACATTCTGGTCGTTGAGCCTGATCTCCGCCCTCGCCTTTTCATATCCCGTCACCGCATTGACAAAGGTGGTCTTGCCGGCACCGGATCCGCCGAGCAAAAGCACCATATGTCCTGTCGGGATGTTCATATGGATGTCACGCAGCAGATACTTTTTCTTGAAGAAATCGACGACCGTACGGTCCTGGATATTGATCGTAAGCCCCTTGTCCAGCGGTTTTGCGTCCACACCGGCAAGTTTTGCGCCCTCTGCCTTGCTGAAATCCTCGATCTGTCTGTTCGGAACGAACTTTTTGGATAATCCCCAGATCAGAGCCGCCGGCTCCTCAAGTAAGACAAACAGGACCACCCAGAGCTTTCTGCGTCCAAACACCCTGCATAGGCCGAGAAAGATGCGGATCATATAGACCGCGGACGCAAGGCCGATCGCGATCAGAAGGATCGAAACAAGATTCTCCCTAAGGGACCCGTCCGGCAGAAACGCCATGATGATCTGACAGACATAAGTAGCAAGTGTCAGGATCGTAAAGGTCCGCGCTTCCTCCTCCATATGGGCGCACTTGCCAATGTGGTATTCCCTTGCTACAGGGACGGCAGCCCAGTAAGGCTTATCACCGCATTTTTTCAGGATCATCCAGTAGCCGATCGTTCCCAGAACATACCTGACGATCGTGATCACAATACTATAATCCATACTTATCTCTCCTTTAGGGGACCATAGAAACCAAAGAACATTATACAGCTACTCTGCTTTGTACGCCACAGGAATTTGTTTTCAGGGCATACTACAGAGTCAGTCCGATCCGATACAGCAGACCGCGTCTTCCTTTTTTCTCGCGCAGGTGTTCCCACAGGATTTCTTCGGAGGCTTCTGCGATCCAGATCGTCTGTGCATCCGGAGACAGTTCCGCATAGAGATGCAGCTCCATCGCCTTTGTAAAAGCAAGAGCCTGTTCGGACAGCCCGGGCACCGCTCGGCTGCGGAACTCTTCCAGCGTCTCCCCCTGTGCAGGAACGTATCCAAGATAGCGCAGCAGCTTCATGTTCCTTCTGCAGCGGATCCGGAACTTTTCCGTGTCACTTTGCCGCCTGTAGCGCCATGCGCAGAAAACATGATCCCCGATAAAGAACAGCAGCAGAAACAATGCACCGAAAAGGATCGGCAGCAGGACCTTTTTCAGGTCGAAAGGTGCCCGCGGTGCGGTTTTCTCCTCCGATAGTCCGCTGTTCTCATCCTCCCTTCCGTACTCGTACAGATCCGGCGCATACTGTGATTTCTGCGCATCATAGTCCGCCTGTACCATCCAGCGGGCGGCACGTTTTTTCCCGGGGGTCGGTTCAAAGGAGATCCAGCCGAGGCCATCGATATAAGCTTCCGGCCAGGCATGCGCCATGGCGCTCGTGACAGTGATCTCTCCGGCCCTTTCCACCGGAACAGCATACCCCTGGACATATCGGGCGGGGATCCCCAGGTATCGCGCGGCGATAACAAACGCCGTAGCGAAATGACTGCAGTAGCCCTGACAGCTGTCAAAGAGCAGATAGTCAAGAAACGCCTTCGGATCCGTCACATCCTCCGGAAGAAGCCCTGGCGAGGTCGTATAGGTATATGCGGAAAGAAAGTGCTCCAGAAGGACAAGCCGTTCATAATCCGAGGAGGCGTCCGCGAGCAGATCCTCCAGCAGCTTTGACGATCTTTCAGAGATCACGGTTTCAGGACAGTACGCCTGACAGATCCTCTGCCGGTATGCCAGATAATCCGTATAGGCCGGTTTCCATACATCCCGGTCATCCCCATTGTCTTTGCTCTGTTTGAAAAACGGCGGGCTGATATATTCCCATGCGGCATCCCATTCCTCCCCGGAAGGAACGCTGACAGAGGCAGCGAGCTCTCCGAAGGCTTCATGCTCCTGATTCAGACGGTAATTGGAAAACGCGTATTCATCGTCATAGGAAAGACTTTTCTGCGCAAGAAGATCCGCCGTATTCTCCTGCAAAAGGATCTGATCGATCATGCCGTCAGCGATCTCTGTCTTTAACGGCACGAAGAGGTAACTTGTAGAAAAATCAAGGAAGCGGATCCGCTGCTGTGATTTTTTCATATAGTCCGAAAAGGCTCTTTCTCCGCGGGAAAGCGCCGCGCACGCCGTCTCTGTCAGGTCGATCATAAGGTCCCTGTCCGTTCCCTGAAAGGCACTGGTCCAGTTTCTCCCGTCAAAAGCATCAAAGCTCTTGCCGCGCAGATAGATCATACTGTCCGCGCTGTAATCCGAAGTGATCTTCATCAGTTCTCTGGGAGCAGCGGAAATGTTTTCCCAGAACGCTCCTTCCTCGGAAAAACCGATCTGTGCGTCGTACTCCTCCTTTTCCCCCTGAAAGAAGCTGACGACATGCTTTACCGTACTTTCCGCCCTCTCCCAGAGTTTTACCGCAAAGTTCCAGTCATAGGGGGAATCCGATGCCGGGAGCAGAAAAACGATCAGGCAGAGCAGGATCGGAAACGGCAGAACGGTGACCAGATGTCCCTTGTGATCCGTATCACCGCTTCTTGTCCATCTGCCCTCAACCTCCTGTATGAGACTGACAGCAAGAAGCCACAGCATCGGCAGAGGAACCCATTTTTCCAGTTTCTGCCCGGCGAACAGAAGTACTGCGAGAAACAGGATATCGGCGATCATAAGGGCTCTTCGCACAGAGGCGTACAGGATCGTGAGACGTCCTGCCGTATATACGGAAACCGTGATCAGGACAGCCCACAGGATCCAGAGATTCTCTGTAAAAAGCTCCGCGCGTCTTTCGCGGTCAATGATCAGCAGCGCTCCCAGAAGAAACGCCAGGAGCAGACCGGGAAGAATGAATTTCCTGCGGTCTGACAGATGTTTGAAAGAGAGGCACACTGATAACGCAAGGAGCATGGCAATGTACGGCGGTACTGCTCCTCCGGGCAGAATTCCGAAGAAGCCGCCGAAAAAGACAGCGATCATCCCAAGCGGCAGCATGAAGATCAGATCATAAAGGAGCGCCGTCATCAGAGCACCTCCCGCAGATCCGCATCGGGCCGGATAGTTGCGATCTTTGTCCGCGGCAGATCAATGCCACTGCTCAGCGGCGGTTCATCGGAGATACAGAACACGGCCGCCGGGATCCCGTGGTCATTGATGATTTTGGCGAGTTCAAGACTCTCGGCGGACAGATCCTGCAGGACCATGAGTACACACCTTGCATCATATAGGTCTCGTGTGCCGGAAGCCTTGATGAACAGTTCCTTATCCGTCGTGTTTTCCCTGAACGACACCTCGGAGAGCGCCTGATAATACGCGTCAAACTGCTCCGCCGATCCGACCGGATACTCTTTGAGCTCTCCCTGACAGGTAAGCGTCCTTATCGGAACATTCTGCTTCGCGAGATAGAGAGAAAGGGCAAGAACTGTCTCCAGTACCTTGTTCTCTGCCGGCAGATAAAGGCGCATATCCTCCTGAAACCGCTGCGTGCCGAGCAGTATCATAACACCGTCCTGCTCCTCGCCGACGCTCTTCCTGACAAGCGGTCTGCCTGATCCTGCACTGAGCTTCCAGTGGATCAGACGTATATCGTCGCCCGCCTCATACTCTCTGACCAGCATATCCGGGCGTACAGGTTTGGTGCTCACCTCCCTCATCGCAAGCTGATCCAGATCGATACTGTGCAGACCAGAGAGTTCGATGAGATCCGGCTTGACTACGACGCGCATCGTCTCCCGATTGCGGTAACGAAGCCGGATCAGGCGGAAATAGTCCTCAATCACGATCTCCTTGATCCCGACCTCATATTCGCCGCGGTATCTGCAGATGAGGCTTGTATCCTTGCGGATCGAGGTCCCCGGATGCAGTTCGTATTCTACATCGTCATCCAGTCCGCTGATCGACGAAAAGGAAGAAAAAAGGCGGACACGGATCCCGACAAAACCGAAATGGAATTCATTGACCAGCGTAAAGAAGAATGGAACAGCATGGGATGCTGTCGGATAGCGGGACCCCGCCTCCTGATAGAGCCTGAAACAGGCAAAGACACAGATCAGATAGATCAGTGAAACAACAGGCGTAAACGTCAGCAGGAAAAAGAGCCCGTAGCTCACCGGACCGCCGTAAAAACTGATACCGACGAGAGAAAGTATCCACGCGGCCAGAAAGATGATCCTGCTGTACTTCATGACACGATCAGTCGCCTTATTCCATCGGGATCCGGGCCTTGAGGATCAGTGCCTCGAGGAGCCTGTCGACCTTGTCTCCGCGGATCTTGGCTTCCGAAGTGAGAAACAGTCTGTGATGAAGCACCGGTACGGCGATCGCCTTGACATCGTCGGGCTTCACAAAATCGCGGCCTTCCAGATAGGCCTTTGCCTGGGAGGCACTTACAAGCGCCAGATACGCACGAGGGCTTGCACCGAGCACAAAGCTGCTCTCTATGCGGGTCAGCTCGATGATGTCGCGGATATACTGCAGCAGCGCATCGCTCACCTTGAGGCGCTTCACTTCCTCTCTGGCGCTCAGTACATCTTCGGCACTGAGCATGGCGGGAAGTTTTTCCTCCATCCGGCCTTCCAGATGGTTCCTCGCCATTCTGATCTCGGCATCATTGTCAGGATACCCGACCGACAGCCGCATCATGAAACGGTCGAGCTGCGCTTCCGGCAGCGGATAGGTTCCCAGATATTCCACGGGATTCTGTGTAGCGATCACCATGAACGGCTGCGGAAGGGGATGTGCTTTCCCGTCCACCGTAACCTGTTCCTCCGCCATGGCTTCCAGGAGACTTGCCTGCGTCTTCGGAGAGGTGCGGTTGATCTCATCCGCGAGGAGGATCTGGTGCATGACCGCGCCCTCACGGTAGCTGAATTCGCCGGTGTTCATCTGATAGATCACGGTACCGATGACATCGGAAGGCAGCGTATCCGGTGTGAACTGGATCCTGCCGAGGTCGCATCCCACGGATGCCGCAAGGAGCCTTGCAAGCGTTGTCTTGCCGACCCCCGGAACATCCTCCAGCAGTACATGTCCGCCCGCCAGCAGACAGACCAGAACCTGATCCACCAGCTCTCTTTTTCCGACGAACACCTCGGATATCCTGTCATTTAATCCGGAAAACTTCATACATTATTCCTCTGCCTTCTCACGCCTCGAATTTGTATCCCATGCCCCAGACGTAACATTTAAATTTATCAACTCTACTTTCACCTATTTCACTCATTTCTTCTAAATTTCCTCACATTTCTCTGAAATCTTATTTACCACCCATTTCACCCTCTTGGTTATATTTCTGGTTATATTTCTGGTTATATCTCCATATTTTTACCCATTCCGGTTATTTTTCGAATTCATAGTATAGCACTCTGAACCCATGGGCAAGGATGAAATAGTGATGTTCTTCACCACGCCGCCCTCATACTCTGGACGACTATATCATATAACTCTTTTCATGCAGTTATATATTCTCTGCTAATCTGACTTTCTCCAAAGCATCATAATCATTTGGAAGGCCATTAGTCCATATCCATTCATTACCTACAGAAACGCTTCCAACAGATTTTATAGCCCCTTTATCAAATTTCCCGACACTAAATTCATAATAGGGAGCTTTTTCAATACTGTCAAAGACATGCATCATCTTGTTTTTGTTCTTTATTACTTCCTTATATGTATCTGTCTCACTTTGACTCTTCTTTTTATTTGACTTCAAGGCTAATTCAGCATTTCTCACAGTTTCCTTGGGATTATAATCACTTTTTATGAAATAAATCAGTTCACCGCAAGTGGGTCTATTTCTCTATTCTCTCTTGCCAACAGACTAACAAAGTATAATTCCTCAGTCAACACCATCAATAAGCCTGTTTATCGTTCCAATCTGCGCGTCCGTATATCCCATTTTCCAAGCACACCCAGTAAACTCTTTTTTCTCTTTACTCTGGCCCCATGGATTCTCTAATTCTCTCGGAAATTTGTTAGAAAGTAAACATTGTCTTGATACCGGTCAATGTGGTTTTGCCTGCATCCACGTGAGCGAAGATGCCGATACTGAGCTTTTTCATAGGTTCATATACTCAAAATAATCAAAATCCGCAGGGGTTCTTCCGCTGCTTGCCCCACTTAACGCATAGATGCCCACAAGGGTACCGGTATGACGTTTCG
>JAILFA010000046.1 GCA_024687125.1 Lachnospiraceae bacterium
TCGAACCTCAAGATCACCTTTGACCGCAATTACTATAAGGGCGAAGTGATCAGCTTTGAGTTCGAACTGGTCCAGGACTATATGTACGAGGTGAACCTGCTCAACGAGGGGGAGACGGTCTATGAATTCACGCCCGGTTGGTTTGACGACATCAAGGTGGATCAGCTGGTGATCCTGTGGAACAGCGATGATATCGAGAGCTGGTCGCCTTCGTGTGACATCAGTAACGGCTACCATGTCTGGAAGACCTCTCTGGGCAAGGGCGAGCATTTCCAGGTACAGGTGACCTATGCCAATGACGCCTACGCGTTTGATACGAGCAAGAGCATCGAACGAAGCTCCGGCGGGAGCAAGGGCAGCGACAACCCGATCATCATGCTCATCGGTTTGATCATTACCTTTGCGCCGTTCTATCTGATCTATAAAATATTCAAGGCGGTCTTTCATTATGCCGGCTCCGCGTTGTTCGGCACCTCAACGGGCGGTAAAAAGATCACCCGCACGAAGATCGTGTATTATCCCAATTGCCCCGGCTGCGGCGCTGCCCGTCCGGAGGGCAAGGACAACTGTGAGTACTGCGGCAGGAGCTTTATCAAGAGCGAGGAAAAGATCGAGGAAAAGGATATTCCGCCGGAGGAAAAGGATATCCGCGGAAAGACAACCAACGGCACTTATCGCTATTCCTCCCGCCCCGACACCTATGTCCGTGTGCATGTGACGCCGATCATCGTGGGCGGCGGTTCGGGCAGATCCTCCGGCGGACGATCCGGCGGATCCCACCGCTCCTGTGCGCATTCTTCGTGCGCCTGTGCGTGTGCCTGCGCCTGTGCGTGCGCCGGCGGCGGCAGGGCGGGATGCTCGACCAAGGATTTCTACAATACGGATCTGAAGCTCAGATATCTGAAAAAGCAGGTGAAAGACAGGGACCGAGGGATATTCTGATGCCGGAGAGGATCAGATGGTCCGCACCTTAAGGCTGCAGTGTTCTGCTGATGATATGTCCTGCAAGCAATTCATCGACAGGGGCTGATCCGTCAAAGAGCAGGAGACCGCCCGGGTATTCGCGCGGTTCCATGATCCCCCGCAGATAGATCTGCGCGATCGAATTGACACAGACCCGGCAGTCATAGAGATCCTTCAGAACGGCAGCCGGAGTGATATCCGGAATATCGGGTACCGCCAGGATATCCCGCATGTAGAAATGCAGGATCCTGGCGGCTGTTTTTCTCAGGAGCGTCTGCTCCGGATCAAAGGCAAAGGCGGGCCGGAAGCCCTGCGCATGGGGATCCGCAGCCGAAAGAAGCTCAAGAAATCCGCCGATCGTAAGAGAGTTCGGAATTTCTTTTTGTGCTTCGCTCATTTCTGCGGTATGATCCGGATCGTATGGTTATCACATCCGGCGAGTTTATCTACAGAGAAGTTCCCGTCCGAAACGGTCGTTTCATCGCCTGTCCAAAGATCGACAACGCGGCAGGACGAGGCATTTTCAAAGGCATCCCGGGCCTGCTGATCCTTCATTTTATGTCCGATCGATGAGAGGATCCGATCTTTGCTTATGGAGATCTTTTCCTGCCTGTCCTCCATGGAAAGATTGATAAAGGAGAGGGCGATGCTGCCGTCCGCCAGGGGCTTTGCGAGCACGTCGATCCGGTGGTTGTCCCGGATGTAGGCCGTCGCGGGATCGTCCGCTTCCGCGGTGGTAAAGACGCGCTTTGCCTGGATGCCCAGCGGATCCTGGTTCAGTGAGATCAGTTCTTTGTTTGCGATGATGCGGAAAACAGCGTCTCCTTCCTGCACTTCGCGCAGATCCAGACCGAGCATGAGCGGGGCGTTCATCATGCACCACGCCGCCATGTGGGTACGCGCCATCGTCTCCGTGATCCCGTCCAGTCCGATGACCATCATGTCGGGATCGTTCCAGCCCTTGTCGAGCCCTGCGAATTCGTCCATGATCACTGCCTTGTTGTACTGCGAGGTGATGCTGGCGGTGTAGTCGTCCTCCCAGACAGCACGCCCTTTCTTTGTATCGGAACCCACCTGAAAGGTGATATCGTTGAGGATCCGCCAGGAGTCGCCGATCCTGCAGCCCCAGTTCTGTGGCTGGGTCTTTCCCCATTCACAGAGGGAGAAGACAATATCCCGGTCCGGCGCTGCCTTGGCCAGTGCTTCGCGTACTTTGACATATGAACACAGCGTATTTTCCTGCCTTCTGTGATTCATGAGGCGGATCCGGTTTTCACCCGCTTTGAGAGAGATCCGGATGGGACGGGATTCCCGGAAGACGACGGGTACTTTGCGCGGAACCCCCTTATTCTGTTCGGGATCACCCTCCACGGGAGCTTCCTCCACAGGGTCTGCCGTTTCCTCCAGAAAGCCGTCATAGTAGTATCGGACAGCCGCTCCCTCACCGACCGCGACCTGCAGCCAGCTGCCGCGGGCGGGCTCACGCCCTGTCGCGTAATCCACGAAGAGCTCGGCATCCGTGTCGAAATCGACACCCACCGTGAAGACAAGCTCTCCGCTGCGGCAGCCTACCGGGGAGTGCTCGGGACCTGTGCCGTCATAGGTGCCGATACCGTATGCCACGCCGTCCCTGATCTCAACGCCGCTTCCGACGGTTTCTGCCTCCGATCCCCCCGCGGACAGCGTACGCCCACCCTCCGGATAACTGACCCGGATGCCGCGGATCGCCGGTGCATAGGTATACCGGGCATTTTCCCTGTCGGAAAAGGTGGCATCGTCCCAGGGATAATAGCAGTTGTCCACCTTGATGTAATCAATCTGCCACCGATGATAGTCGGCGGCATCCACATCCTCATGGCCGCAGATGCCGACTTCGGCGCCGCTGCAGACCTTGGTGCCGATATCATTGTACATGCCGAACTTCAGGCCTTTTTCGTGGATATAGTCCGCGATCCCGGCGTAATCCTCAGGAAACTTTCCCTCCGCTGCGGCAAGGTGTCCGTCTTTCCGGGCGCTCTGGTAGCAGCCGTCATCAAGCACAACATACTGATAGCCGAGCCTGTCCAGACCGAGTTCTTTGATCCGGTCCGCCTGCGCCTTTGTCAGTTCCCAGGAATTGCTGCTCCCGAAGGCGTTCCAGCTGTTCCAGCCCATGGCCGGGAGGCGTCCCTTCTTTTTGCCGCCGAGCAGAGCACCGTCTGCAAAACGGTCAAATCGGAGTTCATCGCGCAGATTCTGTTCGGGTCCGTTCATATTTTTCTCCTTGTATTCATGGGCGGTTGTCGTTTCATACAGTATTGTAACGTCTCAGCGGAGGCGTTTCAAGATACGGATCTGCCGGTTATCCGGTTTTCAGGATCCCGAAAAAGTGGTAAAATATTTTCGTATTTTTTTCTCACAGACCGGCGACCACGATCGAGGTAGGACAGCTATGCAGATGAACGAATCATTGTTTCATGAGATCATCAACACATCCCAGGACTGCATTTTCTGGAAGGACAAAGACCGCCGCTTTGTCGGCGTGAATCAGGCGTTTCTTGATTTCTACGGCTTTGAATCGATGGACGCGCTGATCGGCAGGACCGACGAGGATATGGGCTGGCACAGTGACCCGGTTCCCTATATGGCGGATGAACTGCGTGTGCTGGAGGGAAAGAGCACCTACAAGGTGCCAGGAAAGTGCATCGTCCGCGGAGAAGAACGCAGTATCGTCGCCAGCAAGCGCCCTATCTACCAGGATGACAGGATCGTCGGCCTGGTGGGCTGCTTTACCGATGTGACCGAAGTGATGCGCAGGCACAGCCTTGTAGAAAGAACAACCGATGTTTACACCAACGACCGTCTTCGGAAATATCCGTATTTTGACAGCCTCTTCGTGACCATGCGGCCTGAGGAGGTGTTCGATCCGCTGACGGGACTGGTATCCAAGGTGTTCATCCTGGAGTTCATCCGTTCCCTGATCACGCAGAGGACAGCGTTTTCCATGTCCGTCGTCGACATCGACCATCTGGGACATATCAATGATACTTACGGACGCCGTGCGGGAGACGAGATCCTGTCGGAAATGGCCGGAAACCTCGCGCGGTATACGGAAGGGTACGGTGTTCTCGGCCGTCTGGGCGGTGATGAACTGATCCTCATTGATTTTAAAAACATCACTTACCAGGAGCGGGCAGCGTTTTTTGAGGAGCTGTATTATACGAATGCAGTCCTCGCAAGGGAATTCCGCATCGATGATTTCAACGTGTTTGTCTCGGCAACGACCGGCAGTGCTGCCTGTCCTGCAGATTCCGATAATTCGCAGGAGCTTGCTCTGATGGTCGAAAAGGCACTCTACAGCGGCAAGGAGAACGGCAGGGGCCGTTACGTCATCTATGATTCGGGGGAGCATCATGATCAGGAGACCAGAGGGTTCATGAATCACGGGATCCTGACCGGCATGCAGGGGATCGTCCGCCGGCTCGAAAGGACCGCGGGCTTTGACAGGAAGATCCAGGTGGCGTTTCCTCTTCTCAAGGAAGAGATGTGGATCAGCGGTCTGTTCTATGTCAACAGCAAGGGCATGCTCTGTTCGCCCATGACCCCCGGCTTCCGCGCGGATGTCAGTGACATCACCTATCTGATGAGCGATGATATCTACGCGGAAAATGATGTCGAAAACATCCGCGAAGTCTCACCGATGCTCTATAAGGCATTAACAGGTCTGGAGACCAAAGCCTTCCTGGTCGCCCGGATCGGCAACATGCAGGAGACGGACGGCTATCTGCTCTGTACGGAGATACATCAGCAGCGGACCTGGCGTGAGGACGAGAGCGGGATCCTCTACTTCCTTGCGAGATTCCTGGGAGCGCACCTCAGGCTCGAACAGGAAACAATTCCGGAGTAAGGCATGGCGATGATCCTCAAAAACGCGCGGATCTTTCTCGCGGGAAAAGGCTTTGTCCCGGGGGGCCTGTGTATAGAACAGGACAGGATCGCTGAGCTGTTCATCGATCGGGAGATGCCTAAAGAGGGTGAGGACCTGCAGGGGGATCTGATCCTTCCGGGACTCATCGATATGCATATCCATGGGTGTCTCGGACAGGACTGTTCGGACGCCGATGCAGCGGGACTTGATAAGATAGCGTCGTTTCTCGCGGGCAGAGGGATCACCTCCTTTGCGCCGACGACGATGACGCTGCCACATGAAGAACTGCTGAAAGCTCTGTCCGTGATCGCCGAAGCGGCTGTCAGTCTTCCTCCGGGCAGGGCGCGGATCGCCGGGATCCATATGGAGGGACCGTATCTGTCCGTGGAAAAGAAGGGGGCGCACAAAGAAGCGTACCTGCGGCTCCCGGACGAAGTGGAGTTCAGTGTTCTGCAGAAAGCTGCCGGCGGCAGGATCCGGATCATTGATGTTGCGCCGGAGCTCCCCGGAGCCGAGGAGTTTATCAGGAAAGTCAGTAAAGATACAGCAGTCAGCATCGCACACACCTGTGCCGGCCATGCGACGGCTTCCGCAGCGTTTTCCGCAGGAGCTCGTCATGTGACGCATCTTTTCAACGCGATGCCGCCGATGCTTCATAGGGAACCCGGCGTGATCGGCGCCGCCGCGGAGCGCATGGATGTTACGGCGGAGCTCATCTGTGACGGATTCCATGTACATCCGGCTGCCGTCAGGGCGGCGTTTCACCTGTTCCCGCACAGGATCTGCATGATATCCGACGCGATCCGGTGCATGGGCATGCCTGACGGGGGATATGTGTGCGGCGGTCAGGAGGTGATCCTTAAGGACGGTGAGGCAAGGCTTGGAGACGGAACGATCGCCGGTTCCGTCACGGATCTGTATGAGGCGATGTGCCGCGCGATCCGTTTCGGTGTCCCTGCTGAGGAGGCGGTGGAAGCCGCTTCGATCACACCGGCTGCGGTACTTGGGATCGCGGGACAGACAGGGTCGATCGAAGAGGGCAAGCTGGCAGATCTGATCGTCTGTGACCAAGACTATCACAGAAAACGGGTCATCCTCGGAGGAAGAGAAGTGACAGGAAAGCAGGGAGTCCGCGCATGAAGATCGTGATCATCTCCGATACACACGGCGACAACCGCGTGATCGATCAGATCATTGAAGAAGAAGAAAAAGAAGCTCCTTTCGAATATCTGATCCACTGCGGGGATTCCGAGACCAGCCTGAAAAAATATATGGATCCGTCGAATCCGTATAAGTTTCTGGCAGTTCGCGGAAACTGCGATTTCAGCAGCAGCCTTCCTTCCGTCCTCGTGGAAAGGATCCTTTTCTACAATGTGTTCATTACCCACGGACACCGGGAAAATGTTTCGTACGGCGACCATGATCTGCTGGAGACGGGACTCGCGAACCGCGCGGACATCATCCTGTACGGACATACGCATGTTCCGGAGTTCTGCGAAAGAGACGGTGTTCTCCTCATCAATCCGGGGAGCCCCACCAAACCCAGGAATGAGCGGCGCGACAGAACCTATGCCGTACTCACGCTGACAGAGGATTACGACAGGTACGTGACGATCAAGGTACTGAGATAAAAGAAGATGGGGCCCAAAGATGCACAGGAGAAGAAGAGCAGCAGCGGAAGAAGAACATAAGAGAACAGGCTCGTTTTACGATGAAGACGGACGTCTCCATATCCGCGTGCAGAATATCGGGGATGTACCTCCGACAGTCATTAAGCGACGTAAAAGCAGCACGCCGCTGAGTTTTGACACGGTCCGGCCGCAGCCGAAAAAGGAAGAGAAGGAGAAAGAGGAAAAACCGGTGCAGAAGCTGGGCGACGGACGTGTCAATCTGATCGATGAATATGACTGACAGGGAATGGGCGAACAGCAGAGAGCGTCTTATCAGAGCGGTGGAGGATCTCGGGTTTCCCGCGGCGCTGGGAGACGTTCTGGCCAGAAACCTGGGCAGTCCCAAGGCGATGAACCGGATGATCGGGTATCTCCTGAACGCAAAGCCCCGGTCAGAGGAACTGATCGTCGACGAGATGCTGGCCATCTGCAGCGAGATCGACGCGTGGCGCAGGAAAAAAGCAAGCGAAGAGGCCAACGCGAAATACAATGAGATCCTGAACCGGGGTCTTACGGACGAAGAGTAACAGGTTTTCAAAAGGAGGAAAAAGGATGCCGTTTATTGATGTCAAGGTCAGTGTCAAGGTAAGCAAAGAGCAGGAAACCGAGATCAAGAGCCGCCTCGGTCAGGCGATCTCCCTGATCCCCGGAAAGAGCGAACAGTGGCTGATGGTCGGGATCCAGGATGAGTATCATCTGTATTTCCGGGGAGACGACAGTGAGCCTGCCGCGTTCATCGAGGTGCGGATCTTCGGCGGCCCGGACAAAGCTGCATTCAGCCGGATGACCGCGGAGGTGACGAAGATCTTCGGGGAGGTGCTGGGCGTCGCCGCGGATCATATGTACATCAAGTACTCGGCGACCATGGACTGGGGCTGGAACGGAAACAATTTCTGATCAGGCACGCTCTGCCGGCACAGGACCTTTCAGCCGCCTTTTTTTGATGCGGATAAACGCTGCATGACGCGGCCCACGATCGTGATCACGGGGCCGAGGAAGATCGCGATCAGGATGATCCCGATGGTGGGTCTGCCGCCGGCGAGCATTCCGACGCCGATGGCTGCGAAATCATAGACCATGCGGGGGATAAAGAACGGGATCTTTTTGAAGCAGTTCGCAAAGAGCTTTGCTGCCCCGTCATAGGGGGAGAGTCCCGCGCCCGCGTTCATATAGACCGCGGCAGTGATCACGAAGCCGATGAGTGCGACAGCAAAGATGACTCCGCGCCAGGGCTGATCGGTGAACAGCCCCGCCGGGAGGAGCTGCCGGAACAGCCAGCAGAAAAAGTCCGCGTAGTACCCGAGCAGTACCATGTTGAACAGGGTGCCGAACCCGATGATCGAGCGGTTGATGAGGATCACGAGCATCAGGAGCGAGATGTTGAACAGCAGCTGCCAGTTGCCCAGTGTCCAGCCGATGGCCGACGAGACCGACAGGTTCATAAAGGTGGCCGGGTCTGTCCCGTATTCCACAAGGATCAGGAAGGACAGGAAGAATCCCATTCCCGTGACACCGAAGAAACTCACCAGAGCATTATGGTTCCACGCACCGCGGATTTTTCCGAGCAGCTTTTTCATGGATGAAAGTATAGCATAAAAGCCCGGGAAAGAACAGGGAAGCCGGGATCTGAAACAAATTGTTTTTTCTGCCTCGGTCGATTAGAATAGTACTTGTTTCGGCATAAGCGTGCAGAATAGGATCAAACTTTAAGGGAGGAGAAATGCAGGCGATCACCGTCACAGCAGATATATTCGGCTTCATTGTACTGCTTGTCATCCTGTGCGGTTCCGTTATCGGGCATTACAGCAGGGAGAGGACAGCAGTGCTGTTCCGGATCAGTCTGATCGTGACGCTTGTCGGCACGGCGGTGGATGTTGTCAGCTATCTGCTCGAGGATGTCAATGACGGGTTCGCTTCGGCGATGATCGTCAGTGTCCTGTCGTATATCCTCTGCTATGTGATGCTGGTGTTCTTTGCCCTTTACATGGTATCTCTGATCGAACAGAAAGCACCGGTGCCCCGCTGGGGGCTGATCCCTTTCTTTATCGGAATCATCGTCAACATGTTCCTGATCTCGGTCGGTGCCTTTTCGGGGAACTCACTCCTGGTGGTCGACGGACATGTGACGGAAGGGCCGTGGGCTGAGGCGGCGAATTCGGTGACCTTCCTGTGCGTCCTCTACCTGTATTACATCCTGTTCTGCTATAAAAAGATCCTCGGCTCGTCACAGGTATTTGCCATCGGCGGATTTCTGCTTTTCCCCATCGTCGACGCGTGGATCACGATCTTTACGGAGCTGGATTTCACCTATCCTGTAGATGCGATCGCGTTTCTGATCATCTATGTCATCATACAGGAACAGACTGATATAGAGGACAAGGTAAGAGAGCATGTTTGAACTGACGCATCTGAATTATGCGACCATCATCATTGACGGCGGCGCGATCCTTCTGGTATGGGGGATCCTGTGGCAGACGCGGTTTATGCGGTCAAGCGGCCGGCCGTCGGACCGGCTGTTCTTCGGCATGCTGCTGCTGACCATCGTCATGGCGGTGGCGGATATCGTGGCCTATCTCGCGGAATACCACGCGGATGCGCTGATGAAGAATGTCCAGCTTCTCTCCAATACCACTTATTTCATGGCGATCACGATCTTTGAAATGTCCTGGCTGGATTACTGCCATTTCCGATTCAGGGACGGCGAGGAGATCAGAAAGATCGGGCTGAAGCCGGAGTTCATCCCCGGCATACTGATGATCGGACTCTTATTCATCAATCAGACGACCGGATATTTTTTTTATATTGACGAGATGGGCATTTATCGGGATGGGATCCTGGGTAAAGTCATCACTATCGGCCTGTTCGCCTATTTCATACCGGGGGTCATCGATATCGCCAAATACCGGACAGCGGACAAAAAGCTCCTGATCCCGGTGTGGATCTACATCATGCCGGTCGTGGTCGCCGCCGTCTCCTGTGTGCTCGATGATATCTCCATGGTAACCATGGGTTTCGCCGTTACGATCGCCTTTACCCATCTCGGAACGATGTCGGAGATCGCCGAGTATAACTCGAAAGAGAGTGTGCTGTGATGTTTGCCGATGACATTAAAGTAATACTTTATGTGGATTTCGCTGCCGCGATCCTTTCGGCCGGTGTCCTGGTCCTATGCAGCTGGGGGATCATCAAGGACAGATTTGAGGGCAAGATCTTCCGTGCACTCCTTTCGGTCGTTTTGGCGTTTACGGCGTTCGACGCTGCTCTGTATGCCATTCGGGGCTTGAACTTCCCGGGCTTCCGGTTTGTCGCAGTCCTGCTCTGGACGGTGCGGGAGCTTCTTCTTATCATATCCGGCAGTCTGTGGATGATCTATGCCAACTACCGGTTTTATCACAGTCAGGACAGTATCAGGCGCAGCTTCTGGAAATTCCATATCCCCTTTTACGCCGCCATGGCGGTCGTGGCGGGCAATCTTTTCTTCGGCTTCCTGTTTTACTGTGACGCAGAGGGGGGATATCACAGCACACAGCTGCTGTATGCGATCGACCTGCTCCTGTTTGTCTACCTGACGGTTTTTGCCGTTCAGATCGTGCTGTATCAGAGGAAAAACCGTGACCTGATCTTTTTCAACGTGTGGGCGTTTTTGACGCCGGTCCTCTTAGGCGGTGTCGTCAGTATTATCCTCCCATACTCCGTCGCGCCGCTCGGGCTTGCGCTGGGGCTGACCTACATATACACCGGCATCATCAATGAGAAGAGCTTTCAGGACCGGACGACAGGCTATCTGAACCGGCTTTACATGCGCTACCTCAAGGGCGAGATCGAAAAGGGGAGTTTCAGGTGCAGGAGCGCCATGCGCTATCAGATCGGCAGGGAAGAGGATATGGAGCGGTTTGCCGGGATCCTGACGCCGCTTCTGCCGAAAAAATGTGTGATCATCCGCTACAGCGCGGATACGGTCATCATGTTTACGGAGGTGACGGAGAAGATCGCTCTGCGCATGATGGAGGAGGATGTCCGCGCGGCCGTGGACAGGATGAACGCCGGGCAGGAGGGCAGTGATACCGCGGTGACAATCGATTCCATGATCAAAAAGAAAAAGGAGACACCGATAGATTTCTATCAGAGATTTCTTGAGAAGGTCGGATGAAGCAGATGGATATAGTTGAGATAACAGATGAAAATATCGAGGATTTCGAGGAACTCCTGGGGGAGGACGTCAAGTCTGACCTGAGCCGGGAGTTTTACCGGGGGCTGGGTGCTGTTGACGATGACGGGGAAGCAAAAGGGGCTTTTGTCTATGAGCTGCTCGCCGTCGATGATGATGACGAGGACACCAGGAGTGCTCTGCGGCTTCTGTCGGCTGACAGCGAGGACACTTACAGCGCGCTGCATCAGGCATACCGGGAATTCGGCGTGGAGGAGGATGAGATAGCGGAGTCCGTCTATCAGTTTGATGAGGAGGCTCTTGCCGCATCCTGCGAAAAGGAGGGCTTCACAAAGGAGTCCGGGGAGAGTGAATTTGTCCGCTTTACCTTAAAGGAGGCGGGCGAGATTCCTTTTGTCACCAAGGTGAAAAAGTTTCCGTACTATATCGCGAGCATCGGGGAGATTTCGGATGAGCAGTATCGGGCAGCGGTCAAAAACTGTCTGTTTGCCGGACAGAAAGGGATCCTAGAGGATTTCGGATATCTGAAGAGGGAATGGTTTGATGCAGAGCTTTCCACCTGCCTCATCACGGATAATGAGATCAACGGTTTCTTTCTGGTGCGGACGATGCCGTCGGGGATCCTGATGCCGGTACTTCTGTATGGCTACGGAGCAGACTACGTCAAAAATCTGGTGCTCATGCTTGCACGCAGCATCAGGACAGCGGAGCAGAAGTATCCCCCCGAAACGCAGATCGTGGTCCGCCGGACGAAAAAGGCGACCCACGATCTGATGAAGAAACTCTTTCCGAAGCTGAACGGAAAGGAAGCATTTTTCGGCAGCAGAGCGGAAGAGTGGTGACCGCCTCACCCTGCGCCGGATGGGTGTGCTTACTGGACTATTTGGACTGATTTAAACGTCTTCATGAAGTGCGTAAGTTCTATCCAAAACTCGCCGTTATCTTCACGTTGTTCGGTCTGGGCCTCTACATCGCCCTTGCTGTTCAAACGATACGAGGCTGTATATTTTCCCCAGGGGTTACGGACGCGTATCATCTTGATCGTTTTGCCGTTAAAAGAGACTTCCTTTGTATCGAGCACCGAGTAAGCGTGACCACCCACAACGCCCACACCTAGTGTCTCATTGCCGGACGCGCTTTTTTTTGTACCTTGTTTGCCTGTACCGGCGCCGATCATTGCGCCCTTGTCCAGAAGGTCTTTGATCCTATCATACATAACATTTGCCTGTTGGGAGTATTGGCCTGTGAAAATTTTATGCTCAGGGGCCTCAGTCTCTGCTTTCTCCTTTAGCTTATAGCCCGCGATCGCGTCATTAAAGGTCTGTTCGACATCTTTTGCCAGCTGTTGGAGTATCGGTTCCAGCTGCTCATCATTTGTCGGATTTGTGTTCTCATCCTTTGTCAATCCTGCGTATCGCGCGACCCACTGCAGGCATTCTTTACCGCCTGTATTATCTATGAAGCCTTTCAGGGTTTGCGGATTCCTGAACGTATTCAACACTTTCTTTGCTTCTTCACAATACCCGATATGGTCCTTTAACACCGCTGTTTGGCCATTCACGTTCCACAGATCCGGTCTGGTATTTGCTAATTGCGTCTCGATTGCTGTCCGGATCAGATTTGTCAACTCTCCATAGGTGGCGAAATATGCGGTCCACCACTCCTTAGACTGGTACTTTTGATTTTGCAGGAACTTTTCGTGCAGATCGCTCTGCTGATAAACGTATTGTTTTCCATTATACTGAAAGACTCCCGATTTTTCTTTCGTAAAAAGGGTGCCGTCAGTCTGCGAGCTGTCATAATTATTGCCGTACTTTTGCTTCTGAGCAAATGTAAAATCCTCCATATAGCTATTTGTAGAATACACAGGAGAATCGCTGATATCATGATATTCGTTAATTCTATCTCCGTTCCGTGTTTGTCCGGTAAAGATTCGGAATACATCATGCATAAACCCGCCATTGTTGATGTAACCGTAATCGATAACCAGAGGCTCCTCTTCGTTTTGGCCGATTTGAGCGTTTCCGTTCTTTGATTTTTGCTTTTTTAGTCTATTTTGTTTGGTCTCGTTCACTTTCTGGCGGACCAACGCAAACCGGCTCTCAGTGTCTACCATATTATCAGCAAATGTGTCATCATAGAGCTCGCGGTAAACAACATAGGCCTTACACAGGAGACCGACCCAGAGCGCCACTCGACTTGCCTCGCTCGTGACCAGTTTATCCACTTTGATATAAACGGGTTCGGAACGCTCGCCGTTCTGATCTCTGATGAAACGATGAAGCTTTACGGTGACGGTCTCGCCTTGATCGTAGAACATTTCGCTGACCTGCTGAGGGGCTTTCGCTACAAGTTCTGCGATCGCTGACATCAGGAAACAGTTGCCCATACTATTCTGTGCGATATCGCTCACGCACGGCGGATGCGCGAACAAAGGCTGTCCGGAACAATCCGTTTGAGACACGGAACGAGAGTATTGGATTTTGTCATATTTGGGCTTTTGCAATTTCGTATTCTGGTAGTTCTCGGGCTTGACATGGGAATAATCAATGATCTTTGCATCAGCGGGAATGGTAAGCGACCCCTTCGTGCCGGCAACAAGGACATCGTAGAAGGACCGATACAGGGCTCTGGCGTCATCGGTAACCCAGTCTGCATCCTTCAGTACGTCGAGCTCGGCCTTGATGCGTGTAAACAAGAAAACTTCTCTGTCCCGCTTTCTGATGGCGGAGTTGGTAAATGAGTTGTTGGTCTCTGATAGGCCAATCGATTTCCCGATGGATTCGATCTTGCCGTATTCGAGGATGTCATTGATGAGATTCATTTCACGCTTATCTTTAAGGATAGGTGCAGTCCCCGGGGTATTGACGCGTCTTAATACCTGCTGACACTTCATACGCAGATAGGATTTGAACGTTGATTGCTCGTTTTCCGAATAAACGTTCTGCTGATTCAGCTTGTCCAGATCGAGTCTTCCGCTTTTTTCGACAAACAGTTCCTGCTTGGTCCGTTTACCCTGTAATTCTTTGAACTTCTGCTTATTCCGCTTATGGATCTCGGGGGCGGCCTTGGCGCGCTGCGCGAGTTCCTGATCCATAAACGAAATATATTCACTGGTCAGAGCTTCAAGGGAATGCTCGGCCTGTTGCTTAATGGACGCTGCATCGAGCCCCCCGGCGTTCGCTCCCGCCCGGTATTTCTTTCGGAAATAGCTGTTATTGTCACATTCCGAAATGATCTTTTTGAGCGACTCCATGAGCAGTTCCAGCTGATCCTGTCTTTCCAGGCCGCCGGCCTGCCTGCTCTTGAGATCGTAGGTCCCTTTTTGATCTAAATAGGTATCAAATGCCTTCCTGACGTTCTCCAGCGCAGCGTTTCTGTCTCTGTTAAGTTCAGACATCGCTGCGCTTAAGTTCACCATGAAGTCATCCGGCTGGTAAATCACAAAAGGCTGTCCCGGCGCCTGAACAAGGACCTGCGGCTCGGGAAGCTGCAGACGCTGCCTGTAGTCCTGTTCGTTTTGGCGCTGCAGCTGTATGAATTCCTGCACATCGTCAAATTTCGTTCCCCATCCGTTTTTTTCCATTTCATCCAGCTGTTCTTGCATCTGCTGGTTCTGTAACTGCTGGTTTTGTCTCAACTGGTTCTGATCCAACTGGTTCTGATCCAGCTGGTTCTGCGCCGGCTGATTGACCTGCACCCGCTGTCTGTTTTTCTGCAGAACACCATTACCCATACGTAGACCTCCGTTATATCAATCCTAAAAAGAATCGATCTCCTTGCAGACGGCGGTAAAGAACGCCTTAAACTGTATCTCACTCAATGCGCCGTCATCCACAGGGAGAGCGGCGGTAAATTCCACGGAATCTTCCGCCGGCTGATAAACACCGGCAGTCATGATATGCTTCCGCTGCCATTTCTCGAGATGCTGTCTGGTTACATCCGGATCGTTATGATCGCAGGGGCGTATCCCCTGTACAAGGATCATGTAGTCCTCCGAAGTTTCGTCGTTATCGGGCAGGATCGAGATCACGATATCGCAGAGTCCGCCGCCGCGTTTTACGGCGACTGCGATCCGTCCCGGATCTGTTGTATCGTAACGGAGATCGTCATATCCTGCGTCTTCGAGCAGCGACGCGACCGCGGAAAGACGCGGCATCACGCGGATCATTCCGGGGTAGAGGGACAGAAGCTCGCTGTCAGCGGTTTTGGGGGTTCCCTTAATGCGCAGCCATGCGGTATGGACCGACGTCGCACTGTCATCGCTCTCCCGAAGCACATCGACGATGTCTTCCCGTTCGTCGCTTGTGACGGTATATCCACAGGAGTAAAAGAAGTCATCGGCCTCTTCGAAATCTTCACCGGGATAGCGGCAGCAGATCCCGGATGCCCCGCCTTCCTCGGCGGCCTCTCGGCATTTGGCAAGGAGCTGCCTTCCGATGCCTTGTCTGCGCACTTCCTCATCCACATAGAGCCACAGGAGGTTGAGCTGGATGACTGCCTCCTCCCACGGCGGATAAACTCCGGTCGTGTCCTTAAAGAGTTCAATGATCCCTACGCCGCTCGCAAGATCGCCCTCAAGGACGCCCCAGCCCGTCACCGAATCGCGAAGCATCATCCGCTGGTATTCACGCGGGATATAGTCCTCGAACGATAACAGATTGTCGAGTGTGAGAGGAATAATCGTAAACCGTTCTGCCATGTTTTTATCCTTTCCGAGTTTATAGTTTGCTGATATCTGTTACCATACGGGTCAGTTTTCTGACATTGCAGTCATGGAAAAGCTCTGCGAGATAAAAAAGATCTTCCTCCTGTATGCAGGTGAATTCAAACGGCGTATTGAACGCATAGGCCGATCTGGCCTCCGTAAGCGCGTCGAGTATACAGCCGTCCTGTTCTGCCGTCCGCCTGGTCTGCTCCCGGACGAGAAGTGCCTGTAAGGTTCCCGAGGGGTTTTTGTGGACCAGGAGCACGGATCCGATGATCCCGTTCGTGACGCTGACGCGGCTGATGGCGGGTTCGAACCAGTCCGCCTCACGCGAAAGATACCACTGCGCATTCGGCGTGTCTGTCGCCCTGAAGCGTTGTTCCAGTGTCCTTTTTACGGAGTCCGGCGGAAGGTCGGAAAGCTTTTTTGCCTTCGGCGTTTCCTTGTCAACGGGTGCCGCGGAAGAGAGAAAGCTGCCGGTTGTTCCTATGATCGTTGAGCCGTAGAACGGGGCCGAAAGAAATCCCTTCGCGGTGAAGAACCGGGAAAGCGCATCCTCGTCACGCTTCCAGGGAAGATCACAGCGAAGCTCGCGGATGCCCGCGTTTTTGAGCGATACCGCTGTCCGCGCGAGCAGGCGGCTTGCGATCCCCTGCCGGCGCATCTCCTCATTCACATAGAGCCACCTGATCTCGGCGGTGATCGGCTTTTGCTGCGCTGTCTCCCGCAGGATGGAAAAGATGATGATCCCCGCCGGTGTGTAGACAGCTTCTTCATCCTCTTTGGGCAGGATTGCGCCGATCGCGTAGGTTTCAGGCAGGTGAAGAGCCTCCGTCATGTCGAGCGAGATCAGCCCGTTGAAATATGCGAGCTGTTCCTCCTCAACGCCGATGAACTCCAGTTTCGTGATGTCTGCCATGATCATACCTCGATAATGCTTTGAAAGTAGTGTAATGCACGTATTTTACCATAAAACGGGGGAGGAGGGTAGGTGTTTTGACGAAAAGAAACACGGCATAAATGGTAACCCATCTATGCCGCGTCTTTCTCTGTGAATGACTATTCAGCTGACAGTATCAATGATCTGTCAAAGATCAGGCGTCTACGCCGCCGTCTACGCGGAGCAGCTGACCGGTGATGAAGCTGGAATCGTCTGTCGAGAAGAACAGGCAGGCGGTAGCGATCTCGCTGCCTTCGCCGACTCTCTTCAGAGGAGCGGTGGCTTTCATGAACTCGATCGTTGCGTCGGCGCCGCTGCCCTCAAGCATGGCGGTCCGGATAGCACCGGGGCAGATACCGTTGACGTGGATCTCAGGTCCCATTTCACGAGCCATAGCCCTGGTCATGCCGACCATGGCGAACTTGCTGGTGCAGTAGGCGATGGGGCCCCACTTCGCAGCGGTTCCGGCCACGGAAGAGATGTTGACGATATGGCCGTTGTTCTTCTTGAGCTCAGGCTCGCAGTACTGTGTAAGGAGCAGAGCACTGGTCAGGTTGACATTGAATACGGCATCCCACTCCTCAAGCGTGATCTCCTGAACAGGAGTAAGGCTGAGCTGGCCTGCATTGTTGATGAGGATATCGACCGTGCCGTATGCCTTCATGGTCTCGTCGAAGATCTTCTTAGCAGCATCGCGGTTGGCTGTATCAGCGATAACATAGATCGCCTCGCCGCCGTCCGCTTTGATCTTGTCTACAACCGCGCTGGCGCGTTCTTCGTTACGTCCCGTAACGACTACCTTGGCACCTTCCTTGGCGAAGAGATAGGCTGTGTCTCTTCCCATACCGGACGTCGAACCGGTGATGATCGCAACTTTTCCGTCAAGTTTTCCCATTGTTTCTTTTCCTCCGTGTTTTGTTTGTTATGAATTTGGAAACAAAGACTAACTTTATTATTCTACCACATTCACTCTGTTTTGAAAATACATATGGCAGATGATACTGCAGGATCCTCAGGAGGTCGGAGAGACCTTGGAATCAACGTGCATGCCCATGCCGGCGGTGTGTGCGGATACCTCGGATGCGAGATACAGGACCGCGTTGGCGACTTCTTCGGGCTTGGCATAGCGCTTGTCCATGGCATAGGCGCCGGCAAGCTTGGCCATTGCTTCCTCGTGCGTCATGGAATCGCCGAAGAAATCCTTTTCGATACGTACCATCATCGGTGTATCGACCGGGCCGGGACATACATAGTTGACATTGACGCCCACCGGTCCGAGCTCCAGAGCGATGCACTTGGTGAGACCGGCGACCGCGTACTTGGAAGATACATAGGCACTGTTGCCTGCAGTGGGCTCATACGCCGCAGCGGAAGCGACAACGACGACCGCGCCAGACTGCTTGGCGGCGAGGATGGGAGCCGTGTATTTCATCATCAGCATGACGGAGAAGACGTTCATCATATAGGTCTGCTCGAAGAGTTCCAGCGTCATGTCCTGAACGGGATGTGCTTTGCCTTCATAACCGGCATTGGGAACAACAACATCCACCGTTCCGAATTTTTCTACAGCCTTATCGACGAACGCTTTGATATCATCTTCCTTTGTCATATCCGCGACAAAGCCTGCCACCTGTCCGTCAGCCGCGCCGAGGGTGGGGATAAGCGCGTCAATCTTGGCCTGACTCGTCGAGGAAAATGCAACCTTTGCGCCTTCGCCCAGGAAGCCTTTGACAACGGCACTGCCGATACCGCCGGTTCCGCCTGTGACGAGTACAACCTTGTCTTTTAACTTAAGATCCATGGTTTCTCCTTTCAGCGAGACTGTTAATGTTAGACAAAGCAAAATTATAACATGAAAACCGGGCGGAGACAAGGTGAAACCTGTGTTTTTTCCTGTTTGCGGTTTAATTCACCCTGATGTATATGGTCATGTTGATCATGGTGAAATACAAATGGTGAAATACAAACTCCCTTTTTACAAAAGTGTGTCTATATGCTAAATTTCAAGTTATCTTTCCATTACCTATCAAAAGCTTTATCTTAGTTTAGCTAGCATAACTACATCGTGAAACTCACGTCCAAAAGGATAGTGGTGTAATACCCCTTCTTTTATATAACCATTCTTTTCTAATACTCTTACCGAAGC
>JAILFA010000064.1 GCA_024687125.1 Lachnospiraceae bacterium
AAGCGCGTGACACCGCAGGTCGGTGCGGAGCAGGAGTATTTCCTGATCGATAAGGAACTCTATGAGATGCGCAAGGATCTGCGCCTGACCGGGCGCACGCTGTTCGGGAATAAGCCGCCCCGCGGACAGGAACTCGAGGACCACTACTTCGGCCAGCTCAAGCCGCGCGTTGCCGCATTCATGGCGGATCTCGACGCGGAGCTCTGGCGCGTGGGTGTTCTTTCCAAGACCAAGCACAATGAAGCGGCACCGTCCCAGCATGAGATGGCGCCGGTGTACGCGGATGCCAACGCGGCCTGCGATCAGAATCAGCTGGCGATGGAACTGATGAAGACCGTGGCGGACCGGCATGGTTTTCACTGTCTGCTGCACGAGAAACCCTATGCCGGTGTCAACGGCTCCGGCAAGCATGACAACTGGTCGCTGGCGACCGATACCGGGAAGAATCTGTTCCGCCCCGGGTCGACACCCCGCCAGAACGCGCAGTTCCTGCTGTTCCTTGCCGCTTTTCTGAAGGGTGTCGACGAGTATCCGGAGGCACTGCGGGTGACTGTGGCAGATGCCGGCAACGACCATCGTCTGGGCGCGCAGGAAGCACCGCCCGCGATCATTTCCGTCTTTCTGGGCGACGAACTCACGGCAGTCGTGGAATCGATCATTCGCGGGACCTCTTTCAAGGAGGGCGGCAAGCGCTCTCTGAAGGTCGGCGTTGATGTTCTGCCCGCGATCCCGCAGGACAACACGGACAGAAACCGCACCTCGCCGATGGCTTTCACAGGAAACAAGTTCGAGTTCAGAAGCCTTGGCTCCTCACAGTCGATCTCGGGACCGAACATCGCCCTCAACACGATCATGGCGCAGGAACTCGGAGAGTTTGCCGACAGACTGGAAAAGTCCAAAAACTTCCAGAGCGATCTGCAGAAGCTCCTGAAAAAAGAGTTTACCGAGCATCAGCGTATCATCTTCAACGGTGACGGTTATGCCGAGAGCTGGGTCAAAGAGGCGGAAAAGAGAGGGCTCGTCAACCTCGTGTCGACGGCGGATGCCCTGCCGCATTACGCTTCTCCCAAGAATGTGAAGCTCTATACGCAGAACAATATCTATACCGAGCAGGAACTCAAGGCCCGCGCCAATATCCATATGGTGACCTACAACACCACCATCGCGATCGAGGCGCGTACGATGATCGATATGATCGACAGAGAGATCCTGCCGGCGGTCAGCGGTTTTTCGGCCGAGCTCTGCGAACGCGCGCAGATCAAGACGGAGTCAGGCGTGCCTGCGGCCTATGAGACGAATCTTGCCAAAAAGGTTGGCGCACTGACGGATCAGCTGGCCGCGGCCAATGAAAAGCTCAGACGCGATATGGAAAAGGTGCCGGCCGATGTAGAAAAGGCGATGCAGTATATCCGCAAAACGATCATCGCGGATATGGAGAAAGCGCGGCTCATCGCCGACCAGCTTGAGGCGAAGACAGACGAGGAGTACTGGCCGTTCCCGACGTACTCTGAACTGCTGTTCAGCGAGTGAAGTATCGGTCCGATCGCCTGTCGATCAGACCGTTAATATGGAGTGTTAAATCCTTCCCACTCCCAAATCCCTAAAGGAGGTTATTGTGAATACCGAAAGGAAAACTCTGTACCTTGCACAGGCGGGGGTCATTGCCGCTGTGTATGTCGTTCTCACCATGGTCGCGGCGGGCTTTGACCTTGCCAGCGGCGTGATCCAGGTGAGATTCTCTGAAGCCCTCAATGTACTTCCGTTCTTTACCCCGGCAGCGGTTCCCGGACTGATCGTCGGGTGCTTCCTCGCAAACCTGCTTACGGGATGCGCGGCACCGGACGTCATCTTCGGTACGCTGGCGACGGCGATCGCGGCGGTCTTTGCCTGGAAACTCCGGCGTTACCGCTTTCTCGTGCCGCTTCCCGCGGTCCTCTCCAACGCGATCATCATCCCGTTTGTTCTGCGCTATGCTTATGGTTATCTGGGAGTCATCCCGTTCCTGGATCTCAGCGCCGTGACATTTGTTGATCTGGAGAGCATCCTGTATTTCATGGTCACGGTCGGCGCGGGAGAACTTATCGCCTGCTACGGATTCGGTCTCGTGCTTCTGCACGCGCTGCTTCCCGTACGGACGAGACTGTTCGGAAAAGAGACGGGATAGAGGACAGGTTTCTTCAGGAGAGCCGGAAGAGACGTCTGAAAATGTATTTCAGGAACAGGGAATAGATCTGTACGGAGTCACGCACCGGACGGAAATGCGTGACGCGTTCCTCGCCCTTCTGATAGACGGTACGGATCGGTACTTCCCGGATCTCGATCACATCACGGGCATAGATCAGCATATTTGTCTCAAAGGAAAAACGTTCCCCGGGGACATCCAGCAGCTTCTGCATATAGGCGAGCGGGATGGCCCGGAGACCGGTCTGCGTGTCGGAAACATGGATGCCGCACACGGCGCCGAGAACGCGGATCGTCAGTTCGTTGCCGAAACGGCTCTTCCAGGGGACATCTTTGCTGTTGAATTTCCGGCAGCCGAGGATCAGTCTGTCCGGCTCATCGATCAGCGCCTGCGCGCATCTATCGATATCTTCCGGTGTATGCTGTCCGTCGGAGTCCGCGGTCACGCAGCCGATCGCGTTCGGGAAAAGTGCGGGGATCCTCTGAAAGGCATTTTTGAGCGCACGCCCTTTGCCGCGGTTTACGCTGTGAACAAAGACGGGATAGCCGAAATCGCGGTGGACTTCCGCGAAAAGGGATCGATAGGCCGGCCCGCTCCCGTCATCTACGACAAGGACATCCCGCCAGCCGGCGGCGTACAGATCCGCGCAGAGATTCACCAGACGTCTGTCCGGTTCATAGGAGGGGATAACGACCACGATCCTGTCTGTCATGCGCGGGTTCCTTTCAGATGAGTACGGCGATTCATGTGAGTACGGCAATTCATGCAGGCATGATTGCCGCATAAGTTTTTGAGCCTGACATCATATATATATTATAAAAATCCCCGTGCAGGGTGTCAAATCGTGATTTTCTTGTTATAATACCTTGTTAGGGTTTTTATAACGGAACATCAGTAGAGCGTGACAGAGGGGATCAAGTCATATGTTTTGCACTGAATGCGGAAAGAGCAATAAAGAGGGAACAAAGTTCTGCGTGGAATGCGGTGCGCCGCTGCTGACGGCGGCTGATCTCGAACAGGGACCGGAGACTGCGCAGCACGCGGCTTCGGCACCCGAACCGGTTGCACTGACACCCGAGCCTGCACCTGCAGCCCCGGCACCCGAGCCTGCACCTGCAGCACCGGCACCCGAACCGGCAGGCCCTGCACCGGAGCCGGTCCAGCCTGAGCCCATCACGCCTGTACAGCGGATCACTCCTGCGGCAGCTCCTGCGCCTGAACCGGCAGCCCCTG
>JAILFA010000074.1 GCA_024687125.1 Lachnospiraceae bacterium
ATCATTCAACGTCCTGCGAAGGCTTACCACGTCATCTACCCCTTTGCAGAGAACGATCTGTCCGTTCAGTACGATCCCCGAATCCTTTTCGATCAGCCTGACCACTTTGGACAGCGCTTCGCCCGCGAAACGATTGCCGAGCATCCGGCAGCGTAGCTCCGGATCGGTAGTATGAAACGAAATATTGATAGGAGACATATGATATTTCGTTATTCTGTCGATATCCTCATCGGACAGATTGGTCAGGGTCACATAGTTGCCCTGCAGAAAAGACAGGCGCGAATCATCGTCCTTGAAATACAGGGTATCCCGCATGCCTTTCGGCATCTGGTCGATAAAGCAGAAGATACAGTGATTCCTGCAGGAACGGTACTCGTCCATAAGTCCGTTCTCAAATTCGATCCCGAGATCCTCCTCCGCGTCCTTTTCGATCTCAAACTCCCATTCCTCGCCGTCTTCCCTGACGACAAGGAGCGTGATCTCCTCATCGGCGATCAGAAAGCGGTAATCAAAGACATCCCGGATCTGTTCGCCGTTGATGGAAACCAGCCGGTCTCCGGGGACGAGTTCCAGCTCCTCGGCGATACTGCCGGGTTCGATGGCGGATATTCTGTGACCTTGTTCCTTATGTTTGGACATGCATGCATTATATCACAGACCGCTGTTTTTGTTGAATCACTGCGGATACTTGTACTCGTCAAGGATCACGCCGCCCCATTCGATCACGCTGTATCCGTCATGTGTGATCTCCTCCGGCACCGGTTCTGTGTATTCCTGTCCGTCATATGCTTCAAAGGCGAACCAGATGCGCGTCATATGTTCCGGCTCGGGAGAGACAACGACCGGCATAGCCATATCGACTGTTTCGGTCCCCTGCGGATACATCATATAGTCGACGCCTTCGGGCAGCTTGTCGACCCAGAAATCCGTAAAATCAGCGATCTCCGTCTCATTAAAGCCGTAGGAAGACAGGATCTCTTCATACCTTGCAGAGCGTTCATCGGATTCGATCAGATAACCGGTCTTCGTCTGGAAATAGCGCGCCTGTGTTTCCGATTCATAGAACAGATAGCCCAATGTGCTGCCGTCTTTCTGCGTCAGGGTTCCGTCACCCTCTGCAACAACCTGCCAGGATCCGTCATAGACAGGATCCACAGTCATTAACAGATAAGGATCCGCAAAGGTGACCGTCACAGGCGTAGGCGTCTCAGCATAAATGTAGATATTCGGCTTGTAAGCGCCTGTACCGAAAGGCTGACGGACCAGGAAGCCTGTTTTATTATACAGATAATCCAATGCATTACTGAGTTTCTCCAGTTTTTCCTGCCTGTATCTGTCCCATCTGTCAGACAGATCGATAAACGTCTCCGTACTCTCCTCATAGAGCACAACGGCATTGTCCTTCATGCGGTTTCCGAGCCATTTGGTACCGTGCCATGCCAGTTCGCCCAGAAATTTGGTTTCCTCCCACAGAACAGTCACAACCTTGTTTCCGGTTTCCGAATGGAAAAAGGCCGCAAATAGAGCCGATCCCACAGCAAGCGGCACACTGACCGGCCAGGTGAACCCAAAAATGGCGGCAGTGGCGGCCATGCATCCGTAGGTTGCGAACCCTGTGGCAACTCCCAGAGACAAACCTTCCGCGATCCTTCCGCCCGTCGTTTCCTGTCTGAAGCCCTTTTCCGGTACATAATACATATAGCTCAGATCTTTGGCCCCCTGTACGGCGGCATATCCGTTCAGGAAGGCACTTGCACCGTATAAAAGGACTCTGGCACCGAACCGCCCGATATGTATGCCCAGTTTTCCGAGATATCTGGCCTGGTCTGCCTGCATCGTGTTTTTATATAAGGTCTCCTGTAACCGGGCGGATCCCTGCGCAGTGATCGCTCCGCTTTGCTCAACCTCCACGATCGTATTCAGCGTATTGTTATAACTGAGATTGGCGTTCTCGATCGCTTTTTCGGCACAACCAAGATAATAACTGAAATGTCCCTCCATCCAGAAAGCCGCATGGCCAAGTCCGTAATCTGCTCCTGTCAGGGCCGTATTCTGCGAGGCTTCATCGGTAATACCGTAGTCTTCCAGCGTTTGAATAACAAAGTCTTTGTCATCTGCCTGAAGGTTCCCTGCAGAATCTGTGACCGCTACCGGTTTCTCGGGATCTAGGTTTTTGATCAGCTGGTTATACATTTTTCCGGCATCAGCGGAAGAATCTCCGGACTGTCCGCCGGCGGCATGTACCTGTATCGGCCGCGGGAATATGCAGATGATCAGCGTGGCGACCAGCAGCCCTGCTATGAACCGTTTCCCGTTTTTATTCCTCTTCATCATCTTCCTCCCCTTCCATCTGATCGAGATGCCAGAGGATCCAGGAACGGATCATTTCACCGGCTCCGTTATCCATACTTCTCTGAAAGTATGATACAGCTTGATCATACTCTTGGTTCTTAAAAGCGATCGCCCCGAGATAATACAGGGAATCCGGCTGTGTCGGTTCAAGCTCCAGAGACGCTGTCAGATAATACCCGGCAGAGATGTAGTTCTCACGGTCAAACTGTGAGATCCCGGCCATCCGCTGGGCATATTCCCAGTCCGGCAGTTCCTCCGCTGCTTCCAGATAGAGCCTTTGAAGATCGTCCGTCGTATCGTTTTCGGTGTCGAAGATGTAATACAGCTCTTTTCGCATGTAATACTCTTTGCCATGTGTCCGGAACGCATCCAGATACTCCTGTGCCCCTTCCGGATCATCGTCGAGCAGGCAGTACAGCACATGCAGGCTGATGGTGGCATCGCTTTCCCCGAAATCCTTTTCCAGTTTTTTCAGGGTCTTTTCCGCGTTTTTTTCCTGATGGGTGATCACCATCTCCGCATCGGCAAGACGCAGCGCATATTCCATCAAAGGATGCTCCTGTCCTTTCGCGTGTGTGTTGAGCAAAAGAACAATGCTGAGGATAAGAACCGCAAATTCGATGATCTGACCGATCCTTTTGGGGAGTTTTTTCAGGAACAGCAGATACGCTGCCAGTGTTCCTCCGGCAATAAGCGCACAGAGAAGCCCCATAAGCGTGTTAACGGGAAACAGGAACACGCCGCACAGTGCGATGAACATGATAAGAAACAGTCCTGCTGTAAGCATTATTCATCACCTCCGTTCACATAAGGCTCCAGACGATCCAGAAGCCAGGGATTGTGGAATCCGATACCAAACGGATCCTCCGCGTGATTCTTCTTTGGCCAGAGCTTTTCCACCTGACTGCTCACTGCGTAGGCCGCTTCATAATCCTGTGCTCCGTCGTAGGCATTGGCCAGCGCATACAGGAACTGGATATTCTCGGGATCATGGGACAGCGCTTCCTGATAGCATTCGATGGCTTCATCAAACTGCCTTGCACCGTAGCAGATACAGCCCTTAAGATACCAGGCAAAGCATAGATCTTCCCGCTCATCGAGCACCTCATCGATCTGTTGCTTTGCGTATTCATACCTGTCCATATCCGGATAATGGTCATTACCGTTTGCATACGCGTCCATTGCTTCCAGATAATTGTGCAGAAGCGGTGAGTACTGCTTCTGTTCCCTCTCGGACATCGTATGATAGAAGTTGTTTTTGGCAAGGATACTTGTTTCATTCAGCGTCGCATACTCGATCATGATATAGAGCGTCGATTCGGCCCTGAGAAGCTCCCTGTCCGTAAGATCCTCGTCCATGACCATCTCCATGATCGTTTCCATGGCTTCGTTCATGGCATCCGTATCTCCCTGCTCAAGGGCTCCGACACCGTAGTAATACCAGATCTGGGGTTCTTCGGAGCCTTCATCGACCATCTCCGCGGCGGCTTCGTATACCTCCTCGGAGGATCCGCTGTTCAGGAGACAGAACAGACGTAAGGCTCCCATCGCTTCTTCATCCTCTTTGTCCAGATCCATCTCATCGATCAGATCAACGATCTCCTGATATCCCTGAAGCGTTGTCAAAAGCTCGATCGCCGATGTCTGTCTCAGAGCGAGCTCTTCATCCGAGATCTTTTTGTCATTTGCAGAGAGCTCCAGGAAACTTACGACGAGCGGAACAGCCCTTTGATAGTAATATTCCCGGCCGTCCGCAGCTCCTGCCGCAACGATATAGGCCGCAAGATACTGCAGGATCGCGTCGTCTTCGTTCTGCTCTGCGATCTCCATCGCTCTGGACATGACTTTGGTATCCACCTCACCGATCCTTCCGGCGCTGTCAAGTACAGCGATCATCTCCTGATAGGCGGCGATCGTTCCATAGGATTCTTCCAGTGTTTTTACGAGTTTCTTAGCTTCTTTTGCTTTCGGGATCTCGGGAAATCCGGAGGCATAGGATTCTTCCACCATGAAATTCATAAGGAGTTCGCTTCGATACCCCTTGCGGACAGTAGTCATCTTTTTGGAATTCAGACCCTCATAGGCTTCCAGAAGAGCCGCTCTGGCACCTGTGTCCCCAAGACCTTCCGTGAGAACATAGTGTTCGAGCTGATCGACACCGTCATTCGCGACCTTTA
>JAILFA010000134.1 GCA_024687125.1 Lachnospiraceae bacterium
ATCGCTTCCGATCGGCAGCTCCTCCTGATCGCGAAAGACCCGCCCCATCTTCTTTTTGCCGGTCTTATTGCGAACCGCACCCGGGATCTTGTAGGTCTCCAGCCCCGTGTGCACCTTCTTCGCGATCTCCATATCCAGTTCGGCGTGCCGGTAACTGATAAATGCGTCGTATTTCATAACGATCCGCTCATCCCTCCCCGTACGTCTTTTGGAAGATCTTCCGCGCGATCACGTAGATGTCCGAAGGATCATCGACCCGGACCGCCAGATAGTCTCCCGGAACACCCAGATAATACTTGTCCGGATCCCATACCGTGAATACCTTGACCCGGTGATCGAGCTCCCTGGCATAGATCCCCGCGCCGCCCGCTGCCATGCAGGGCTTTGCGAAGGGCAGGAGGCTTACTCTGCTGCCCGTCACGACATCGGTGACTCTGGGGGCGTACTCCACCGGGCAGACATACTCCTCCCCGGGAAGCTCCCGGTATCCCGCGCGGAATTTCTGCCGGTTGGTCGGATAGATCTCTCCCTCGATCCCGATCAGGATCACCAGATCCTCCCGTACCTCCACCTCCACATCGCCCTCAAGCGTGCGGATCATGATCCTGGTGCCGACCGGTGCGAGCCTGTCGCACTCCACATAGCCGACCCGGACCTCCTTTTTGGTATAGTGCTTCAGTTCGGACACATCCTCGATCCGCTCGCCCGCGTACAGGATCTCCGTATTCTCATAATATTCCCGCATCCTGTCAAAGAGGAAGGTCCTCACGGAATCACTGTCATATCCGATCCCCGCCGCTTCGAGCAGGTCCTTCTTAAGCAGCCCGCCCGCCTTGATCAGGTGTCCGCCGCCGCCGCCGTAACCGGCCGTGAGAAAGGCGGCCAGTTCGCTCGCCTTGATCTCTTTGATGCAGCTTCGCACGGAGATCTTGACCCCAAAGGGCATCATGCTGTAGACGAGACAGGCGTCCACCGTATCCACCTCGAGCAGCATATCGCTGATGATCCCGAGGATATTGGGATCACAGGGTCTGGCCTCCACGATCGCGCAGGCCTTGTCTTCGATATAGTGGGCATGTTTCAGCGCATCTCCCGCGATGACCAGCTCTTCCCTGGAGAGATTGGAATTGCGGAACAGGACGATATCCGAATTCCTGGGCCGGATGAAATCCCGCAGATCCCGGTCAGAGGGATGCGAGATCTCGGCAAATCCGCCGGTATCCGTCATCAGTCCATAGTAGAGCGCCGTGGCCAGATCCTCGTCCGCGTTGATATCGTAATCCTCCTGCTGCAGCAGTTCATACAGCACGGTGGCGCAGGACCCGTAATTGCTCCGCACATCGGACATCGCCGGCAGCTCGCCGGATACCTGGTGATGATCGATGACGGCGATCCGATCGGCATCAAATCTCGTCACATTGCTCTCCCCGTACTGGCAGTCCACCGTGATGAGCAGATCCGGCTTATCCAGAGATTCCACATGCTCTACCTCGATCCCCAGATTCGCGATCATCAGGATCAGATTGCTCTTGCAGACCGCGTTGCGGCCTCCGTAGACAAATCTCGCCTGTTTCCCCTCCCGCTCCAGATAACGCCGCAGCGCATACCCGCTCGCCAGTGCATCCGCATCCGGATTGTCATGGCACTGGATCACGATATTGCCGTACGGCAAAAAATCCCTCAAACGCAAAGACATCCCGCACCTCCGTAGTTGATCCGTTCCTCTTATCGTATCCCCAAAGCCGGAAAAGAGTCAATGGGGACGGTTCTGTTTGACTCATTTTGCAAAATGAGTCAAACAGAACCGTCCCTTTTGACTCACAATACGATATAATATGTTCATTCATGCGTGGGTTTCTCCCGCCATGTGCATATATTATGGAAGACGATCGCAACCGTCACACAGAAAGGATGAATCATGGCCAATTCAGTCAATGCTGTCAATCCGCAGGAATGGGAAGAGGCGAAACATGGACTGCCGGAAAAGATCCAGGGCGTCTATGACAGGGACGCATTCTTCCTGAAGGCACAGCAGATCGGCTTCACGGATCCGAAGCTGGTGCGTGCGCTGTATCTCATCAGCTCCGAGGACCGCAGCGTCTACCTGGAACTGACGGGGATCACATTGATGAACGCCGGGGAAGAGGACACCCCCGAAAAACTGATCGATTATTACTGCCGCCGGATGGACGAGCACGACAGACGGCACCCGACAAATCCCATCGGAAAGAAATATCCGGAGGAGGTCGGTCTCATCATCGATGAATGGAATCTGCAGAACAAGGATAAGAAGGACTACGTCAAACGATATCGTCCCGGCGAGTTCAATCCCTGGGGGGATGCCATGGAACACCTTCCTCCATCCCTCGGCGGTCACAGGGTGGGAGATTTTTTCCGGGAAATGAAGGACATGGGCCTGAATAAGGAAGAGGATATCCCGGTCATCAGCGCTCTGTATGAGTTTTCCGGAGTGGCCGAAGAACTGGACATCGTGAAGCTCATTGAGGAGAAGGGAGTATCCTCCTTTGCGGATGGGACGGAGGCCATCTCAGAGATTCTGGACCGGGCGGAGCAGCCGACATACCGGCAGGTATTCCGCACACACCCGGAACAGGTCAAGACGCTGTATGATTATTACAACGAAAACAGCGGAGAGGATCTCCGGGAGCCGGCCTACGAGCTGGATACAAAAAACAATGTCCTGCGCACCACAGAGGACATGAAGCAGATCCGGCGGCTGGACGAACATCTCCGTAAGGTCAGGGAAGAAACCCCCTGGATCGATGATCTGAGCCGGCGGAATCAGTATCTGCTCTACGGAGATCACGACCTGGACACGCTGGCGGAGATGTTCAACACGAAAAAGACCCTCCGCTTCTTCCAGGGCGGGGATTCCCAGGAATATAAAAACGCACGGGATCGCTTAAACGAATATCTCACCGAACGCGACCGCACAAAGGAGCTCCTTAAGGAAGCCCGGGCGGAGCTCGATCAGGGGAATCTCACCAGAGAGGCCTATGAAGCGAAGATCAAGGACCATCTGGACGCCCTGCGGAATAGCGAGAGGGACCTGCGTGCAGCCATGGGGACCTATGCCATCAAGGTGACAAACGGCAATCTGGAGGAAGGAAAGCTCGGAGATAAGCGGATCCAGAACATGACCGCGACCGGTGCCGCCAGGCTCGCCGGCGCCATGTGCATCCTGGAATGCTTTGACCATGCGGATGTCCTGCGGGGGGATCGCCAGAAATTCTATGGTGAAGTCCGTGATGAGGAGCACGTCAAGGAGGTCAGTTTCGCCAAGCTCTACGCTCAGAAATTCGGAGAGATCAAGGACGAGAAAAACCGCCACCGCAGGGCCGCTGCCTACGCCCAGCAGGAAATGAAGGATTCGGGACTGGATAAGATCTCGAAGGATATGAACCTCGGCATCTGACACGGAGGAAGCTCACGCTGCGTCACCGGATCTGCTGCGGCTGACGGAGCAAAAAACAAACGGGGACTTTACTTCGTCGCTTTCGCAGAAATGCCTAATGAATTTTGATGTTCCGGATCGCTTCCCGCAGGATGGCGTCCACATCGGCGCCGGCGATATCAAAGCCGGTCGCTTTGATCAGATGCACATCCGCTATGCCATAGAAGCTCTGTGCCAGTGTCCTGACATATCCGAAGCCGTACTCTTCCGGGACAAAGGCGCCGCCGGCGGTGGTGACGTAATAGAGCCCTGACGCTCTGCATAAGGGCATCGGGGTTCCTTCCGGCGTGTACTGAAATGTGATGCCCATTACATTGATCTGCTCGAAGTACTGTTTGAGTGCTGCCGGAAAAGAGAGATCCCAGTAAGGTGCCGCCACGACGATCGTATCGGCGGATGCAAACTGTCTCGCGAGATCAAACATGGGCCGCGACCACTCTTCCCCTGCGATCCAGGCGTCCCTCCGTTCAAGAAACGCTTCGTCCGCCACGGGGAAAGCGATCTCCGCGAGATTCACTTCCTGCACTTCATCCGATCGCTCCTCCTGCAGCCGCTCCAGCAGGGCATCGGTGAGCCGTCTGGTGCGGGATTCCTTTCTGACACATGCGTTGATCAGCAGTAACATGACGACCTCCTGTCCGATTGATTCTTTGCCGAAATGATCCCTTTGTCAGGATCATTCCTATTGTATACCGCACATGGGAAATTGCCAATATTACACTCGTTCGTACCATCTGTTAAATATCTTCATGGCTCTCCATTCGATACACGCTATCGCATTGTCAACACTATATTCGAACGGGACCCATTCAACGGGATCATCCGACACCGGTTCCTTTGCCTGTCCGTCCCTGCAGTATGACTCATACTCTTTGAAAATCTGCAGAGAATAATCCTCCATATGTTCATTGATCCACCGGTACATCTGCGGAAAATCCTTTTCCGATCTTTTATAATAAATATCCGGCATATCGTTATCTCTATGGTAGTTTCCCTTTCCGTCATGGGATCTGCTCCCGTTGAATCCCACGGGGGCCGGCATCAGATTGGCAAGACAGTGATGATAATCCGCCAGTTTATCCAGTTTGCGCCTTATCTTTTCATATCCGTCAAATATCTCATCCAGATGGTTGAGGGCATATTCCTCATCGCTGCGGTGTTCCCGGGACATTCCTTCCAAAAATCTTTTCAGGAAAGACCAGCAGTTAAATATCGTGTCGCTGCTTCCGATCTCAAACGGATCGATCCCGTATAGGATCTCAAAATATTCTGCCGTCTTTGACTTACCGAAATACTTATGCTCTGCCTCGTCATACCCCTGATATATGCAATCCGGGTGTCTTTTGTTCCTGTTGATCCGGTATTCCAAAAGGCCCTCGATCCCACTCGCAAGTACCGGAGGATTCTCCGGTACCAATTCATTTCTCCTGCAGATAAGTAACTCGTCTCTGTTCTCAATCAGCTGTTCGTCATCAAACATCGTCCCGTTCTGAAACACATGGATCATATGATACTCCTTTCCCAAGGTTGTCCGTTGCACGACCAAATAATCTTTCATCATGTTCTTCCTGTTGATCCCCTCCGTTTCGTTCTCAATATTATGGCTTGTTTCATATTCGGATTCCCGAGAATATCAATGGATCTCACGAAGTATCTTCATAAACGCATCGATCTGCTCATCGGTCAGGTCACAGGTATCCCCCTCCTCATCCAGACCGCATATCACAACTTCACCGTGTATGATCGGGATTTCACTGACAAACTCAAGGGAAAAGACGCTTGCCAGTGTATTGACTGGGAGTCCCATGATCTTCCCGATCTCATTGATGAACAGGATAAAGTCGGTGTGTCCGGCAAAGGTCAGGCCTTCGATATCTCCTCCGATGATGGCTCTTAAGGATTCCGAACCCTTTTTGATCTCCGCAACTTCGTACTCACCGTTTGATCCGGCGACAATTGCTCTGATCCTGTCCGACGGACCTCTGTGCTTTTTTGATCCCGTCTTTTCCCGATCCCGGATCCGGTCAAGGGAGACTCTGGTTATTTCATCCGGAGAAGATTCCTCCCTGCAGTCTCCCGTATACAGGATCAGGTTCAGTTCCCCGATGGTTACTCCGTAATCGTATATGGACGTGAGCCGGAGCCTGGATTCATCAGAATGGATAAAGATCCCTTCTATTCCGTATGTGATCTCTGCCGCAAGACTGTTTGAATCCAGATCGAGCGCCTCCTTCTTATTTATGAGAAGCTCGTTCAGACCGTCAAGGCACAGCACCTCGGAATGCATGATGCATAACTGCCGGAGATATATCAGGTCTTTTATTACCGACAGATCCCAGAAGTTTCCTGCATGGTACAGATAGAGCTGCTTAAGATTCTTCATCTTTTCGATAAAATCGTAGTCCTTAAGATCTGCCGTCACCACCAGCGTCTCGACCTTAAGCGGATCCGTGATCATCTCCTCGATCGCGTCATCCGGTATGAACACCTCGGGCACATGGAAGTTGTAGCAGATCGCATCCGACTCCCACGGCATCAGGTACGCTTCGTTATTCCGTTTTGCATCTTTGGGGTAGATCTGAACATAAGACATAAAATATCCCTCCCTTTTATAAGCGTTTGATCGTTACACTTATGTTATGAGAGGGCTTATCTTTAAGATGTTAAATAAATCTACTGCCCCTATCCGTGATATCGGAAATGATCTCCTTACTTACTGTTTGATCATGCCGATCGCTTTTTCCCCGGACACCTTTGCGGCATCATACCCAAAAAAATGGCGCAAACCCGTAGTTTACGCCATTTTCTATCGGATGCGTGCGACAGGTTGCTGCGTGCAGTTGCACGCGTTTAGCAACGACCGGAGCGAAGCGGAGATCGAACCCACGACCTTCTGGTCCGTAGTCAGAAACTCGATGCCCATTTCATGCGGGTTTCCGGACTTTTTGCGAACAAAATGCGAACATTTAGTTACGCCTACAATTTCCCATTTCGGCCTGTTTTTTTCTACTTTTTCAGCGTGTACGAAATAGCGTAAACCCGCTACAATACGCCACTTTCAGTTACTTCGTCATATTTTTCTTTCTGCATTTTGAAACCCATAATCTCGACAGAGATCCATAGGACGTCTGACCATTTGCCATCCAGTCACACTACGTTCGTCCAGTTATGAAAACGACTTCTACACACAAGAAAGCATTGCAGTCAGCTATCGTGCTGTGGTATACTCCGCTCATGGAAAATGGTAATCTCAAAACAAATGGCGTCCACTTACGCGATCATGAATACGCGACCGTCAAACTTCTTCTTGAGAACGGATATGACGTTGAGTTAATCCCACCATCACAGATCAGCGGCCTTCGTATGCCGGATATCATGCTGCAAGGAACACCTTGGGAGATGAAAGCCCCTGAGGGAAACGGCAAAAAGACTGTACAGAACACGATGCAAAACGCCGCTCATCAATCCGGAAATGTGATCATTGATCTGCGTAGAAGTAAAATGTCTGAAGATCAGGCCCTAAGAGATTTTGAGCGAGAGTTCCAGAAATCAAAGCACATTAAGCGAATGAAAATCATAAAAAAAGATTCCGATATACTTGACTTTCGCAAGTAAAAGCCATATCATGTATTTACAAGGTACGGGTCTGCAGTGGAGATATGCGGTTCGCCGTACCATTTTTTTGCCATCAAAAGAGGAGCCATCGCGGCTCCTCTTCTGCGTATCAGTTTTTTTCAGTTAGTCCTCTCCTCTGCCCCCTCCGCACTCGGCGAGCCGGATCTTCTCCGGGCCCTCCGTGTCGAACAGGATCGGGCTGTTTCGCTTGGGGCTGATCTTCCAGGCGACCGTCTGGTTCCTGCGGCGGTATACCCGCAACAGCCAGTTCTCGGAAAAGCCCATCTCCGTCAGCTCTGATATGCGCATCACACTCTTCGGATATTCCATAACGCCTCCTTTCCGGCCTTACCTGCCTCCCGGCATTGCTGCCAGGAATCCCAGTACGTTTGCATAGCGGACATTGTCGGTGATCTCGTCGCCGCACACGCCGGGCACCTGGCGGATGATCTCATCCTTCAGAAGCAGTGACGTACCGCCCGTGAAGATCATCGGCATGGAATGGACGTTCCAGCCGGCCTCCTGACAGGTGCCGACGATCTTGGATACCTGCTCCGCCTTGCACTCGCTGATCAGCTTCGCCGTCCTCTCCTTGTCCGCGTAATCGAAGCCCTGCAGCAGATCCTGATCCAGGATCTCGTCCATCAGATCCGTCTCCAACGCGTCTTGCAACTTCCTGCGGACGGCGATCTTCAGATCATTGCCGCCGAAGCTATTCGTGAACATCGCGTGCTGTCGATGGAACAAAGAAATTCCGGGACTGCAAGGAAACTCTGCAGCAAGCCCGGGATATCATGGATGAGCTATCACAGAAATTCGGGATTCCTATTATCATCAGTCCCGGAAAAGAACCCGGTGTGGACTGGTACGAATGGAAAAAAGAGACAGGATCATCAATCATGGAAGCAGCAGATGCGGCTGGATATCAAGCAGGCTTCGAAGATGGCGCACACTCCCGAGGAATTCAAGAAATATCTGACTGCCATCGGATACAGGATCAGAGAAACAGAGAATCATTATACCTATACCATGCCCGATACCGATGAGCACGGTCCCGGCTGTTCCTGCCGTGACAGCCGTTTAAACTGTGCCGGCGATTCCTTCGATTATACCAAGGGCGGGATCCAACAGCGGATCGAACGCGAACATGCCCCAATCCATGAGCAGGCATCACATGAAGCTTCCAAGACTCCTGTGTCCTTTGATCCCTCAGGGCAACGTCAGGCCTCCGCCCTTCGTGCGCCTCATATCTATATTTCCCGCTATACAATTGAGGGCAGGAAGCGCACGATGCTGGAGCTCATCCTGATCGAGGCGCTTAAAATCGTCGCCCTGTTCATGGATATGTTCCAGCTTCGTAACCCGCCGAACGATCATCCGATCTATCAGAGTTCAAAATGGAAAACAAAGCAGCTGGAGGATGCGCTTTCAATGGTACGGCACCTGGGGATTGAGGATAAGGAACAGCTGTCTGCGATCACGAATCAAGCCGGTATTGTTCTGTCTCAGCTGAAGG
>JAILFA010000014.1 GCA_024687125.1 Lachnospiraceae bacterium
CTGCGTACCATTCCTTGCGATTCGATAATGAATAAAGATCGTAGGTTGCACCAGAAGCCTGAAGTCCTTTGCCAAACGACTGTATCATCTATAAACACACATTCATCTGCCTTCAGGTCATATCGGCTTAACAATGTCTTATATATCTCAGGGTCCGGCTTCACAATGCCTTCTCTGAATGAAAAAACACAGCCATCAAATCTCTCTATAAACGAAATGCAATCGTAACACTGCTCATATCCGGCAGGTGTAAAGTTTGTGATGCAATAAAGCTTATAGCCGGCTTCTTTCAGCGCATCTATCCAGTCTTGAGTATAGTCATATTTGCCCATGATACCCGAACATGTATCATAGGCTTTATGCAGCTCATCCGCGATAGCCGGATCTGTACTGATGAAAGCATCCATCGCTTCATCGTAAGTGAGCTTCCCTTTTTCAAACTCAGTCCAATATGGCGTCATGGCAGAAGCCTTGATGATCCTTTTTATCATCGTCACGTCAAAGCCTTTCTCCGCCAGGAACTCCTTAAACCTGAACGGAGCCAGAACATTGCTTATATCAAAAACTATATTCTTTATCATTTAATTCTCCTTTGATCTAGCATGGTTATTTTTTCAGTTGGAGTACTTAGAGTACTCCGCTTTACTGACACAAGTTTCCATCTATGAAGTCACTATAATGTTAGCAAGCTTCAATACTACTCATTCATTTAATACTTCTCCCCGTTTTGTTTTTATCGTCGCCGCATAAGCGCTGTTGCACAGCCCAAGGACAGCAGACAGCACGAAAAGCGTTTCAATCCCAAGCTTCTGCCATATCAGCCCGCCAAATAGCGCGATAAAGATGGTTATCATATGATTTACGGAAACTCCCGTGGAAATCGTCTTCTGCATCTCGTCAATGCTGTCTGAAATATCCTGGACATATACGTTTGCCGCGATAGACGCAAGCGAAATGATCGAATCCAATACATAATTTGCACAGCAGACGGTATAAGCTATATCCTTTGGGAATATATGATGGGCAAAGCCGTAAAAGAAACAGACTATCACAAGGATCAAGGTATCCGTGATCATGACAGCCTTATAACCGAATCTGTCTATGATCCTCCCGACCACAGGGGCAAAAAAATAACCGGATATGGCTGAAATCGCAAACAGCAGGGATATCCTTGCCGCATCCGCTCCGTAAAACAGGATGAGCACATATGGCCCAAAGGTAAAGAACACCTGCTTCCTTGCCCCATAGAAGATCTCCAGCATATAGTATTTTCTGAATTTCTTTTTAAAATAAAAGCGACTGCTGCTCCTGTTAAGCTCGCTTTTTCCTGTCAGCTTCAGGCTTACTGCAAGACTGATGGCAAAAAGCACCGCCGAAATAAGAAAAAAGGTTCTATAGGGCTTATCCTGAAAAAGACGGGTAAAACACGTTATTATCACAAGGAACCCAAAAAGCGTGCCGATCTGATAAACCGCATTCTGATATCCTAACGCCGTCCCTCCCTTTTTCTCCTCCGCATATTCAAGCGTGATCGTATTCTTCATCCCCAGCTGAATGTGCTCCCCCAGCGAATACACAAAAATAGAGAGAGTCACAAGAACCCGGCCGGCAGGCACGGCCGCGATCATTCCCATTCCCGCCAGCATGATAACTGCCCCGATCTTATACAGCTTTTCTGCTGAAAAAGTATAAAACGCCGCCAGTATGAGCACAAGCATCAGCCCAGGAAGCTCCCTGAAAAATTCAGTGACCCCTCGGTCAAACTCAGTCATAGCGACTATTTCCGCCAGATAATTGTCCAAAATTCCCTTGTATATGCCATATCCAAGCCCTGAAAGCAATAATGAACCAAAAAAAAGCCTAAAAGATGATTCCGGCTTAAAAATCTTTTCGAGATTGTGCTTAAACATTTTTACCTATATATGTCCTTTCCCAGATGCGGCATATTCCTTCTTTTCATCCATTTCTCTTTTTCGGAAGTCGTCGGAATTATTATACTATATTCACGCGGGCATCTGATCTTTCTTCATTTTCGATATTCGTTTGATTTCCGCCACATATCGATAATTATAGCATTATTGAGTTGTTATCTGAATCATCATCGAATCCTGATTTACAGGCGAAAAGGTGTCTATGATAAAAATCCTCCGTCTTTAATAAGCTCAGCGCTGAGAATATGCGCTTACGATCGAAACGAGGACATGGACGACCGCATCCATGCCTTCAGCGCTTATATGCTCAAGCGGACCGTGAAACGCATAACCGCCAGTTCCGAGATTGGGACAGGGCAGGCCACGGAAGGACAGTCTTGCCCCGTCCGTACCGCCCCTGACCGGTACTTCCAGAGGATCCATTCCCTGCTTTGAAATGCACTCTTTAGCCGTTTCCACGATGTGCATGTGGGGACGGATCTTTTCTATCATGTTCAGGTACTGTTCCGTTATCGTAAGGGCGACCGTGCCGGAGCCGTATTTCTCGTTAAGTGTTTTCTCGATCCTTCGGAGGGTTTCCTGTTTCGATGCAAAAAAGGCGACATCATGGTCTCTCACTATATATGCGATCTCAGCCGTTTCCACATCCCCTCTTATGTCGGTCAGGTGGTAAAAGCCTTCACGGCCTTCAGTGTGCTCCGGCGTCTCCGCAGGCGGAAGCATTGATGAGATCTCACACGCAAGCAACGCCGCATTGACCATGCGGTTCTTGGCTTCCCCTGGATGAACACTTATGCCCTTTATCTTAAAGACCGCCTTTACAGCATTAAAATTTTCGTATTCTATCTCGTTTTCCGGGCCGCCGTCAACAGTATATGCAAAGTCCGCGCAGAATTTTGCAAGGTCAAGAAGATCAGCACCGTGTCCTATCTCTTCATCCGGTGTAAAAGCGATACTGATCGCGCCGTGAGGGATCTTTTCTTTTGCCAGAGTTTCGATCAAAGTCATGATCTCGGCTATTCCCGCTTTATCATCGGCTCCGAGAAGAGTCGTTCCGTCGGTCGTGATAAGCGTCCTTCCCCGGAGCTTCTTAAGATGAGGGAAAAGCGCCGTCGTAAGCCTCCGCCCGTTCCCCAGTTCGATATCTCCGCCATCATAATTCTCATGAATGACAGGCTTCACATTTTCTCCCGAACAGTCAGGCGCGGTATCAAGGTGTGCGATGAACCCGATCCGGGGCGCATTTTTACAGCCCTCTGTAGCAGGGATATGTCCAGTGACATAGCAGTGTTCATCCACAGCTGCATCTTCTATTCCCAGCTCCTTCATTTCTTTTACCAGGATATTTGCAAGGTCAAATTGGCGCTTGGTGGACGGCGTGGTCTCCGCCTCCTCATTACTTGTTGTGTGTATCACTACATAATTTAGCAGTCTCTCGTATGCTCTCATTTTTCTCTCCTTCTATTCCAAATCCCTACATACTGTCATTTACCGAGCATATCCTTTATGGTTCTCACCTCAAAAAACACTTTTGAGCCCTTCAAACCCGATAAAATTTTACATTGATGAGATCAGTCTCTCTATCAGACCGTTAACTGTTTCCGGAGCATCGGTATTGGAATTGTGTCCTGCCCCTTTGATCCATTCGATCGGAATGCCGGTCTTTTTGTGCCATGCCTTATTGTATCGGATACAGGAACCTGCATGATCTTTTTCCCCACAAAGAAGGAGCGCCGGGCACCTTATTTCATACGGGAGATCTGCCTCCATTGCCTCTGCCAGCATTCTAAATCCGTGGCCTGAGATTTTGGCATACCAATCCTGATCACCGTCATAAACCATCATAATACTGCGCATCAGATTTCTGCCATACTCCGATGTGGCGACTCCTTTGGTCCCGCTCTTAAGAAGAAGCCTCCAGGGGTAATGACGATACACAGGCTCCATTCTCTTAAGCATCCATATTTCAGCGGAAGTCACATATCCGCGTTGTAAAGGCGCGGAATCGATTGAGACAAATCCATGCAGCTTCTCCGGAAACAGCTGGGCATATGTCTGCGCAACATAGCCGCCCATGGATTGCCCGATGATTACCGGTTTGTCGAAGCCTTCTTGGATCAGTATCTCATAAAGCCACTTTGCTTTATCCATTAAACTGAAGCTGAGCGAAAACGGTCTTGATGAAGCATGCCCCGGCGCATCCCAGACAAGGACAGGATAGCGTTCTTCAAAATACTCTATTTGTTTATCAAAAAGCCTGTGGTCTGCGGTAAGCCCAGGCAGAAATGCCAATTGCGGTCTGTTATGCTCAGCGGTTTTATTCACCCAGTAATGAATATTGCCACAGGACGTCATATAGGTATGCTCAACCATGGATCATTTCCTCTGCATGATCGTGTGTATTTTCTCAGATAATACGTGTTTCTATCATTATCCTGAAAGCCAGTTTCCGGAATGACTTGCCCTCTGTTCGCTTATTTACCGGTTCATCTGGTTCAGGATTTCGTTATATAATACTTCTTAATAAGTCTATGATGGCAAATGATGAGAACAACTATAGGAGCAAGAACACCTACAGTCAAAGGTATTACCGAGTACAGACTATCCCCGATAAGAACCGAGCATATCCATGAGCATACAATGCACCCTCCGTAAATCAGCCACATCATCCCATGTTTCTTGTTCCAGGCTTTAACATCTGACAATTGTTCTTTTGCCGGCGGCTTCTCTCCCGTATAAAATCCAACAGGATCCTTACTCTTCAATTGGCTGATCCCTATTCCAAACATTGTCAGTGCAACCAAACCATAGATCACGCCTGAAATAATTGTTCCTGCCATAAATATATTATCTCCTGTCGTCGGCAAAATACCGATATCGATTATAATTCCAGTCTTCCTTACGATCAGATTATCCCTGCAGTTTGAATTTGTTTATTTACTCCATCTCCATATATGCTTCCATCAATGACTGAACGCTTAAGCCTTGTTGTAATACGCTCTCTGCCCAAAGAAACCGGCCGGCCTTCAAACAGACCTATGCCTTCCTGTGTGGGATTACCGACTTTCAACCGCTTTACGGACTCCTTTATCTTCTGCTCAGCCCGGCTTCTTTGGTTCTCCCAAAAAAGCACAGCTTACAGCCGCATAGATCAGGTAAGTGAACAATGTACCAAAGCAAACATCTGTCAGAAAGTGGTTCGTCATGTGGATCCTGTTATAACCATACAAGACTACAAAAAAGCAGGCTATTCCAAAGGCGATCAGATTTTTCCCGTCGCTCCGTTTTCTCGTTACATCCGTAAGCATGGGAAGGCTGAACATCATGGCCGCTATTGTCATATTGCCGCTCGGCCACGACTTATAACTGTCATTGCTTCCCGCAAGATTCGGGATCATCTGCCACCAGTTGCGAAACTCGCTTACAGGATCATCTAACGTAAGCAGGTACTTGTACCGTGGTCTTGACGCCACCTGCTTAAGCCAAAGATTCATATTATCAGATAAAACACCCGCAACAAGAATTGCCGCCCCGACAGCGATGAGCTTATCTGCGTCTGCATCATCGATCACCCTGTTGCACAAAAAAACCGGCCAGACATACAGCACTGCGATAATAAACCAGCTAAGAACCGATATCCAGACAGATGACTCCACTGCCGTATAATGAAAAAGCTCCCTGAGCTTTGATCCGCTGTAACTGTTTGTATAATACACCGCAAGGAACCACCCTATGATCAGCAGCACTGCTCCGGCCATCGGGTTATTTTTCTTCTTCAGACCCTTATAGAGGCACATTCCGGCCGCAGGATACAGGCAATATGAAAAATAACACCCATATGCGGCAAAGATGGATCCTATTTTCGTGACATTGGCCATTTTTTCATTGATCTGAAGATCAAGAAACGAACCGGTAATAATTCCAATAATGCATACCGTCAGCACACCGTAAAAGCACTTCCGGGGTACTCCGAGTATTTTCCTTTCTGTCTTCATCCTTCGGATTTTCCTCCTCTTCTTTTCTGCTTCCCAAAAAGCACAATCAAAAATACAGCAGCAGGAGCGCCGGATTTATGACAACCTGTAGTTTCGGCGCTTGTACCGTTATAGATTAAGTCTGCCACGTTGTAAGCCATGCCGGGACCGGAGCTCACATCGGCGTAGTCGTTTGAATCACCGTAAACTGTTCAACCGGCTCCGCCGGTTACATTGTTAAGGGCTTATCGTTGAGTCTATTCTTATTTAACATAATTGCAACCTGCCAGAGCCGCTCCTGCGGCGGATGGCCGATGCCTCTCTATACTATACGAAAAAACTCGGTTTACGGCAATAATTTTTAATCTTAAGTGAATTATGGCCAAAAATGAACTATAAACTTCTCTATCTGCCGAAGATTATAGCCCGACAGATTGGGAGGCTTATTCTTTATCCGAGTGAGATTTCATATAATTATTCTAATTCAGGGGCATATAATCCAGATAACAAGAATGCATGTCATAGCGGACATATTTGGGGTTATACATAACAGCAGTATTGACAACGGTAAGTTAAATGTCTCTAGTTTATTATAAGGCTTACGTAACTGTTCTGTTCAGGGTATTGGGCGGATACATGGAAGGAGGAGGAAAGGAGGAAAGGAGAAAAGGATGAAAAGACGAGCAGAGAGGTGCATGTCTGCTATCCTTCTTGCAACGATGGTTCTCACAAGCCTTGCAGGCTGTTCAGCCGGCTATGGTGAACCTTCAAGAGCAGGAGACAGTGAAAATGCATCGACAGGAGAGACTACGGGATGTATGTTGCCACGGATGATCGGATTATGGTCTGGTAACAGAGAGATTAATTATATTCGATAACGAAAAGGCAAGTCCCAGCTATGGGGCTTGCCTTTTTGAGCGCTCTCGGGCAGAATCCAGCGCCATGTGTTACACTATTCCAGCTCGCAAATACATTTTCTGAACAATGTATTTTGAGCGGATTTAGGCCGTTTTAACAGTTCGCCTATGAACTGTTTGAATGTATCTACTATACTTTTTGAAGTTTCATTGTCACGGGTGACAATGCTATAGCTTCCTTGGCGGGTATCATTCGCCCCAATAATCTATAGACTCCTGCGTGCGTCCGGATATTCCAAACAGGTCCATCATGAAATCTTCACGTTCGTTATAGACGTTCACGACATAAATACAATCCGTTTCTATCCGATAAAATACGTAGTTCTTTGCAACAAAAATGCACAAGCAATCTGTATCCGCACCGTACATTTCACAAACAGAAACACCTATCTGCTCATTTTTTCAACATAATCTGGTGAGTACTTTAATTTTTTCAATCTATTATCCCCATTTCGCGGTCAAAGTCAACCGCATCAATCCAACCTTCTCGATTTGCCCGCTCTTCAGCTCTTCTCAAATCAGCGGCGCGGCGTGCAGCTCGCGGAAAAGGTCGAGCGTGTCCTGCTGCAGAAAACAGCCGTTGGTTGTGAGTTTTTCGAGCACCATGTTCCACTCATAGATCGCGCGCACGACATCGTTAAAGCGTGGGTGGAGCATCGGCTCGCCGCCCGTCAGCGTGACGGAATGGAAGCTGCAAACGAGGAAAGGAATTGAACATTTGCGGCATATTCAAACTGAGACTTTCCGTTTTTTAATGATAAACATCAGAATCAATATTGAAATGATGATGATCCCAAGGGCAGACACAATGATTCTAAAGGCCTCTATCCCAATATGGGAGAGGTCAAAAGGAGACAGGGGCGTATCAAAAAGATCCCTGTAATAAAGCATTTCCGTTTCGTATTCCTCCGGCCGGTCAGCGTGGAGTACCAGTATCCTGGCCCCATGCTCATCACCGTCGCCATAGTCATAAAACCCAATGCCCGAGGTGGCAATGAGGTCGATCCCCTCCACGCATCCAACATAGTCATTTAAATGATCGTGACCGAAAAATGCAGCCCTTACACCGCATTCCTTCCATGCCTGAAACTCGCCGCTGTCGATTTTGGGCGGGCAAGGAGTCTCCCCAAAGCTTCCGGCACTTATAGCATCATTATTCTGTGTATACCAGTCACTGAAGGGGTTAAAGACAGCGCTGACAGCCCCCTTTTCAAAAGGCTTTGCCGGAGAAAGGAGCGAATATACCTGGGGTACAGGGATGTGCTGGAAAACATAGGATGCAGGAATGATTTCGGAACTATATTCGGCTACGCCCGTCTTCAACCAGTTTATCTGATCCTCTTTTACATAGTCGTATCCGCCGATGTCCTCGTTTGCATAGGTGCCGCTGTCAATGACCCATAAAAGGGCCTTTACCTCATTCCCGGTTACATCACAAAAGGGCAGACAGGTATTGCCCACCCCGGAAATATCGGGATCATCGTTAAGACAGCCCGGATAGCTTTTATACATTTCAAGCTGCTCCTCTTTGCTCAGACTCTTTTCATCATCATGGTTTCCAAAGGCCACCACAAAGGGCAGCTCCCTCTCGGCAATAGGCTCCATAATGGCATCGATGGCGGCGCGGACTTTCGTCGCGTCAACGCCGATATATCGGCCGTAGATGTTGTCTCCAAGCAGGATAACAAGATCTGCATCTGCCGTATCCAATTCGGCCTTTAAAAGATCAAGCATTAACTGCCGGGGATTGTCCGTATCCTGGGTGTCCGTCACTATAAGAATTCTGAAGCTTCCGTCTTCCCTGGCGCGAAGCGTTTGCCCCGCCGCCTGTGCCGGGGTTACGAATACGAATAAAAATACTAGCATGATACCTAATGACAATACTGTTTTCTTCAATTGATACCTGCCCTTTTTGTTTTCTGAAACTTCCCCTCTAATTCTGCTCTAATGTGAAAAGCTTTCCCATCAAAAGGTCGCAACCCATATCCAAAAGCTTTTCTCTGGTCTTTTCGTCATCCACTCCCGTAGCCACCACCGCGAGGGGGACACTTTTCAGCATCCCTATGGTGCCTCTTAGGATCGCCTCTCCTCCGGCTAATTCCATTTCATCCGTCAGGCGCCTGTCCAGAGTAACAGTACTTACGTAAAGCTCGGACAGCCGGCGGATATTCACTTCCCCGCTGCCATATCCCTCCAGGGAGATCCGATACCCCTGAAGGGACAGCTTTTTCATGTTTTCCCAAAGGCCCTCCATGGAGCCGCCGTCCGCCATCCCGGAAAAGCTGAAGCAGATCTGTTCCGCATGGATGGTGTATTGGCTCCGCAGGTTCCAGATCTGATCCGGAAAGATCTTTTGCATGGCCAGTGCAGGCGAAAGCTTTACCACAATATACTCCAGTCCGGCCCCGGTCATGGCTCCGCTCCCGACAAAGAAAAAAACCTGTTCCAAGAGGTATTTCTCCAGTACGCTTATGGCTCCCCTGACTCTGGCAATGGCTGTCACGGTATCACCGTCGATCTCTCCGAATTCATCATCGATGATGGAAAAGCCCGCCTCCGCAAAAACATACTTCTTCTGACTCTCGGACCATACAGGACGGTAAAGCATCCTGATCCGCTGTTCCTCAACGGCCCGCCGGTATATCTCGTCAAAACGCTTTTCGATCTGGTAATTCCTCTGGTCTATGATCTGGGGCGCATGGTAAAAGATCTTCTGGGAGGTATACCGCAGGAATCTCCGGCTAAAATAGAGGAGACTGTCCGCAGTGGAAACCTCCTCCGGAAATCTGACGGCAACCACCTTAAGTACTACACGGATACCGGAGTCGGACATTTCTTTTGTCTCCTTCTGTACCCTGTCCCTGATATCCGCTATGCCCTGGGCAGGATTGTAGTTCACATCATCCAGAACGAGATAAAACGCCCCCGGCTCTTCAAAGTAGAATTCATAAGAAAGTCTTTCTGCCCTGCCGAAAACTGCGATCGCTCTCTCTACAGCGTGGATATAGCGCAGATAGGCTTCGTCTCCCATGAATTTGTTGAGTTCGTCTGCGTTTTCGATATAGGCCATGATGATCTGCACCTTTTGGCCGGTGAGCTCGATCCTTTTTAAAGTATCCCTGAAAGCATGAATACCCGGCAGTCCCGTGTCCAGGTCGAGCTGCTGCTCGGGTTTCTGCACATAGAGGACCAGAAAAAGGATCGATATGGCCGTAAAATAGCTTTCGATGATCAGGTTGTCCTTGATACCCTGAATGATGATCCCCAGAATATTAAAGGCAAAAATGGAACCCACCGACAGCCACTCGGAAAGCTCCATATACTTTCGGTCTACTGCCAGGAGGACGATGCCATAGATCAGATACACAGATCCCAGCGCTGCAGTGATGACAATGCCGCTGCCCCGATGGTATCCGATTTCGGCATTCACACTGTACAGGTTGCCCAGCCACAGGTTTGCGGTGTACATGATCAGTATGATGATACATGGCAGAGCGATGAGCAGCTTTTTCCAAAGAGCTTTTATCTTGAACCAGGTGTGGGACACGGAATAAAAAAAGTAAATGTAGAGCATGGTGAGGGAATACCGGAAGATGAAATATCCGTAATTCCACAGGAATACCCATGTCACCTTCCACTGTTCCAGCGGATAGGACCAAATCACCGCGTAATTGAAGAAGTCACAGGTCGCCGCAATGAGAGAAAAAATAATGATGGCCAACAGCAGCTTGTTGGATCTGCCCTTTGTAAGCCTTCGCGAGATGGTGGCAACGATCAGGATAACAAAGATCGGCAGAGAAGCTATTTCATACGAAACAATGTGATCTATCATATGTGCCTGCCACCTCAACCCGGAATGAGTCACTTCGGAGAAAATTATGCCACACCGCAGTATAAAAGTAAATGATACTAGCAGACCGCACGGTAGAATCTCCGTTCCATATCTGCTATAATCAGACAGGGCACGGGCATCCGGAATACCTGTAAGGATTCACAGAGAATGACATTGTCAATATCATGAGTGAGAGGGACGGGGAGATACAGCGGTGGAGAGCGGCAGTGTAAAAACCGAACTGAAAAAGATCATCTATCTGTGCATGATCACATGCATGACCATCCTTTCGATCATGCTGATCGTGCTGGACCGGCTCCTGGACTGGGAGATCTGGATGCTCCCGGTGATCGTTACGGGAGCCGCCATGTGCTGGATGCTCTATATCATGGATGTGATCCCCCAGAGGGCGCAGATCTACACCTGCGGTGCCTTCTCGATGTTCCTGGTCTTCTATTACTGTATCAAGATCAATACCTCCTATGACTGCGGTACGGTCATTGTGATCATGATATTCCTCTTCGCGTTCACCAGAGAGAAGCCGCTTTTGTGGTTCGGCATTGCGGGTTCCTTTTTGTCGCTGATCTTTCATCTGCTGGTTGTCAAAAATACGGGTGGACTGAATATGGGGCGCGGCAGCGTGGTGCGCACGGTCATGGTTTTTATGGTGATCCCGCTTGCTGCGCTCATCATTGAGCGGCTGGTCTCGGCATGGGATGTATCGGAGAAGCGCTATCTGGAGCAGATCGATGCGCTTGCCGAGGAAAACGGGCGTGTCAACAGCTTCCTCGCCAACGTCTCTCATGAGATCCGGACGCCGATCGGAGCGGTCCTGGGACTGTCCTACGTGCTGGAGAACGAGGACCTGCCGGAAAGCGCGCTCGACAAGATGCAGTCGATCACTGAGGCGGGACATCGCGCTTCGGAGCAGATCAACGACATCCTGGATTTCACGGAGATCGATATGAAAAACGTGGCGGTGAGCCACGAGAGCTATATGCCGGGCTCCCTGGTGAATGACCTGCTGGTGCAGCTGGATCAGACGGACAATTTCGGGCTGGATCTGGTGGTGGATATTGATGTCACGACTCCCGCGAGGCTCATCGGTGACGAGGCCAAGATCCGGCGGGTGATGTGGCATCTTATCAGAAACGGCTATAAATACACCAAGGAAGGCGGCGTATGTCTGCGCATCTACCCTGTGAAGCGGGATTACGGCATCAACCTGATGATCGAGGTCAGAGATACCGGCGTGGGCATTAGCGAAGAGGAACTGGACAACGTATATGACAAGTTCTATCAGGTGGATTCCGGCAGATCCAGGACGAAGGGCGGTCTGGGCCTTGGGATCCCTATTGTGAACGGCTTTGTGAAGGCCATGGGCGGTGTGCTCACCATTGAGAGCAGACCCAACGAGGGAACTGCGGTCAAGGTCAGCATTCCGCAGGAGGTGGAGGATCCCACACCGAGCATCTCCGTCAGAAACAACAAAACCTGCGTCGTCGGGGGCTTCCTGGGCTTTATGACCACCGGTCACCCGAAGGTCCGGGAATACTATATGCAGATGATCGCCCATCTGTCCGCGGGATTGTCCATCCAGCTGGTCCGTGTACAGTCGAGGCAGGAGCTGGAAAAGGTCGTGGAGAGCGCCAAACTCACCCACCTCTTCGTCGGTACGGGAGAGTATTTAAACAACAGGGAGTACATCGATCAGCTGGCAAAGCAGATGAATGTGGCGCTTGTGGCAGACAGAGGCTTTGACGGAGATGTGACCCCGGGACTGACCGTTCTGCCCAAGCCCTTCTACGGCTCGCAGGTGGCGGACTTCCTCAATCAGGTATTCACCGGCGGGAATATTGATACCGTGGAATATCTGACCACGCCGGGCCTTAAAACCCTGGTGGTGGATGACGAACATATGAATCTCGTCGTGGGACGGGAGATATTCAGCAGATACGGCATGGAGGTGATGACGGCGGGGTCCGGGCAGGAGGCCGTTGATCTGTGCAGGGAGAATGATTTCACCCTGGTCTTCATGGACCATATGATGCCGGGGATGGACGGTGTGGAGGCCATGCATCGGATCCGGCAGGATGCCGCCAGAGCAAACCGCGAGATCCGCGTCATCGCCCTTACGGCCAACGCCATCAGCTCCGCCCGGGAGATGTTCTTCGCAGAGGGCTTCGACGGCTTTGTGCCCAAACCGATCCAGATCCCGGAGCTGGAGAGGGAGCTCCGGCGCGTGCTGCCGAAATCCGCCATCGTATTTACGAGGGAACCGAGAAGGAGACGCAGGAAGGGCGCGGCTGCCCCGGAGCCTGCCGCAAAGGCACAGGATCTCCCGGCTGCGGAGCCCGCAGCGCCGCAGGCCGTACCGGATGCCCCGGCAGACCGCTACGCCGCCTTAAAGGCGCTGGGTGTGGATACGGCCTACGGGATCGACTACTGCGGCGGTGACACCGGTTTCTACGATGAGCTTCTGGGAGATTATGTAGATAAAAAGGACGAGAGGCTCGCGGTGCTGCGGGAGTATTTCGACAACAGGGACTGGAAGAACTACGAGATCAGGGTTCACAGTATCAAGAGCACCTCCGCTCTGCTGGGGGCGGCCGGGATCTCCGAAGCAGCAAAGGCGCTGGAAACCGCGGCAAAGGGTGGTGATGAAGCATTCATCACAGAGCACCACGCCGGATTTATGGATGATTATGCGAAGCTCCTGGCGGCGATCGCCGAGTTGCTCGGATAAGGGGGACTGATATGGCAGAAAGGATAAAATCCTTTATTCAAGGCATTCTGCATTATAAGGATGATGTCCGATCCAGGATCTTTACCCTGGTGACCGTGGTCGGCGAGATCGCCATGATCCTTGCCGTCATAGGGGATATCGTGATCGGGGAAAACCTGGTGGAGATCCTGGTCCTGTTCGCCACGGTCATCGCGGTCCCCATCATGACCTATCTGGTCATAAAACATGACAGGATGCAGCTGGGGGCTGTCATCATGTCCATATGTATCATCCTTGTGGTGATCCCGGTCGCCTTTCTGGGCGGCGGAAGCCTCACAGGAGGCGGCGTGATCTGGTACTGCTTTGCCTATATGTATGTCGGTCTGACGGTAAGGGGCAAGCCGCGCCGGGTGATCGTTGGTCTGCTCACGGTGGAGATCGTCGCGCTGTATATCTTCTGCTACCTGTATCCCGAGCTGGCCTCTTACCATGAAAAGCGCCCGTGGTATATCGATTCCCTGGTTTCCGTCATCCTGGTCGGCTTTATCAGTTACTACATGGTGGTCTCCCAGTACCGGCTGTACCTGGAGGAGAACGAAAAGGCGAAGGAGCAGGCCAAGGAGATCGAGGAGATGAACAGGGCGCAGAACCGGTTCTTCTCCAGCATGAGCCATGAGATCCGGACTCCCATCAACACCATCATCGGACTCAATGAGATGAACCTCAGGGTGAATGCCGGACCGGAGGTGGCGGAGAATTCCCGGAATATCCAGGCGGCGTCCAAGATCCTGCTGTCCCTGATCAATGACATCCTGGATATGTCCAAGATCGAATCCGGCAAGATGGATATCGTGAAGGTCCATTACGATGTGGGCAAGATGCTCACGGAGATCGTGAACATGGTCTGGGTAAAAGCCAATGAAAAGGGGCTGGAGTTTTTCGTCTCCGTCGACCCGAGTATCCCCGCCCAGCTCTTCTCCGATGAAGTCAGGATCAAGCAGATCCTGATCAATCTGCTCAACAATGCGATCAAGTATACGCCCGAGGGGAGCGTCACCCTCTCCGTACACTGCGTCAGGACCGGCGGCAATATGGCCCGGGTGACCTACAGCGTGGAGGATACCGGAATGGGGATCAAGAAGGAGAACATCCCCCATCTGTTTGATGCCTTCCGCAGAGAGGATACCGAAAAGAACCGGTATATCGAAGGTACGGGACTGGGGCTTTCCATCGTCAAGCAGCTGGTGGAACTCCTTGGCGGAACCATTTCCGTGAACAGCGTCTATACCAAGGGCTCCACCTTTCAGGTGGAGATTGAGCAGGAGATCGCGGACGAAAGTATCGTGGGTGATTTCTCCGCGCTGAAGCTTAACGGGATCAATGAAAAATATGAGTATCATCAGAGCTTTGAGGCGCCGGAGGCCAAGATCCTGGTGGTCGATGATACCAGCACCAATCTGCTGGTGGTGAAGAAACTGTTAAAGGACACCAAAGTGCAGGTGATCACCGCGGACAGCGGAAAGACCTGTCTGGAGCTGACGCTCACGGATCATTATGATGTGATCCTCATGGATCATCTGATGCCCGAGATGGACGGGATCGAGTGCCTGCATGCCATCAGGGAACAGGCGGGCGGCCTGTCCAAGTCCACACCGGTGGTCGCCCTCACCGCCAACGCGGGGGGTGAGAACCAGGCGCTCTACAGGAAGGAAGGATTTGATGACTATCTGGTGAAGCCGGTGGATCCGGAGAACCTCGAAAAGGTGATCCAGAAGCTGCTGCCGGTCGACAAGGTGGTCCGATCCGCCCGGGAAGACGAGAACTACGCGTCCGACGAGATCGTGCGGGAGATGAAGAAAAAGGTGCCCGTGCTCATCACCACCGAGAGTATGGCGGATCTGCCCGCGGACATCCGGGAGAAACTGGGGATCCCCGTGATCCCCTGCCGCGTCCGCCTGGACAGGGGGCTGTTCTACGACGGCGAGGAAGCGGGCGGCGACGGTATCGTCCGCTATCTGGAGGACAGCTCCGTGGTCGCCGGGAGCGAAGCTCCCACGGTGGCGGAATACGAGGAGTTTTTCTCCGGAATGCTCACCAGGGCGCAGCACATCATCCATATCACCACGGCGAAGTATGCCAGTCACAGCTTTGTCAACGCCTGTGAGGCGGCACTTTCCTTCTACAACGTGCGGGTCGTCGATTCCGGTCATCTTTCCAGCGGCACCGGTCTTCTGGCGCTGTACGGATATGATCTGGCGGAGTCGGGGCAGATGGACGCGGAGGCCGTGGCGGAGATGCTGGAGAAGAAAAAGGACGGGATCGAATTCTCATTCGTCATCCGCACGACGGAGTATCTCTACCGGGGCGGCAGGCTTTCCTCCGGCGTCAACAAGCTCTGCGAGGCCCTGATGCTGCATCCGGTCATCGACACCAGAGAGTGCAGGGTACATACCCGGGGGATCATCGCCGGGAATTACGAGCGGGTAAAGGAGCGGTATATCCGATCCGTCCTGCGGGATCCCGATACGATCGATACCTCCGTGCTGTGCATCCCCTATGTGGGAATGCGGAAGAATGAGGTGGATAAAGTGAAGGAGATGGTGGCGGAGATCCTTCCGTTTGACAAGGTGTATCTGACGAAAGCCGCACCCTCCATCGCCATCAACTGCGGGCCGGGAACCTTCGGGCTCACCTTTGCGAGGAAGTGATCTATGAATTATCTGGGAATTACCTTTATCGGTGTATCGATCCCCATCTTCACCGTGCTGATCATCGCCTCGATCTCGCGCAAGCTGACCATGGGACGGTCCAACCGGCTGTTTCTGGCTGTGCTCTGGCTGTCGCTCTTCTGCGCCGTTTCCGATTTTGTCTGCAATATCGCAAACGCCGACGGGACCATGTCACCCGCGCTTGCCGCGGCGGTATATTATTTTAATTACTTCTACTTTATCACCCGCAACGCCGTAAACCTTCTGTTTATCTTCTACATTTATTCCGTGACCAGGACCTGGTACCGGATCCGGGGCGTGCTCAGGAAGATCCCTCTGGTCCTGCCCTATACCGGCATCCTTGTCATTCTGCTCCTGAATCTTGGGAATCATAAGGTGTATACCGTAACGGAACAGGAGGGATACAAACGGGGGGACTGGATCCTGTTCATCTACGCATTCGCTTTCATGTATCTGCTCCTTGGCGTGTATCTGCTCATTACCCGCAAAAAAATGCTCAGGCTGTCGGAGTGGCTGTCCCTGGCGTCGATCTACATCCTGAATATCGTGGGCGTGGCGATCCAGTTTGTGTGGGTCAATCTGACGGTGGAGAGTTACTTCACCGCCATCACCCTGCTGTTCGTGGTGCTGTATGTGCAGAAGCCCGAGATCCAGGTGGACCTTAACACCGGCCTTCCGGGCTTTTTCGCCTTCCGAGACGAGATCAAGAAGATTAAGCTCTCAGGGCAGCGGGTCCAGGTGGTCATCGCCTCCATCGTGAACGCGGAGGAGCTGAGACGCTATCTAGGCGAAAAAGGATTCTTTGCCTACGTCCATGAGGTGGAGAGGGCCATCACTTCCTTCGGCAGGGCGGAAAAGCTCTCCTACGAATACTATTATGAGGATCCAGGGTATTTCTACATCATCCTGGGGAACATGGAGTACAATCCGGTGCAGGCCATCCCCACCATCCGGGACATGATCAGGAAGAATAACCCGCTGGGTGACAGCGGCATCCGGGTCGAGCTTAAGACCGTGTCGGTGAAGTATCCGGAGGAGATATCAAACGAGGCAGAGCTGATCAGCTTCGGGCACAGCTTCGCCGGCTTTACGGGATCCAAGATCTTCTATCATGCCGCGTTTATCCTGGATAAGCGCGAGTATCAGATCCAGATGAAGCTGGATGAGATCCTGATGCGCGCCATCAGCGATGACCGGGTCAGGGTATCCTACCGGCCTGTTTTATCGGAGAAGGATGACAGTGTGCTGTATGCCGAAGCGGTCTCGGGGATCGATGATATGTATTACGGAGAGATCGATGAGGGGATTCTTGCGGAGCTGTCCGGCGGAGGCGGCGCTTTTATCCGATACGAGGAATGTGTGCTGGGGAAGGTGTTCGCCTATGCCGGAAGCGGCGACATGACGCAGGACGGCTTTCCCTATGTGTCGGTCAGGCTCTCCGCCTATCTGTGCATGCAGAGGAACCTGACGGATCTGATCTGGAACCTGCGTGGGAAAAACAACGTACATCCGGAGCATATCTGCCTGATCTTTACCGAATCCGCCTATGACAGTATGGATGAGACCTATGACGACAATATGGAAAAGCTTTCGCTCCAGGGATACAAGGTGATCTCGGGTGAGAGGGATCCGATCAGGAGAAAAAGGGGGAGGAAGGTTGAAAAAGATACTCATAACGGATGATGAGCCCATGATGGCCAAGCTGGCCGCAAGAGCGCTGAAGAATGATTATGAGACGCTGACCGCGGGTTCGGGAGCGGAGGCGCTGGCGCTCTTTGAGACAGAAAAACCCGACCTGGTGATATCGGATGTCAAGATGCCGGGAATGTCGGGGTTTGAACTGTGCACGGCAATAAAGGAAAAATACGGCAAGGCGGTACCCTTTGTCTTTATGACGGCGGATGAGACCGAGGAGGCGGAGAGCCGCGGAAAGGATGTGGGAGCGGCTGCCTTCATCAGAAAGCCGGTGCGGGCGGAGGCGATGCTCGTTGCCGTGCAGAGTGTCTTGGCGGGCGGAGGCGGCCCTGCAACGGCGGTTCCCTCGGCATCGCAGAAGAGCAAAACGGACCTCAAGGCGGAAAAGGCGAAGCTCCCGGACTGGCTGCTGCATGAGCCGCTCATCGATATCGACGCCGGGCTTGCCAACAGCGGGGACGCGGACGCCTATCTCTCCTCTGTGGACATCTTCCTGGCGCATGTGGATGAGAATGTATCGGTATTATGTAAGTGCCTGGAAGCCGGCGACCGGGAGAACTACACGATCAAGGCGCACGGTCTAAAGAGCACCTCCCGGGTCATCGGAGCCATGGTGCTGTCTGCGACGGCGGCGGCCATGGAGCGCGCGGGAGAGGGCGGAGACGATGATTTCATCAGACGGGAACATGAGGCATTCATTGCGCTCTACCGGAAATATCAGCGTGCGATCCTGGATCACCTGAACGAAGAAGAAAAGGAGGAGATCCCGGAGGAGGATCTGGCGGATGCCATGATGGCTTTGAAGGAATACGCCATGGCGGAGGATTATTCGCTGGTCGAGGATACGCTGAACGCACTGCAAGGCTGCCGGCTTCCTGAGGAGACATCAGCGATGATCGGAGATGTCAGAGCCTGTCTCAACCGGCTTGACTGGGACGGCATTCGTAGTAAGCTCGGAGTATAGGGGGAAGGGGCTATGATCGACAACAGGGTACTGATACTCAGTGTAAAGGAAACCTTTTCGGTGCATGGGATGGAATCGAAGCTTGCGGAGATCGGATTTGAGGGAGTCTTTGTCCCGACGGAGATGCAGGAGCTCGATGTCAGGGAGCGCGACAGTCATCTCCTGGTCTACTATATGGATGATAAGACGCCCATCGATCCCGGGTTCATCGTGTATCTGAAGGATCTGTGCATGGAAAAGGAGAAGGGCCTGATCCTGGTGGGCAGGAAGGAGGAGTACGAGTCGGTGCTCGAGACCATGCCGGAGGATTGTATCAGCGCCTGGTTTGAGCGGCCGTTAGACATGAATCGTTTCCTGGAGGCGGTGAAACTGCAGTTTGACAATCGGATGACGATGGCGAAGAGGAAAACCATTCTCATCGTAGATGATGACGTGGCCTACATGCAGATGATCCGGGAATGGCTGAAGGATACCTACACCATTGTCATGGCCAATTCCGGCATGAAGGCGATCCAGTGGCTGAACACCAACAAGGCCGATCTGGTGCTCTTAGACTATGAGATGCCGGTGGTCAACGGCCCCACCATACTGGAGATGCTCAAGAGCGATACGGATTCCGATGTGGTTCCGGTGATGTTCCTGACGGGACAGAGCTCCACGTCCAGCGTTCTCACCGCCATGAAGCTCCGCCCGGTGGACTATCTGCTCAAAAAGATCACGAGGAACGAGCTCAGGGAGAAGCTCGAAGGATATTTCGGCAGGCAGAAAGCGAAAGGGTGACCGGAAAGCAGCTTTCTATGCATCGGCAAGGAATGCATCCAGCTGGCTCTGGATCTCGGCGATCACTTTGCGCAGCCCCGCGTCCTCCATTCGACGGAGCATTTCAGGTATGATCTTATCCGGATCGGAGATTCCGGTATACAGTTCCGACCGGTATTCCATGAT
>JAILFA010000045.1 GCA_024687125.1 Lachnospiraceae bacterium
CTTTTTGCTGGGTTTGATTGCCGTGACCGTTCCGTTCGGGTGCAGGAGATAGGCCGTCTCATGGCCGGCATCGCAGAACTCCGTCCTGCCGGTCGAGATCTCCACAACACCGACCCAGGCCGTCACGAACAGCATCTCGTCGTTATTCTCGCTCAGCTGATTGTTGGTCTGTTTAAGTGCCTCCTCAACGGATTCACCGGCCTGCAGATGGTTCTTGATCAGCGTCTTGGCGATGACCATGAACAGCGCGGCGGGAACACCTTTGCCGGACACATCCGCGATGACCACCGCCATGTGGTCGTCGTCAAGCAGGAAGAAATCGTAGAAATCTCCGCCGACCTCCTTGGCCGGGGTCATGGAAGCGTAGAGATCAATATCCTGACGCTCCGGGAACGGCGGGAAGATCCGCGGCAGCATGGAGCTCTGGATCTTCGTGGCGACATTGAGCTCCGCGCCGATCCTCTCCTTTTCCGCGGTGACCGTCTGCAGATTCTTCATGTGCTCGTCCAGCTCGCCGATCATATCGGCAAACTCCTCAGACAGGGAGCCCAGTTCATCGTTATCGCCCTTGTGGATCCGGATCTCTCCGGCGATATGCGGATCCTTTTCATCGGAGTATTTGGCGACGTCTTTTTCCAGACGGTCGATCCTGTTGAGCACCTTGTTCTTCATGAAACGATACAGGAAGAACATCGTCAGGAGCAGGATCACGATCGTCGCGGCGAGCTGCCGGACCACGGAGATCAGGATCGCGTCATTGACATCTTCGATGCTGATCTCGGCGCAGACAAGTCCCGTCTTGACACCATCCTCCAGGATGAGCGGCATGCAGTAGGTGTAGACATTGCCGAATTCGTTGCTCAGCGTGTCAAAGCCATTGGGTGCTTTGCCCTGATCCCAGGCCTCCCACATGTATCTATGGAGCTTCGGATCCTCATACGCGCCGATCCCAAGATCCAGGATCTCGCGGCCGTCCTCGGTTACCCGGGTCTCCAGCGTCGGATCGAACATGTAGATCATCGTGTGATCCTTGCTCTCGTCCGGATAGATGAAGTAGACATAACTCAGTCCGAACTTTTCCGTGGCATCGAAGAAGATGATGAACCACTTTTCAAAACGCCAGTTGACATAGAGACGCTGCGCTTCGTGATCGAGCCCGTCAAAACCGACGGTCACACCGTAGGTGTCCCCGGGATAGTGCTCACGGAAATAGGTGTAGAAACGTCCCTTGGCATCCAGCATGTCGTCGCGGAAATCGAGCGGGACCTGTACTTCATCGGGATACTGGGTGAAAAAATCCTTAAGATGTGCAAATTCGTCAGCCTCGTTGTACATCTGCACGGCGAGGTAGCTGGTCATGTTCTGGAGATTCTTGATACATTCGTCGTGATAGGCGCCCCTCTGGTTGAAAAACGCAACCGCGGAACTGGTGAGCATCGATACAGCGGCAAGGATCACGAACAGTATGCCGAACTTCACAGCAAGACGTTTCTGTGCTGCTTTTTTCATTTTTCCTCCATTTTTCCGGTCAGACGCCACTTTTTCACGGGCAGATGCTGTCCGCCGGCGATCAGCAGTTCAAAGCCAAGTCCGACAAGGATCAGACTGGCGGCGCCGATGACCACTACGCGGATCCAGGAATTCTGCGTATCACGCCGCAGCTTCTCTATCTGCTCCGCGGTTTCGGGGTCAGTCACACCGGCCTCTTCGTCCGCGTTAACGGAACCCGCGCCGGGGGTAACCATCGCGGCGAGATCCGTTCCGCCCGCTTCCGCGGCTTTTGCTGCCTCCTCAGCAGCTCTGGCTGCCTCCTCAGCTGCCCACTGCTCGGCTCTGGCCGCCTTGCGCGCCGCCTCCGCGGCTTCTTCCGCGGCCTTGGCCGCTTCCTCCTTGGCCTTTTCTTTTTCCTTTTCCGCTATATTGGCTTCGGTGATGGCTTCCGCCTCGGCTTCCGCCTTGGCCTCTGCCGCGGCCGCCTTGGCTTCCTCGCCCGCCTTCGCTTCCTCTTTGGCTTTCGCCTGCGCCTCCGGGGAAGCCTGGCCGGGATTGGCCATCATGGCTGTTTCCTTGGTGATCTGAGGAAGTGTCAGCTGCGACGTGGTCATGCCGCCTCCCTCGATATACTCCGTGTCCTTGTATCGCACATAACCGATAACGGTCGAACCGGGGGCCACCCCCGCCAGGATGTTGTAGTCCGACCAGCTCTCGCCGTCAAAGCTGTATTCACAGCCCAGCACCTTGGGAATCTCGACCGTGTAAGTGACCGTGCCGTCATCCGCCGCCACGGGCTCATAATTCATGGCAAACGGCGCAACATCATCGGAGAGGACCGCCCTGTGAATGTGATTGCCTCCGTTGTGCTCCCTGTCGACCTGATCCTCCAGGATACCCCGCATCCCCTGCGCGGTGACCTCGACCTTGATGACATACCCCACGTCCTTGTCCTGGAGCACATAGTTCTTTTTGGTGCCGACCTGTTTGGTCTTATCCTCCTCGGGATCGTAGCGGTACCAGGTATACTCGAGCTTGCCGTGTTCCCCCTTGATCTCGACATCCGCCGTGAGTTCGTGGCCGAACTCGCCGATCCCGCGGATGGTGACCTCGCCCTTCAGCTCGGGATAAGCGCCGTCCAGATATTCCTTGGCTGCTGTCCTGGCGGCATCCTCAGCTTCCTTCTTAATGGCCGCCCTTTCCTCGGGCGTAATATCCGCGAAAGCGCGCACAGGAAAGAGGAGTCCCAGCCCCAGGATCATCAATCCCGTGGCAAGCACACCTCTCAAGCGGATCTGTCTTTCTGATGTCCCGCCCGTCTTCATAACCATATTATTATAGTACGAAATCCTCGCAACTGCAAGAAAAGCAGGAGATTTTATGCCGGATCGAAATTCCCCTGACCGGTCTGATTTTCTGATGATTTTTGATCGAAAAAGATATCTTAGGTATATAGAAATGAGCAGCCGGATGTGCTATACTGTCGAGCGTATATGAAAAACAGAGAACCCTCCCGCAGGAGACGGGGGATGCATTAAAAGAAAGAGGAGATCCGGAAATGAAGGAACAGATCTGGCAGTCGATCCTCTCCTTTGCAGGGGAAGAGGAACAGGAAAAAGAAAGGCTCACGGAGCTCTTGAGCGAGCCTGCGGTAAGCCGCAGCGGCCGCAAAGCGCGCCATCTGCGCCGCGTGGGACGCGTCTCCGTGCGTGCTGTCGCGATGGGTCTCCTCGCCGCGTTCTTTGTGACCGCCGGCCCGATGAAGATGGTGGCTGAAGCCTATAATGGAGCAGGCACAGTAAACGCAAGCGCAATCCCTAATAATGAAAATGTCACGCTGACCGGTGATCTCACGATCGTCATGGATGTATCGCAAAAATCGTTAGGTAAAATCAATTTGTGCGATGGGCTAGTCCATTACTATACTCTCACCGTGAAAGGCAACGGCAGCGGTCAGACCCTGAATGTATCCGCGGCAGAGGGGAATAGTGCCGCAATTGATAGTGATATTGATAACCCTGCCGGCGGATTGGTGATCGAGGGCGCTAAAGTAATTGCAAGCGCAGTAGACGATGGTCACCCTGCGGTAAGAGTCGGGACGTTGACCATGGGAAACGGTTCAGAACTCCAGGCGACAGGACATGCTCATTCCGTTCAAGCACTGCAAGTAAACGGCGCTACCGTCATCGTTCCAAATCCCTCGAACTGGTCCGAAGACGGCATATTGATGGCATCTCGAAACGGTGATTGGGTTCCTTCGCCAAACGCTATTCTCCGCGGCCCCACGATATCCAAAAAAGAAGAAGCCGCACAGGAAGCGGTACAGCCGCAGTACATACCGCCCCACGTGCACGAATATGTGTGGGAGACTACGAAAGAGCCCACAGAGGAAGAGGATGGCGAGGAGTGCTATATCTGCAAGGGCTGCGGGGCTGTACAGTACCGCATTCCGCTGACCGGCTGCGGCGCCTTCAACATCAATACAATGAACAAGATCCTGAACGCCAAACCGGGTGAAACGCTGCATATCAGCACGACGCACTGGATCTCCTTTCACAAGATGATCGGCGACGCGCTGGCACAGCGCCCGGATGTCACCCTGGTCGTCGATTTCCTCTCCGAAGGACACAAGGGCGAACCGATGTCGTTCACGATCCCTGCCGGAGCGGGCGGCCCCGCCCTCTTCAACGCTGACGGCTACGCAGGCTTCCACTACCTGTCCGGACTCTTCGCGACCGGGCAGTAATTCCGGGAAAGCCGAAAAACAGGCAAACAGCACCCCCTGCCGACAGCAAAGCCCGGCAAGGGGTCTTTTTTACATCTCATGAAAATCTGTGCGTCAGGCCATATCCGCGTAAGCCGGATAGCCGAACGCCTTTTCCGCGCTCTTTACGGCATTCACGATCGCCATGGACATGACCCTGGCGGAGAGTGTGCCGATCATATCCATATCGGCCGGAACCTGTCCGCTGGAAAGCGCGTAGATGGTATCTCCGTCCATGGAGCAGTGCACCGGCCGGATGCATCTCGCATAGCCGTTGTGCGTCATCGACGCGATCTTGGTGAGCTGGATCTTGTCCAATGCAGCGTTCGTCAGGATCGCTCCGATCGTCGTGTTGGCGGGGATCCCGCCTTCTCTGATCTCCGCGGCCGCGTACATGGCGGCTTCCGTGTTCGCAAAGGACGTCCGGTCCTCGGACAGAAGTCCCGCGAGCATCTTTCCGCTCTCGGGGTCAAAGACATCCCCGATGGCGTTTACGGCGACGATCGCGCCGAGTCTGATCTCCCCCAGGCTCACCGCCGCGCTGCCGATCCCAGATTTCATGCAGCGCTCCATGCCGAACATCTTTCCCACGGTCGCCCCGCAGCCGGCCCCATAGTTGCCGTCCCGGTAATTGCCCGCCCCTTCGGCATTGACACAGGCCTGATAGCCCATCTCCCGGTCAGGCCGCACCATCAGTTCCCCAACCGTCAGATCAAAGATATCGGACTGACATACCTGCGGCACATGGGTGACGCCCATGTCATAGCCAATCCCGTGCTCCTCCAGGTAGGCAAGCACCCCGCCGGAGGCATCCAGGCCAAAGGTGCTCCCCCCGGCGATGACCAGCGCGTGAATGGCCTGTGCCGCGGAAAACGGCCTGAGCAGCTCGCATTCACGGGAGGCCGGGCCGCCGCCCCTGACGTCCACGCCGGCAGCGCATCCGTTTTCGGCGATGATCACGGTGCACCCTGTGCCGGCCGCCGCGTTTTCTGTCTGTCCGATCCGGAATCCCTCGATCTCTGTGATCCTGATATCCTTCATCCGCTTCTCCTTAATTCAATGCCCCTTCCTCAAGATAGGTCTTTTTCGCAATGACAGCTTTATTCTGTGCCGCCTCCGCAAGGAACTGTTCCCATTCCGCGTCATCCTTTTTAAACACGGAGACAACGGGGACCCGCTTGTCGGCGGGCAGCTTTTCCTGTTTTGCCCTCTCCCTGTCTTCCTCGTCCATCTTCCTTGTGATCGCCTGCTGCACTCCCCTCAGGCGGCTGGTCAGCGCGGCCATCTCCCGGGCGTTCAGGATATCGCCGAGAAGATAACGCAGCATCCGCGGCTCGAGTGCCATGATCTGGTGCGCCAGATCCTCACTCATGGCCGGCAGGGTAAGATTCCCTTTCTCATCCTCGATGAAGCGCATGGAACCGAGATCGGTCGGGTTCTCCCTCATCCGGTCATAGGTCATGAGACCAAACGACATATCGCTGTCGATCCCGGTGATCCCGGTGATCGTATAGCTGTCGCCCCGGATCTGCGCCTCTGCGAGATAGTTGCCGGGATGCCGGTCAAGCTGTCCGCAGATGACATCAAAGACCTGCAGCGCAAGCATTTGCTTGGCAGCGTTTACGGTGTACCTGCCCTTGCGTTTCTTCTGGTCGATCCGGATCGCGCCCATCTCGGTCCCCTTGGCCTGTTCCATCGCGACACCGTCCATCTTCTCGTCGCCGATCTGTACCCGGGCCATCTCGCACCGCACCACGCAGTCTCCGATCCCCAGAAACTCAGCCAGCCTTGAGGTGGCGACGTTGCGCGTGGAAAGGTCCCTGCCGGTCTCGATCTCCGGACCTTCCCTGGCGACCCGCGAAGCGAGCATCGTCGTATTGAGTTCCTTCATGACACCGATCGTCGTTTCGACAGCGCTTTTATCCGCGTCTGCCAGACGCCACTCTTTTCTTTTTGCGGCGATCAGATCGTGATTGGGGGGAACCGCGTTCTGCAGGGCTTTCACCTCAGCCTTCAGCGCTTCGAGCCTCTGTCTGTGCGCCAGATAGACAGGTTGCTGCTCCATCAGCTTCTGATAGAACAATGTTTCATCCAGTCCGGGATATTTCTGCGTCAGCGTCGGCAGAATACTGACGCCCTTGCCCAGGACCAGCGAAAAAAGCCCGCGTACGTCAGCCTGGCTGAACTTCCTTTTTTTGATATACTTCTCCAGGCTCTCGGCAACAGCCGCTTTCTCCTGAACCTGTGCAAGGAGCGCAGTCTTTTGCCCCGGCTGCAGCTTTTTGTAATCCGGATCGTCCGGATCCTCGAGGCGGGTCCTGATCGTCGCGTACTTGCCCTGAAACTCATCATAGGAGCGCTGAAAACTCTCGGGCTCGATCTTCTCACGTTTTTTGAAGAAGGTCTTTTTCTCTCCCTTTGTGATCACGTGGACGACCGAGGTGTTGCCGCCGGTACGGCTGAGCTGCACGCCGTCCTCCCCGTCCCTGAACTTCTGCGTACGGCTGAACGCGATCACATCGCGCCACGTTTTCCGGCTCTCCGCCTGCCCCTGCTGCTCCTCGAGAAACGCGTCCGCGTTGCTCTTCAGATGCAGGAGCTCCTCCGAAGCCATCGCCCGGATCTCTTCGACCTTTTTCTTGCGTACCTTGCCCTCTTTGGTCCAGGGATTGTGTGTGTCGATGTATTCCGCGCAGTCCGCGATCAGATGATGATAGCGGTCCTCCATGGCCGCGAGCTGCCCCGCGAAATCCTCTTTGCTCAGGATCACGGGAAAATCCAGAAACAGATCCATGGCCTCGACCGATTCAAAGATCTTCTGCATGCTTTTGGAATGCTCCGTCCGTTCGGCTTTTTTGCCGTCGACCGTATAGGAAGCGGTGCGGAGCTGTTCTCCCAGCTTCGTGACGGTCAGCGTCTCGGGAGCGTGTTCGCGGACACCCAGCTGTACCGATCTGTCCCTCTGCAGAGCAGCGGGGGCATCAGGTTCCGGTCCGCCGTCGTCCGATCGGTCCTGCCTGTATTCGGAGATCAGGAGATCCGACTCCAGCAGGGATTCATTCAAGAGATCCGGCTGTTGATCTTTCTGAAGATTCGACTTGGATACCATATCAGTATAACTCCTCTACCGGTTCATCCAGTTCTCTGGCATAGGCGTACCTCTCATAGATCCCGGCGCCGGGCCAGAGCTTTTCGATCAGACGCCTGTCCTGTTCCTTGCGGCAGCGGATCAGGATCAGCGTATCACTGCTGTACAGCGTATTCGCACTGATCAGCGCCGCCTGGATCAGCTGCAGCAGGCGCGCCTTGGGAGCGCTGCCCTTCATGCCGAACCGCAGCACCTCCAGGGAATGATCGGTGCGGCAGCCCACGAGGATGCAGCCCTTTGCACCTTCCTCATCGAAATAACAGGAGACACGCTCCTCATAAGCCTCCTCGTCGACCAGTCCGTTCTTTGCGGGTGCAGGCGTGGCGAACAGAGCCTGGAGCAGCGTGCCGCGCTCGATGCGTGTCAGCTCCTCCAGCGGCCGGATGAGTTCCCTGTCTTCGGGAACAGTCATCATCGCCGAATCCAGCCAGAAGGAAAGCGGCGCGTGAAAGACACCCAGCATATGATCCGGCTGGAAGCCCGCCTTTTTCATAAACCGCGCCAGACCAGGGTCATCCTCGTCACCCGCGGCAACGGTCTCCACAAAATGCGCCCCGGAATCCTCCAGGATCCGGAAAAGACGCAGAAAAAGAAGCATGCCGACGTTTTCCCGCCGGTATGAGGAATCGACAAAGAAATAGCTGACGATCGCGTTGTCCCAGCGATCGATATAGAACTGGAGGACGCCGACGGCCGCCGCGCTCTCCAGGGCGCCCAGGGTGACGACCTCCCCCGAGCGGATCAGGGACAGATTCGCTTCGGGCAAAAGATTTCGGAAAAGCTTCTGTGAGGTAAGATCGATGTTAAAAATATCCACGCGCTGGTATCTCCGATCATTTAATATCTATCGATCTGGCCGCTCATCTTCTGCTTCACCTCCAGATACTTTTCATAAAGACCTTTCAGCTCCGGGGTCTTGGCAAAAAACGCTTCCCGCTCTTCCTGGGATCTCATATCGAGGGCCGGTCCGATCATCATATTGCTCACCGAATTGGCGGTAAACTGCCTGCGCCCTGCTGCCTGTTCATCGCCCCGGTCAGTGTAGGTAACATCACCCATCAGTTCGTTTCTGAACTGAAGACTCTCATTGTTCATGATGACCTGCATGACATATGTCATCGGATCAAGCCCCTGCTCCTGAAACACCTTGGCGCCCTTGACGGAATCGTACATTGACTGCAGATATCTGCCGCCCATCGGTGTATTGAGTCCCTCAGCCACACTGTCCATGAGCTGCCCCGTCATCTGATTGGTTTCTTCGCTCAACCGTGCCTCGTGGACGCCCCCGTACCCGACGTCGGTCTTCATTCGGGCCGCCTTGCCTGCCATGTCTTCGTCGGCGTCGATCTGTCCGATCAGCTGCTGTTTTGTTCTTCTGTGCATTCCGCGGAGCAGATTTTCCCGCGCCAGCCTTTCCACCACAGGGGCTTTTTCTGTAGTCCCTCCGTTACGGTACTTGAAGCCGTCAAAAGCCCTTGTCCTCTGTCCTTTTGCATCCTGCCCGCTCACCTTGGCGCCTGCCAGATTCGCATCGGCACCGGCCACCAGTTCCCCGGAATCAGCCATCTCCTGAATCCCGCTGATCCCCCGGGCCGCTCCCGCCTGATCTATGAACTGGTCAAGGTCTCCGCTGATCGTCGCCGCACCTCCGAGATCCTCCGGCAGAAGACTCCTGTGCCCCCTGAACGACGGTTGGGAGATCTTGATATCCTCCTCCTTATTTCTGCCGAATTTTCTCCGGAACCAGTCCCTGAGGCCCCCCTGCTCCTCGCCGTAGGAGACGGATTCCCTGATCTTAGGGCCATGGGAAGGTGCGGACGCATGCTCGCTCTCCGCGGTGCTCCCGGAATTCATGTACTTGAACGCTGCATCACCAGCTTCGCATTCCGCCGTGTTGTTTTTGAGTAATGTCTTTACCACAGCAGACACCCTTTCTTATGAATCCCTTATTTCCTGACTCCTGTATCGCGCTGCGTCGAGGCCGAGAAGATCAGTCAAACAACCCCGATGCCGACGGCAGCGAAGATGTTTTGAGTTTTTTTCTGGCTTCATCAGGATCTTCTGGCTTCGCTCCTTTATGAAACCTGCTCTTCAGCGATGTCAGAAATCCTTTTCGCGGATTATTGTCGATACCTTTAAGGCTGAATTTGGCTCCGTTCTCAAGCCATCTGTTATACTCCTCCATTTTTTGGACCATCGCAGGATCCTTTTCCGTTGCTCTTGCCATTGGTGTGATGACCGGCGCGACCACTCGGTTCATCAGCATATTCATAAGAAACGCGGACTGCATATCCTCATCCTGAACCGGCGTCCCTTCAAATGCAGCCTGTGCGCGTCCCAAAAAATCACCTACCTCAGAGCCCTCCTGATTCACCATCCGCTCCGTCATACCGTATACGACCTGCCTCATGGAATTCATCTTCACCACATCATTCATTTCTCCGCTCTCAAGCATATCTTTTTCCATATGCCCGCTTATTTTCGAATCGTCACGCACCCGCTGCAGTAAACCTTCATCCATTCCCTGCATGTGGATCTTCCCCAACTGATAGATCTGGTCACTAAAGCCTTCCGGCATAACACCCCCGAGAATATGTGACATTCCTCTCATACCTGGTGCTTTGCTCCGCAAACGTACCAAAGCCTGTTCCTGATTGGGTTCACCAGCAATTGTTTGTCTCGTACCCTGAATAAAATCGTTCAGGGCACGCTGCTGAATCTTCGGATCATGTGCCATTTCTCTGTCAATATGCAGCACATCTGATCCGAGAAAATCCTGGTATTTCAGTTCATCCTCAGATATCGGTCCGTCAAATCCGGCAGTATATTCATCTCTTAAATGCCCGCCGTTCGAAGAATCTCCAACTGCTACGTGCGAAACGGCTTGTTTCAGCGTCGGCTCACTGATCTGCATCTTATCCATCTTGCGCTTGCGGAACCAGTCCCTGAGTCCCCCCTGCTCCTCGCCGTAGGAGACGGACTCCCTGATCTCCGGACCCCGGGAAGGTGCAGGCGCGTGCTCGCTCTCTGCGATGCTCCCGGAATTCATGTAGCGGGATTCAAAATCAGCGCTTTTGTGCTCTGCCTTTGCTGTTTTCATCATACTGCCAGACATAATGCCTGTCCTCCCATTATCTCATAACCTGTTACCGGCGCGCCATTATTTCTGCGAATCGTCGTTGTACTTTCTGAACTGCCTCGTATACTCGGCGAATTTCGGATCCAAGGTGTTCATGCTCCCGTCGTCCAGTGCCAGCATATCCTTGTCCGAAAGCAGCACATAGTAGGGAGAACAGTACATCTCGATCCGCTCGTCATACTCCGCCTTGAGACGGGTAAACGATTCGATCCGCTCCTCGAGCTCAGGTCTCGGCGGACCGCCGGCAGCCCGGTATTTGTCATAAAGATCCTTGGTGGATACGACCATCTGGATGATCTGGTATTCCTCGGCGAGCTCGTCCACAAAGTCCTTGTCGGAGCGCACGGCAAAGCTCTCCGCCGAAAGCCCCTCGATCTTCTCAAAGATGTTGACCGAGGCCTGCGTACCGGTGGTGACATTATGACCCGAATCGTCCGTCAGAAGATCCGGATCGCTCGTGCTCCAGGTAAAAAGAGACTGCATCCCCTGGGCCTCGGTATTGACCGTTTCTTCGCCTTCCGTTCCGAAATGCTTGCGGACCATGGCGGTCAGGGTGTCCTCATCCATCTTTTCCCTGCCGGCCTGCATGCTTTTGACGTTTTTCACCTTTTCCTGCAGATCCAGCTTTTCGGAGATGGCGGAAGCCCGCTTGGCCTTCTGCATCTCGGATACCTTCTGGCCGTCCCTGAGCTGTCCGTAACTCTCATTCTTGTCGAGCTTCATCGCCGGGACCTTTTGCTGCGAGTATTTCTGCGCGAATTTCCCGGTCACGGACTGGCGCTGCGCCTGCTGCATCTGCTTCTGAGACTGCTGCGTGACTGTCTGTAATGCGCGGGTGTCCTGAACAGGCCCCGCCTGTTTCTGCATGGTCGCGGAGATGCTCTGCTGTTTCTGTCTGGTCAGTTCTATCGACGCATTACTCATAATCTTCCCCCCAGATTCCCACACTGCACGGGACGATCGTGTACGGATCCTTGACATCCTTCATCAGATAGGTCAGAAAATGCTCCATCGCCTTCTGCTTCTCAAAAAACCGGACCATGCTGTCCTTCTTCGCCTTTTTCAGAGCCGCGGCAAGAAAATGGGAAAGAATGAGCGGCAGCGTCGTCTTGTTCCGGTCCGTGTTCATGAGGAGCGAAACCAGAAAATCATCGCCTTCCCGGGCCGAAAGGAGCATCCCGGTCGCATGACCTCCCCGTACCATCGCAAAGGAGAGCTCGGGATGGATCGCGCCCTTTGCCCACAGCTCCGGAGAAAAACCGAAAGCTCTTGCCTTGATCTGCAGCTCCTTTTTCTGATTCATGTTCAGCTTCGAATACGGCAGAACTCTGCGGGTTTCGGCGGCCTCCCTGAGTACCCGTCTTACAAGCGCCGCGTCCGCGAGGGTCTTGAGATCCACGAGGCAGACATGGCCCGAGGTCACGACGGTGAAGCCGATGCTCCTGAGAAACTCCGTCATCCCGTCGATCCTGCCGAAGTTGGCCATAAAGTGCGTGACGCCGGATTCCTTGAATGTCTGCGCGGCCTCCGTAAACAGCAGGCGCCCGATCCCCTGCCTGCGGTATTTTTCCCGCACCAGGATACTGTCCATCGTGCAGAGTCCGTCGGTCACGGAAAAGACAGCGGCGCCGGCCACTTCCTCACCCACAAGACACCCCAGGCCGATCCTGCCCGGCTGAAAGGCGTCTCCCAGGAGCGGGGAAAAGGCGCCGATGTTTTCCGCTCCGATCAGTATGATCTTTTTCTCTGCGGCTGCCGCCGCTGCTTTTTTTGCTGCCATAGTTTACCCGTCTGAAATGCTGTCAATCATGCAGCAGATACGCGTATCCGCCGTAGTCGCCGTCAAAGGCGATCCGTTTCAGCTTCGTGTTCTCGCGGTAGACCGCCTTCATGATGTGGCGCATGGCCACCTCACCGCCGTCCGCTGCCCCGTAGAACACGGCATTCAGGACGATGTTCTTGATCTCGCCGCCGGAGAGTTCGAACTTGTCCGCAAGGAACGGATAGTCGATGTCGTCCGAAAGCGGCACACCGCTGCCGAAGGCCGACCGCCAGATCTCCTCGCGGGTCTCCTTGTCCGGGAGCTGGAAGGACAGCACATACCGGATCCGGCGCATGAACGCGTTGTCGATGTTCTGCAGGTTGTTGGTCGCGAGCAGCACGATCCCGTCATATTCCTCGATCCGCTGCAGGATAAAGGAGATCTCGGTGTTCGCGTACTTGTCCTTGGCCTCCTTGACCTCGCTGCGCTTGCCCATGACAGCGTCCGCCTCGTCGAAGAAGAGGATCATGTTGCTCTTCTGCGCCCTGGCGAACACCTCTTCCAGGCGCTTTTCCGTCTCGCCGATGTATTTGTCCACGATCTGGGACAGATCCACCTTGTAGAGTTCAAGCCCCAGCTGTCCCGCGAGGGCGTGCACGGTCATCGTCTTGCCGGTGCCGGGCGGGCCCGCCAGGATCACGGATACGCAGCGCCCGTAAGCGTATTTCTTTTTCAGTCCCCAGCCGTCGTAGACCTGATGCCGCAGCTCCACCTGACGGCAGATGTCCTCGAGGACCGAGCGGTTGTGCGCATCGATCTTGACATCATCGAGCGTAAAGCCCGGTTCCACGCGCTTGACATTGTCATAGCGTCCGTCGTCGAGCACCTCATAGCAGAGGCGGCAGATCACGCGCTCATCGATCTTTTCCCCCGCTCCCTCCACGGTCTCCATCGCCTGCACAACGCGCCGCACCTGTCCGGCAGTCAGCGCCATCTTGGATGCCAGAGATTCCGCGAGCTTCTTATGCTTCTTCGGCAGATAGCCCTTCCAGAGAGCAAGACAGGCGTCCGCCCCCTTCGGAATCCGCATGGTCAGATATCTGCCCCGCATCGACGGAGCGAGCTTGACCTCGGGCGATGTGAGCAGGAACAGCGGCCTGGTACAGTATCTGTGATACAGACGCTGCAGGCGCTCGATCAGAAAGACCGTGTCCTTGGAGACCTCAATCCCGCGCACGATCAGCGCGCGGTCCCAGAGCGCGCAGCTCCGCACGACCCTGGAGAGCACCTCCTTGGGCTCCTGGGTCCCCATGAGATACGAAAAATCCACCGCTAGCGTCGGGATGTTCAGGGCCTTTGACGCCGCGCAGGCCGCCGTATACCGGCCGCTTTCGCGGTCCCCCGAAATAAGGGCTGTCACAGGCGCCGGGGCATCTCCCTGTTTTTCACCCGCCTTGAGCACCGCCTCCAGTCGTTTGATCAGTGAGCGGATCTCGCCCTCCATGCCGAAGATCTCGGGTGCAGTCTCCTCAGGATTCCGGATCTCGGCAAAATCGGCAAAAGCCCTGTCCAGCTCATCACTCCCCGCAAGGAAGCCGAGCAGCCAGTCATCCATCCGATAAGGCAGGAGATAATACGGTACGCCCGGGGTTTCCATGGGACGGAAGAAGAACCGCACCTTGTCCTGCGCCTCCCGGCAGGGCAAAAGCACCTCGTCCAGACGTCCGTAGGCACCCGCCGAACGCGCGGCGGTCAGGAGCGTCACGCCGTCCCCGTTGCCGCGGGAGATGATCTCCAGCACCTCTGCCGCACAGGGCTCCAGAAGACGCAGTGCTGTCAGCTCGGCCATCGCCTTGACCACCGGATCAGCCGCGATCATCCCCATGAACCGGTTGATCCGCTGCTCGGCAGGCGTTTCCGCCTCACCTTCCGCAGATTCCTCGAAAGCAGCCGCCTCCGCAGAGAGGAGTTCGTCGACGGAAACATTCTCGGCCAGGATCCGGTCATAGCGCTCATAGAGTTCGCTGTCCACTCTGCCCTTGACAGCGAGGGATACCCGCATGGTTCCCAGAGCCGCCAGCCGCTTCATGTTTTTTTACTCTCCCGCAGAAGCACTGTCTCAGATCTCCTCTGAAAAGATATAAAAACTCGAATAGAGCGGAGAAACCTCCGCATCCGGCATCAGCCGCTCCGCCAGTCTCGAGCTCTGTTCATTGAGCGTGCCGAAGACCAGCTCTATATCCTCGCCGTAGGCGCTGCGCACCTGATCCGCCGCATCCCCGAGCACGCGCAGGAGCAGCATCGGCTTGCCGCTGTCACCGTAGAGCCAGGCCACATTGATGGCATCCCCGTCACGCTCCAACAGGATCAGTGCACTGATCCGGCCGTCCTCGACGATCGCCCGCGACTCCGGGAGATAGTCCTCCGGCAGGATCGGGAGCGGAACGCCGCAGGAGATCGGCTTTTCGGTTTTTCCGGCGTCGTTGACCTCGATGGTCAACTGTTTCCAGGCCCGTGCCGGCACCTCGCTGAGCGGTACAGTGGTGCCTTCTTTATCCGTCTTTTTCTCCGGCAGGGACAGCTCCGAGATGCGGCTGCGGTACTGGCACATCCCTTCCATCTCATAGTTCAGGAAGCCGAACTCCTCCAGAAAGGCGTCCATCCCCTCATGCTCCCCGGAAAACTGCGTCACGATGCCTTCCAGCTGTACCTGCTTCACGGCAGTAGCTGCAACTGTATCCACAAGCCTTGCCGCAATGCCGCGGCGCCGATACTCAGGCGCCACAAAGAGCCAGTCCAGCACCATCTCCGGCGGGTCGATATGGCCGGTCAGAACACCGGCTGCCTGCGGTTTTTCTCCGTCCTCCGCGATCGCGCCGATCGCAAACGTCCCCTGGTCGATCGCGTTTTTGACAGCCGACGGCATCAGTCCCGAAAAGACATCGGCCACATCGCGGTCCAGATAGAATATTTTGATATCATTCATCTCTTATCCTCTGACAATACCACTGATCATGTTCTCATCGATGTGTGACTGGAAATGGCCTCCGCTCAAATATCCTGTCGGCTGCTGGTTGGAAAAATCATGGTTCTGATCGATCTGCGAATCCCTGACACTGAGATGATCCGTCACGGAATCCCCGCCGGCAAACAGGATCGGGATATCCCGCTGATGTGCGGAAAGGACTGCCAGATTATCGTCTGTCGAATACTCTCCGGCACCGGCAGAAGCGATGTCACCGACAAATCCCGGCATACGGCATGCCTTTACGGCATATTTCATACTGACCATCGGGCTGTCCAGCACGAGTCCGCCGACCTTTTCGGTGGCGGGGACCCGGTCGCTGCCGCCGTATCTGCGGGTGTTCTCCTGCGCAGCCCTGGCGGCGACACGCGAAGCCACCGCGCCTCCCAGAGAATATCCGTGCAGCACGATATTACTGGCGCTGCATCCCTCCAGGCTTTTGACGGCCTCATAGATCGTCTGCCCGTCATCATAGAAATGCTTCTCAGAGAGCCGCTGATATTCGTATCTCCCGTCAGGTCTCATCTTGCCGCTCTGGCCGTAGCCGCGGTAATCCACCTGGTAGACGCGGCAGCCTTTATTCAGATAGGCGCCGATCGAGAGCCCGATCCCTCTCTGGTTGCATCCCGGTTCGCCGGAACCGCTGAATACGATGACGATCTTGCCCGTGAAATTCTGCGGTTCAAACACGTTGCCGGCCAGCACCCCGCCATCCGGATGTGCGAAGCTCACGGCTCTGCCGCACTGCTGTTTGAGAGCAGAGTAATAGTTCGACGTACTGGGTGCCTCACGCCGCTGTTCCACAGAAGAGTTAAAGAAGCGGTGCATGATATAGGAAAGAGGCCCCACATGATCGGATTCCTCTTTCAGATTCCTGCGCTGGGCAAAGGGTGTATACTCCTGATGGCGGTTCCGCGCCAGCGTTATGCGCTTGGCCTCCATACTGTCGATGCGGCTCTGTGCGGCGCGCTTTTTTCTGCCCGTCAGATCCTCCTTGAGCTTCTTTGTGCCGGATAAAGAGGCCTGCTCCCTGAGGGTGACCTCTTTGGCCTTGGCCTGTGCATACAGCTCGGGATAAGCGGTCCTGAGGCGCTCCGCCTGCTGCACGTCAACCATCATCTGCTCAACGAATTTCTCGCTGACAGCTTCCCGCACCTCCTGTCTGCCATCCGACAGGTAGTGGCTTACTCTGTCCAGGCTCTCCGTTTCATCCTGAAACTTCATGCGGTCGTCATAGAGCACCGCGTCCTGGTTCATTCTTCTGAGTTCCAGCAGATCCGCCTGTGTGACCTGGTTTGCCATCACCGGCCTCCTCTCTCTGCGGGAGGATATACGCCTCCCCCGTTACGCTCTTTCTTACGCGCTCTCGCCGGCTTCCTCGCTCTCCTCGGAATAAAGATCCAGCTGCGCCTCGTAGTATTTCTCGATCCGTTTTGCGTGGTCCCCGAGCAGCTTCTCGACCAGCCGTTCCGATCGCTCATTCACGACCGGGATATAGATCTTTTTGTCATCCGGATATGCCGCGGCGGCATGCATGGCATGACGCATGAGGAACAGCATGTCCGCGGGCGTCCCGGAGGTCTCCGCCCAGGCGACGCTGAGCGCCTCGGGATCCTCGGGATCCGTCGTAAAGATCACATAACTGCGAATCGTCTTGTCGTCATAGATCACGCAGGACAAGTTCTCTTCGATCGTCTCTCTGACCGACTCTTCGCCTGCCTCTTCGCTCATCTCCTCATCCATCAGCTCCGCAAGCGTTTCGGAGGCTTCCCGGAGCTGCTTTTTCTGCATCGTGGTCAGCTTTGCAAAAGAGACGCAGCCCGCGGCGCCGCCCTCCAGTTCACGGACCTGCTTCAGTTCGCCGATGGTCGTTACAAAGCAGCCGCCCGGAAGCCGGGTAATTGTGAAACCAAGATACTCCAGAAAACCGGTAAAGGAATCCTCGGCGTCATCGCGCACATCATACCGGCAGATAAAACGGCTGCACTCCGTCTCCTCCGCGAGGAAATCGGCCGCCTTGACGAGGAGTTCCGTCGCGAAGCCCTGCCTGCGATGCTCACTGTCGACACAGATCGACAGGATCTCACAGTTTCCGTCATCCAGTACCTGGAACAGGAGCGCGGCGATGGGCATGCCGTCCTCTGTGATGCCGACGGAGATCGCGGCTTCATCCATCACATAGAGATAGGCGTTCTCCTTGATGAGCGGCATGAACGCCGGTGCGTTTTCGGGAATGATCCTGACAAGATCCAGCATTTTTCTACACCTCCCTTATCACTGTGTGCCGGTCTTCTGCAGCTTCTGATAGGCCGTATCGCCCATGACATAGCGCAGCTGCTCATCCGTCATCTGCGTGCCGCTGAGCATATCGCAGACGTTCATCAGTTCGGACATGGCCGCACTCGTATCGTCGTTCGTCGCACCGAGATTGTGCGCCTTGTTCATGAGGGCTGTCATCCGGGTTTCAAATTCGATTAAGGCATCCTGCAGGGAATCCCCGGTAAATCCCGTGAGATCCACCTGGCGGCCGCCGTATTTATCGCCGATCTCATCGACTCTGAGCCCGCCGAAGCTGGACATAAACTCCGGATTACCCGGTCCGTGCTTGTGGCCGGTTTGATTGTAGACGCCGGGGGCATCGCTCTCGAAGCCGATGAGCAGGCCTGTATAGGATTCCGCGTCTCCCTTGTCCACGTGCATGAAGATATGACCGCCGCTGCCGTCGTTTTTGATCTGCCGCATCTTCCCTTCCTGACCGGGAACACCGTCATTATCCAGTCCTCCGACGGCGACGTTCATGCCGTACTGGCCCAGCAGATTTGTAATGAAGGGTTTTCCTTCGATCAGCATGGAACCCGCGGTCTTGCGCTTGCGCGTCAGCTTGTGGGTCGCGGCCGGGCGGGTCTTAAATCCATGCTCCCCTTTCCTGGTCTTCATCAGATCCCCGAGCATCGCGTCATCACCCGCCGTGGGGGTGGGCATGGAAAACGCCACACGTGAGCAGTGGGCAAATGCCGTTGCCATCCCGTGGGGCCAGGATTTTGTCGTCTGGCTGATGATCTTCTTGGTCTTGGGATCCTTGACCGTATCGACCTGCTGCATCTTGCCCAGATGGCACATCAGGAGGTTCTTCATCATAAAGATCTGCGCGGTCTTGTTCCTCGCCAGTTCATCCGGCTCACGCTGATCCTTGAGTTTGGGCGCGCTGTACATGGTGGCGCTCATGATGCGCTGGTTGCACAGATCCTCGATCTTGGCGTAGAAAGTCTTGTTCTTTCCGGAGAGCTCACACCCCTGAAGCGTACCGCCCCTGGCCATGATGGAGATGCCGAGCCGGAACAGCGGATGCATGAGTGCAGCGGCCCCTCCGCTTTTGAAGAGCGTGTTGACAACCTCCTCGGGAGAACTGACGCGGGACTGGAAACTGATGCCCTGCATATACTTGGCCGCCGCAAGATTCCGCAGGACCGGATCGAGCTTTTCAAGATTGGAACAGTCGCCGGTCCTCAGGACCTCCTTGAAGAGTGCCTCCTGCGTAACCTCCTCGGTTCCCTTGTCCGTGTGGATACTCGTCTTCTTATCCAGGACATGCTCCTTGGCCCACGCGGTACTGACCACGTTCTTGTCGGCGAACTGCTCGTTCACCTTTTCTGTGGCCGTCTGGAAGCTCTCGATCTCCGGCTTTTCCAGCTCTTCCTGCCGGTCCTTGCGCTCTCTGCGTGAAAGCGGGGCCAGCTCGCTCTTGCGCGCGGTCGCGTTGTGCAGTGCCTCCTGCGACACATCGGCGCTCAGCTGCTCCATCTTGAGCCTCTGACTCCTGAGATTCACCGTATTGCCTGTGTGTCTGCGGCGGAAGAGCCTGAGCGATGTGAGCTTCGGCCGCATGGTCTGCAGCTGCTGCCTGGCGATCGCTCTCTGCCGCTCATCCTCCAAGCTGTCACCGCCCGCCTGGCTCCGCCTTTGCAGCACCGTCTCCCTCGTCAGAAGAGACTGCTGACCGTCCGTGCCGCTGTAATTCCGGTAGGCCGCATCCTCCGACTGCGTCATCTGCTGCATCGGAGCAGGGCCGGAGTAGATCTTCTCAGCTCTCTCGACCCTCCTGGTAGCCTCTGTCGTGCTGTAATGTCCTGTCATCTTTTATCCTCCTATCTCGCGTCCGGATCATCGCCGCGTGCACGCTTGATCGCAACCTTATCCTGATACATCAGCTCATCCGCTTCCTTGAGCATGGCGTCCAGATCATGCCCCGGACCGCCGTAGACGAGTCCGCAGGCGACCACGCATTCAAATTCTCCCTCCTCGCGGTTGAGCCTGTCGAGTTCCTCAAGCCAGCGCTTTTTCAGCTCCTGCGCCTCCGCCTCATCGAGATCCCAGGCGACCATCATGAACTCGTCGCCGCCCATACGATAAGCGGATACATGATCACTCTCCAGAGGGATCATGCTCTTGGCCGCACGCCTGAGCAGCTTGTCTCCCGCCTCGTGGCCCAGGGAATCATTGAGACGCTTCAGGTAATTGACATCCATGTTGTAGATGGCGATCCTCTCGCAGGTCGGGAAATAGTGTTCCATCATGGACAGGTATTTGCCCTTGTTGTATATCCCGGTCAGCGGATCGTGCTCGCTCTTGTATACGATCTCCTCGCGGAGCAGCACGTTGTCGATATAGAGCCGGATCACACCGAAATGCAGGGGAAAGGTATCCCAGGCATCGTCGATCTCTCCGGGAAGATAGACCGCAAAGCGCTTGCCGCTGACAGTCATCTCCGTCATGTAGCAGAGATAGTCCTTATTCTGCTCATAACGGTTCTGAACGTGCTCCTCGCGCGGTATGTCAAACTGTCCGTCCGGCTTCTCCCTGCGCACCCGGATCTCCATGTTCTCAGCACGCATATCAAAGGTCTCGACCAGATTGTTCCTCTCCACGCACAGAACCACCTCGTCAACCTTGAGAAACCGGAGGATGACAGGGAGGCAGTCAGAGAGCCGCCCGCTGATCTTTTCGAGCATCTCACGCTGAAAAACCACCATCTGCTGACGTTCCTTGGTGTATGCGGACAGCTCGCGGATCAGATCAAAATCATCACTCACGTCATAAATGTGGTGCATCACATAACGCTCGCCATCCTGCGTGATCGGGACAGACCGCACCCGATAATCTCCCTTGCGATCTCCCTCCAGGATCTCCCAGTCCGTATCCTCGGTGATCCCGCCGCCCGGCAGATTTCTCTCTACCCAGCGTTCCCAGTCCTCGTCGGAAAAATCCAGCGAGTGGTTCCGGTAGATCATTTTCCCGTCCGGATCCGAGATGAGGATCTCTCCCATCTTTTTCTCGGCGAATCTCAGGATCAGTTTTTCTACATCCATTTCCTAACCCCAAAAAGCAGAAATGCGCGTGTCAGGATGCCGTGGGCGGCTGTTCCGCAAGCTTGCCCTTCAGGAATTCCTTGAGTTCCCGGTATTCCATGATGAGCTCATGGAGGTCTGCCTCGTCGCCCTTCATGGCGGCGATCTTTTCGTCGGACTGCCTGTCCAGAGCCGGCAGGGAAGCCAGATTCCTCGTGGACTCCCTGGCCAGAGAGGCGATCGGAGAAGTGGCCCCATGCTTTTTGATCACGTCCATACTGGCGCCACCGGGGCCCTTGAGCATGGCATTCGCGAGGAAAAAGTCCATGAACTGCTCCGCGCTTCCCTCGAACATCTTGAGACCCCCGTAGGCCGCATAGGAGTTCTTCATGTAAGTCAGGAATTCAGCGGTTCCCGCGTGCTCACGGAACATGGACAGCATCTGCCGGCTCATCGTCACGGCACCGCCGCCCACCGTATAGGTGCTCGGGGAGCGGCCGCCGGTCTCGGAGTCGATCGTCCGGCCCTTCTGCATCGCACCGGCCATCCTGTCAAGAGGCAGACCGCTTGCCTGAACGCCCTCAAGCATGGCGGCGCAGTCTCCCTGAATTTTTTCGAAAAGATCTCCTCGCAGGCCCTTTTCCACCGGTGCCGTTGCGTACTCGGTCTTACGCAGTTGAAAGGCATCAACGGAGGCCTTTCTGGCCTCAGCTTTTTCTATGGCGAACTGCGTCTCCGCTGCCTCCTTTTTCTCCTGAAAGATCCGATCGGCCTCCTCCTGGCTCTGTCCTCCCTGAACAGCCTGATCACGGGCAGCCTGCGCCTGCGCTATTGCCTGATCATAGCTGCTCTGCGCGGCCGCCATCTTCTCGTCCCAGGCGTCATCAGCTCTTTTACCGGCTCCGCCGGACTGTCTGATTCGCTCGAGTTTCCTAAGGCCTTCTGCTTTTTTGCTCTGCGCGTACTGTTCCTCCTGTTCGTACAGTTCCCGTGCTTCCTGTTCGGACTTACCCTCCTGCAGAGCCGCGGCACGCTTTTCCTCCGCCGCCCTGTGGAGTTCCGCATACTGTGCCTCGATCTCCTGTTCCCTTGCATTGAAATAATCATCCCTGGCCTTTGTGACGTCGGCATCCAGGTCGCCCCACGCGGCCCACTTCATCAGCCTGATACTCGCTTCATCCCCGGCTTTGCCGCTCAGATCCAGATTTTTCGGAACCGCTTTTACGATCTTCGCGCGTCTTTCCTCGATCCTGCTGTACTTTTCATTGATCTCCCGGTCTCTGGTCTCACGATCCTGTGCAAACGTTTTTGCATTCTGTTTCATTATGTCGAGGTTCTGTCTGACCATTTCCTCCATTGCGTCCGACATACTCGTGACCAGTTTTCCATCATTCATATCCACTCTGTGGATCTGAAGGATTGCCTGAAGCGCGCCTGCCATGGCGCCGTTTTCCTTCATGTGGCTCCGGATCAGCTCGAGCGTCTTCGGGTCAAGTGTGTTGAAAAACTCCTGATTTCTCGGTTCTGCCAGCAGGTTCTGGAAATAGGTAAACCGGGAGACCTGGTGCTGTAATTCCACGGCATGATCACGCAGATAATCCTCGTCATCCAGCATCCACAGCTGGATCCCGGGCGCGTTCAGCACAAAATCGGTCGCTTCCTTAAGGAGCGCATGGCGCTTATCCTTGACCGCCTTGTTGTGCGCCCTGCGCTTTTCTTCATCTGGCTCGTCCTTGCGCGAAAGCTCGGGCGCCAGATAATCCATGACATACTGTATCGCGTCATCCCGTTTCTTTTTCTCGTCTTCATTCAGGGGTTCGCTCGTTCCGGGCTTGCATTTGAATTTCGGCATGAGGATAAGAAGAGAGCGCCGATCGACACCCTGCTTGAGCGTCATACTCTTGATCGGTTCTTCCTCCAGGATACCGGCTGCGTTGTCCGAAAGCTCAGCATCCGCCGCAAGCGCCGTGTGGACTTCATAAGTGAACAGATCCGCGCCGTCCCAGTTCATCTCCCTTTTCAGATCCGCCACATGCTGTTCGTCCGCGGCTTTCTGTTCGGCGCTGCGCTCCGGGGCTCTGTATTTGAAATCATTTGTCAGCCTGATCTGCCAGCCCTGCATCGCCGCCCTTTGTTTAACCCCGTTCCTGTACTTCTGCAGGGCTTGCTCATCCATGGCCGGACCGCCGATCCCGGTGATCTTCTGTGCCTCGTCGATCTTGGCCTGCGCCTCTTTCACCGTCAGATCAGTCACCGTTTTACTTGCTTCATCGGCGGACTTTCCGATGGTATAGTTCTGCAAGGCCATAAAGACATTATTATAGTATTCAGCGATGCGCTGAAACTCCCTGTCCTCCTCGCTGTTCTCAAAATCAAAGAACCCGGCGCCCTTATTCATAAGCTGATCCACATCCTGCAGGATACCGATGTGTTCATTGAAATGCGTATTGATCTGCCGCAGGAAATCTTCCGGATGCATCTGTGTGGGAAGCTGCCCATAGGTTTCTTCCAGCCGTCTGAGCTGTGACAGATAGAACTGCTTGAGTTCCAGGACCCCCTCATCGACCTGGGCATTCGCCTGATCTACCTTATCCTGCGTATCCAGTCCCGCAAGCTCGGAGGCATACAGCTTGGTCATCATGCTCTTTGCCTGCTCAGGAGAGATGTCCTGTGCCGAGACCGCACGCATCAGAATCCCCTCGATACGGCTTTTGCCAAGCCCCTGGACCGTCCACCTCTCTTTGCCTCCGGCATGTCTCAGCACAGTCGAGTCCGCCTGCGGCTGATATTTTGTCGTGTCATGTATCTCCTGCTTCAGCTCCGCCATGGCTTGCTGCATTTCCGGATCCCGCTGGAGGTCAACGTTATGAACAACCTTTGTATTCCAGAATTCTCCGATCTTTCTGTCCTGGTTGACCGTGCCGGCAGCCATCGGGTCGATCGCGGGCGCATCCTTGAAGCCGGGCAGCTTTGTCTCGAATTCGCTCACCGCTGCTGTCAGATCATTCAGCATCTTTTCAGAATACCAGGTAGTCAGATCCAGCACCTCCGTGCCGGCGATCTCCGTTTTGTGCGCATTGACGTACTGGCTATAGGCCGCGGCCGCTTTCGCACACTCCGCGACCTTATTCCAGGCGGTTTTCATGTCCTCGTCGGAAACGCCCTTATGCGGACGGAACGTTTTTCCCTTGAACCTGTCCAGGAGAGAAATGTCCGGGAACTGCATGGCCTCGCCGCAGATCGTGATACTATGAGGCAGACTGACCTTGTCCTTTTCCGCCATGCAGCGTTCCCAGTGCTTTTTTCCCTTGCTTAAGATGAAACCATGGTCGTTCCTGAAACAGGCCAGCGCTTCGTGCGCGCGGCCGAATTCGTTCAGGTGACCGATGCTTTCATCCTGCATCCTGCTCCGGTAGTTCTCGACCGCGGCCTGTGCCACACGGATCTTATCCCGGATCTCCGGTGAGTAGCGGGGATTATTGAGATTCCATGCATCCTGATAAGGAATGATCATCTTTACCGCGATCTGATCGCGGTTGATCTGGGTCTGCAGCCGCATGATCTCGCTCTGACGCTGCGTCATCTCCTCCACAAGCTCCGGGGCGAGTGTCTTGCCGTCCACTTCTTTTCCTTCCAGGAGATCCTCAACCTTGTTGTTGATCTCCTGAAAATCCTTTTCGAAGATACCGTTGAGCCCGCTGGGAATGGAGATCAGCGCCGTGCGGACCGTGGCGCGTGTGATCTCCGGGCACTGCCCGGCTGCCAGCGCTCCGAGGCGTCCCACCAGTGCTTCACCCAGCACGGTGCTTCGGCTGAAATCACTCTGACCTCCAAGCAGCTCCTCCAGATTTCTGAGCGTCTCCAGGCCCTCCGTTTCATCTCTGATCTGATCCTCCTTGACCATGGTCTCCAGCAGCTTTTGTGCGCTCTTGCCGCTGCCGAAGCGATGCTCTCTGCTCTGTTTTACTCCCTCAAGATAAGTCGTGAGCTCCGCCTCGGTGGAACGGGCGATCATGACATCGAGCTCTTCATCGCTCATTCCTTCGAAATCCTTGCCGGCCAGCAGTGTATAATACGGGGAGGAGATGATCTTCATCTTGCTCTCATAGCAGGTCAGCATCTCTTTGGCGAGTGACATCTTCGCGCGCAGTTCAAAGGCATCCAGATCCCTCGGCAAGGGTTCGCCGTTCTCCTTATACCTGTCCAGATAAATATACGCACCCGCAAAGGCTTTGAGCTGTTCATATTTCTCGGCAAATCCCGCTGCGAGCTCCGCGTCGTTTTTGAACTCGAACTGCGACATGTCTGTCGCCATAATATAATGGAAAACATCATCACTGGCAACTCGCAGACTCTTGAAGGATGTGGGCGCCGTCAGACTTGAAAAGACCTCGATCCCATTCTCTCTGGACTCTTTGTCCTCTTTTCTGCCGTAAACCGCAGCCCAGTCGCGGGCCTGTTCCGCGAACTCTCCGGTAAGTTCATTCGGATTGAACTCGTCACCGCGCTTCTTTTTGGCCGTCGCGGCCGTCTCGTCAAAGCTCGCCTTTCTTTGCTCGGTGACCTTCTGGATCTCGTTCTGGAGCGCATAGGCAGTCTCGGACTTTTCAGCGAACGCCTTGCGGCGCTTTCTTTTCTGTGTAGCGGTAAGAGGCCTTTGTCTGCCGAGCTTCGCATAGGCCTCATCCATCTGCTGATCCTTGGCATCATCCGGGAGTTCCCTCCGGGAGAGCCAGGAGACCCGGGTATCCTGATCATGCGCCAGGGACTGCAGTCTGGCCGCCAGAACATCCTGTCCAAGTACGGGCGCATACGCCTGCCTGGAATCCTCCAGCTCCTGTTCCGTGAAAACCGGCTTTTCATACAGCTGGGCCGGCGCAGTAACTGTCTTGCTCTTCGATGCTTTTTTGGTAAGAGTAGTATTCGACATGGCCCGCTCCTTTACACTGCTTCGATCCTGGCGCTTCTGTAGGAACCCGCGGCAGCGACTTGCCTGCCGCAGAGCTTCTGTGCGAGCGCGCGGATGTGCTCGTCGCCGGTAAACACGAGTGTCAGTTCCTCATCCGCGGGTAACGCGTCCTTCAGGGCGCGCAGAAGATCCATCATGGCCGTCGGATGAGAGGTGAAATTGGCAAGAAAGTGGATGTAGAGAAGATCGTCTTTTCTCTGGGTAAGAAGCACGGCGCGCAGCTCTTCGCCCGCCGCACCTGTCATCACAAAGCTGGTCTCGGGATCATAGGCGCCCGCTTCGAGCATATCCGCGTTCTGTCCGTGGTTTACGAACGCGTTCTTTACCGCACGCAGCTGCATGTCGGAAAGCGATGCGAGAGACACGGTGCCGGGATCCGGCTCTTTGTTCACGAATTTCTTAAAGACATCGGACTTGAGAAAATCGGAAACAGGGATCCGGTAGAACTCTCCCTCATCCGCAAAGACAGCGCCGCGGGCGGCAAGAAAACCGTCCAGCTCGCTGTTATCGTCCGTAAAGGTGCACTGGAGAGCGATCGCGCCGCATTCCCGGACGACATCCAGGATACCGGAGAGGATCGCGCTGCCGATGCCCTTTCTGCGAAGGTCCTGCCGCACATAGAGCCAGTCCAGCACGAGGATTCCCCCTTCGGCGTAGAAAGCCGCCGTACCAGCCGCTTTCCCGTCCGCGATGGCCCCCATCTCCACTGTCTCGGAGGAGAGCCCCTCCGGGAGCAGATGTGCAAAGGCACCGCGGTTTTCCTCGCCGATGCCTGTCAGTCTCACAGCGGGTTCCTGTTTCCGGCTCATTGGGATTGTCCTCCGTTTTCGGACTACGCGAGTCCGACCTGTTCCGCGTACGGTTCAAAGTCGGATTTGGTGAAGACCTTGCCGACCTTGACAAATTCGTACTTGATCGCATTGAGATAGTGGCGCATACAGACATTGCCGTTGGCGGTCGGGTCGGCCGCGGCGAGGAACGCCGCGTTCAGGATGCAGTTCTTGATATTACCGCCGGCAAACTCGTATTTCTCTGCAAGATAACGAATGTCCACGTCCTCATCAAGCGGCGTGGTCTTGGGGATCGTCGTCCTCCAGAGCATCTCGCGGGTATCCGCGTTGGGGAACTGGAACTCGACGATGTATTTCATTCTTCGGAAGAAAGCCGGGTCGATGTTGTGCTTGTAGTTCGTGGCCAGCACGCAGACGCCGTCGTAAGCTTCCATTTCCTGCAGCAGCAGGGCCGTCTTGTTGTTAGCCGATGCCTGGTTGGAGCCGCCGTCATCCGAGCGCTTCGCGAAGATCGTATCGCACTCGTCGAAGAACAGGACGACGTTACACTTCTTGGCCTCGCGGAAGATCATGGACAGCGACTTTTCTGTCTCACCGACGTACTTGTCGACGACCTTGGAGATATCGACACGGTAGAGCTCGAGGTTCAGCTCGTGCGCCAGAACCTGCGCCATCATGGATTTACCGGTACCGGGTGCACCGAAGAGCAGCACGGTAAGGCCTCTGCCGTACGGGTACTTCCTGGTGTAGTTCCATGTCTCGTAGACCTGCTTCTTGAAGTTCATCTGCTCGATGGCGTGCGTGATGGTCTCCCGCTGGCTGGGGTTCATGACGATGTCGTCGAAGCCGAACTTGGCCTCCACTCTGGTGGCCTTCTGTGAAAGCTCGGAGGACATCTGCCGGTTGCAGCCCTTGAAGAGGTTCTTTCTTGAGATCACCGTCTCCTTGTCCATGAGGGAGAGGTTCCTCGCCTCCTTGAGGGCGTCCTTGATCTTGCCGGCTGTAAACACGAACTTGGTGGACATTTCGAGCAGATCCACATCCTCGTCGAAGGAGTATTTCTGCGCGAAGTACTGCCAGCACTCATAGCGCTCCGTCGTAGAAGGGGTCGGCAGCTCAAACTCGGCGAAGACCTCTTTGGTGATCTCCTTCATCGAGATGTTGAGCTTGGACATGGCGAACACGGTGATGTTCTTTTCGGTCAGCTTGGCGAAAGCCAGATCCATGTAGCCGAAGAACTTTTCCTTTTCCTCGTCGCGGTACTGCAGATCCGTCAGACAGCAGCAGGCGTTGGTCAGGATGCACTCACGCGTAACCGCCCACAGCGCGCGGCTGACAAACTGGAAATCGTATTCAAAGAGCTTTTTGCAGTTGATCGTGATGGCGCGCAGCGAATTCTTGGCACAGAAATTGCGCACAAAGAACTTGCGTCCGCTCCCCTCGTCGCCGTAGTAGTAAAAGATCCGGGTCCCCTCGGCGTAGGCGATCTCCATGGCGTCGAGCACAGCGGCGTTGGCCATGATGGGATCCAGTTCCTCGTCGTTGGCGAGGATGGCAAAGAAGCGGTCATAGTTTTCATCGGGCTTGAGCGGATGCCGGCCGAACAGGAAGTCGATGACGCGCTTGTCGGGGGAGATGACTGTAGAAAACGGCATGCTCTCCCGGACATCAAGCCTGAGGATCGGGAGGAGCTGTTCAAGGCAGGCGGACATGTCGCCGTATGCCGCGGTGATCGAGAATCTGTCACCGAAGTAGAGCTTTGCTGCGGATTCAATGGTCGGCGCGGACAGGCCGCCGTTTTCGTTGACGATCTGAAAGACACCGGAGTAGTCCGTCTGCGTCGAGGACAGGATCCCGCACGCGTAGCAGAACACAGTAAAGGGCTCGAATTCGAGCTTGTCGGTCAGTTCAAAGAAAGGAAGGGGAGTGCCGGCGGCAACCGTGGCCCGGGCTCTCTCCTGAGTGTTTTTCAGCAGCTCCTCCAGTCCCATGCCCTCGGAAGATCCGCCGCCGGAGGATTCCGCTGCCGCCTTCGGCGTACTCGAAGTATCCTCTTCGACGTCTCCGCCGAAGCCGCCCAGCAGCTCGAGGAGCTCCGCGTCCATGTCGCCGAACAGAGAATCTTCCTCTGCGGCTTCCTCTTCTTCCGCGGCGCCACCGTCCGCTCCGCTGCTCGCGCTGCGGAGCTTGAACTGCTCGAGTTTTTCCTTACAGACGTCCCCGGCGATCTCCAGATCGGGATAGAGAACATTTTTATATCCGCCGTTGCCCGCGGCGTAGACGATCTTCATGGAGGCCAGATAACTGTCCAGCGCGAGGTTCACGACGTAGAAGACGTGATCCATGTACTCGCCGTAATCCTTAAAAGGTGTCACAACTACACTGTCTTCACTCTTGCTTTTTCCCGCCATGGTTAATCCTCTTATACTCCCGTCCCCGGAGTATCGGTCCGAAATATCGCTGTGCGGTCAAATATGCTCTCTGTAGAATTGATCCCTCCGAAGCCGCCCTCGAACTTGCCCTTGTCCTTGTTCAGATCTCTGAACTTGGGGCGCGTCGCATACGTCAGAGTCTCTTCGTCTTCGTCCTGCTGCCGCTTCTTTTTCTTTTTGAGCAGTTCCTGGTTCTGCTTGACCAGACGATCGTCGATACGCATGGGGTCACTCCGCCTGCAGCGCGTCAGCCGCTTTTCCGAGTGCGTCCGCCAGTCCCTGTTTGTAGTCGACCTCGGAGATCTCCTCGAAGGTGAGATATTCGTTAAAGCTGTAGCCTCTGCTCCTGCCGTTTTCGGTGATGATCTCAGACCAGGTATCTCCGCGCTCGATCACATATCCGGTCGCACCCGGCATGATCCTGTCGAGGATATCCCCTTTCATCGAAGGGGTCTTGCGCACGCGCAGTCCCATGGTGGAATGACTTGCGGTAAACCTGTAGAAATGCTCCCCTGAGTCAGACAGTTCGATTCCCGCATCCGCTTCGGCCCCGGATTCCGGTTCAGCGGCCGGCTCAGGTTCGTCCGCCGGCTCCTGGATGATCACCGTCTGCTCCGGTACTGTCTCCCCGGTTGAAGCATCTCCCTTGATCAGCTCCGTGAGGTCGGCAGTCGATGCGGCCTCCGCAGCCGGCTGCGGCGTCGGTTTGACTGAAGCGCCCTGACGGTTCATAAAAAACACCAGGATCCCCGTGACAGCCACATAGAGGACGATCATCAGCAGCAGGATGTTGGAGCCGCGTTTCATTCGGACACCTCCTCAGACGCAGGGGCAGATGCTTCTCCGGATGTTTCTCCGGATGCCTCCGCGGCCTTTTCTCCGGTCTTTGTCATCGGCAGCTGGATGTAGATCCCCATGCCCTTGCCGGGTGAGGATTTACCGTAGATCGTGCCGCCGTAATAATCCACGATCGCCTTGGCCTGTGTCAGACCCAGACCGTTGCCGCTGATACGGTTGGAGCCCTGGAAATTGAGTTCGAAGATATGCTTTGTCTCATCCTCGGCCAGACCCTCGCCGGTGTCCTTGAGGACGATGAAAATGTCATCCTCGATGGCGGAGATCGTGATCACGAGAGAACCGGAACGGTTCATGTATTTGATCGAATTATCGATGATATTGCGGAACATGATGCGGATCCGCACAGGCTGCACCTTGACATACAGGGATTCCTGCGCCGCCGAGATGCGGATGTTCACGCCGGACTTTCTCGCGCAGGCATCAAGCTCCTCGGCCGACTCGCGCGCCAGCTTGATGATATCGGTCAGGACCGGATCTTCATCGACCGGCGGCAGGAAATCATTGATATCCGTCTGCATCTCGTCGATCTTCGCTTTGGCGTTCGTGACCTGATCCGTCAGTTCATCCACGCGCTGCTCTCTCTGCGAGAGCATATCACGAAGGTGCTGCAGCTCCTCGCGGGAATTCGCGAGTTCCTTTTCGCTCGCCTCAACGGCGCGCTCAAGCGTTGTCTTTTCTGTTTCGGACTGGGAACGGAGAACGGCGAGTTCCTGCTGAAGTTCCTCCATGCCGGTATAGTCATTGCGCTCCATGCTGTACAGATACGCGAGCAGGATCAGGCAGAAGGAATGCAGAAAAAAGAGTGCTCCCAAAAGGGTAGAAGGAAACGATTGGAGATATCCCCAGACCGTTGACGCGAACAGCAACATCGCTGCCAGTACCAGTACTACCTTGAATTTACTCATTGTTCATCCCCTGTGTATCATCCCGGACAGGCTGTTTCATGTGATGCCGTTCATCAAGATTTACGACGCGGCAGCTGAGATCCTTATCCTCCAGGAGTTCCGTATTATGCGTTGCCATGATGACCGTGGTTCCCTGTCTGTGGATCAGCTCCAGCAGCCGGATCAGTTCACGCGAAGCCGCCGGATCCAGGTTTCCCGTCGGTTCGTCCGCCAGCACCAGTGTCGGATCGTTGAGGATCGCCCTTGCGAGACAGACCTTTTGCTGTTCCCCTCCGGAGAGTTCGGCGGGCATCCGCTTGTGGAGCCGGTCGATCGAAAGAAACCTGAGCACATTCATGATCCGTTTCTCAGTCTCTTTGGCGCTCCATCCCACCACCATACGGGCTATGTCGAGATTGTCGTAAACGGATCGTTCCTGCATGAGACGGAAATCCTGAAAGATCACACCGATCCTGCGTCGATAGATCGGGACCTCGGACGCGGGCATCTTCGTGAGTTCTCTGTGATCTACTTCGATGCTTCCTTTGTCCGGCAGGATCTCCCTGAGGAGAAACCGCAGGACCGTTGTCTTTCCGACACCGCTCCTGCCGGTCAGAATGATAAATTCACCATCCTCGATCTTTTCGGTAAATCCCTCAAGTACCGGTGGTTCGTCTTCAGAATAGCGTTTTTCGACGTCCGAAAACCGGATCATCAGTGACGGATATCCAGAATATCCGCGAATCCTGTAACTTCAAAGATTTCCATAACAGCGTCCGTCACGTTGGTGATCGCGAGCGAACCGCCCTTGGAGCGTGCCGTCTTGTGGCCGAGCAGCAGTGCTCTGAGGCCCGCGGATGAGATGTAAGCCGTCTTCTCGAGATCGAGCGTCAGATTGGACGCCTTCTGAAACGACTTCAGGATCCTGTCCTGCAGCTCGGGACTCGTGTTGGTGTCTACGCGGCCCTCCACCACAAGGCGCAGTTCCTCACCCTCTTTTACTTCCGTGATCGTCATGTCTTATCCATCCTTTCTTCTTTTGTGAAGATAGCACATACTGAAATATTATAGCACATATCGTACAAAAATGTCACAAAGAAGTTCGGTTTTACTCCAGTGTAAGCACATCTCCCACCACAGATTCCGAATCGAGCTGCGGCCTCTGCGCGAGCGGGATCGTGGCGTTCATATCCAGATAGGTGTTGCCGTCGGCCACGGCAGTATCGGAGAGCTGCACCAGACGGATCCTGGTGCGCACCGGTTTGAACTGATCCAGCAGGAACAGCAGCTGATGCCTGAGCGTCTCCTTGATCTTGCCGTGTACGAGGATCGACACGTCATAGATACCGCCTCCGCGCAGATTTTCGGGGATCTGCGCGCCGTCGGACAGCAGATACCCGCGCATAGTGTTGTGCTCGAGGATATCCACCTCGCACCCGAGCACGATCTCGATGATCCTGGCCAGTGCCCACTTGGTCCCCTTGCGGCGGCTGAGCTGATACCCTTCCTTGACGAGTGAACGGCAGATATCGTCGGGCAGGAAACCGCCCGTCAGATCGATTCCCAGCCAGGAACCATACAGCGGCAGGAGCTCTGCGGGGCAGGTATCGATATCGAGGAGCTTAGGCAGCTCACCGATCTTATCCTGGAAATCGTTGTAGATCGTGGAATAGATCGACATATAGCGGTGGAAGAACCCGTTTCTTTCCCGATAGATCTCCGGAAACGTCTGCTCGAAATTGTCTCCCTGCGTATAGACGCAGAAATCCGCCACCGACGCGTCCTTGTCGCCGACGATCTCCACAGCGATGTACAGGTAGCGGCCGCTGAGGCTGTACAGGGCGATATCCTCGTGATTGGCGCTGCGGATAGCCCCCAGTTCCTTGAGAAAGCGGATCTTCCGCCTGACAGGGATCGAGGGATCCAGCAGACACTCCTCCAGGATCGTCTCCTCTCCGTCCAGACTGAACACCCGGTCATTGCCCGCCAGGATGTATAAGATCACAGCTGTGCTGCTGTCATGCCTGATGTTCAGGTGCAGCCGGCCCCAGGTCCCGTCTCTTTCCGCGCAGTCGATCGCGGGCAGAAACGCCGCGTGCTCATGAACCGGATCTCCGGTCCTGTCCTCGAGGACCGAACGGATCCTGCCGTCCGGCGCGATCTCCATCCCCTCGAGCAGTGCTTTGGACCAGCGGTTTTCCTTGATCGTGTATCTTCTTTCAGCAGCCATGGTATCGGTATCTCCTACTTTTCATAGCTCACGGTTTCAATGGCGATCTCACCCGCCGTACACAGCACGTCCGGCCCTGGGAAGATATCCGCGTCCCTGACCAGCGCCAGACTGCTGTCATCGGGCATGACGGAAAGCTCGTAGACGAACGCGACGCAGGGCAGTGCCTCCAGCATGGAAAAGATCTGCCGGAAATGCAGCGGTTCACCGAAGCTGCGTTCGGAATGCACATAATCAAAGGTGTCCCGCAGGGTCTTTTCGATGACCTCCCCGGGGTTATCGTAGTGCCGTTTGACATATACCGTTCCGCGGACATGGATCCTGGCGTACCGGGGCGTGAGAACCTCGACCCTGGTGGAGACAAGGCGTCTCTCCTCGAGCCTGCGCAGGATCTCCCGCCGATAGATCTCCGACAGAACGGGATATTCCTCGCCCGTCCCCGGGAGCACCGCGATGCGCACGAGATTCTCCACCTCGTCGATGACCGCGTGTGCCTTGCTGATGCACAGTCCCGGCGTTTCCATCACCAGACGCTCATAGTCCCTGGCGGTGACCGCCGTATACGGGGTGTCGATATCCTGCCTGAGACGCACGCCGACCTGCGCCAGCGTCTCGCGAAAGCTTCCGCCGGTGCCGGGCCCGGGATTGAAGAACCGCTTCACCGGCAGGGGATGCTGCGGCTTAAAGGTTCCCATGGCGCGTACATTGCCTTTTTCCCCCTCCGTTACGGCGATCGAACCGATGAACAGTTCCGCGCCGATGAAATCGCCGGCCTCCTCGATCAGGATCCTGCCGTCGTTTTCCAGGAGATGATAGTACAGGTTGTTTTCGCCCTTCTTCTCCGGGCGCACGAAATCATAGAGATAATCGCCGTTCTCGTCCTCGCGTCTCGCAATCAGGCAGAATGACTCCGCCACCACATGCTTCATCGGAAGCTCAAACTCCTGGTCATCATAGCCCATCACCTTGCCGACCTGATACTGCCGCATGACCTCTTCACTGTACAGCACGACGCGCACCGGATCCTTGAGTCTGCCGTCGGGCTTGGGCGTATCCTTCATCATGCCGAACTGCAGTGTAAAGCTGCGCTGTCTGCCCGTCTCATCCGGCTGCCCCATGGTATACTTGCAGCACCTGTAGGAATCGTCGCCGGAATAGGACAGCATATATCTGCGGTAGGAGGAACCCTTTTCCTCCTTGGCAAAGACCAGGATCTGCTCGTCCGCCGCGAGCGGATGCCGCACGACCACGCGGTCCGACTTGTTCACCGTGATGCAGGCCGCGCGCGTATCCCGCTGCCAGACCTCAAACAGAAAGCTCTCGATCGCTATGATCCGCGGCGGGATATCATAGGCAGCCCGCTTTAAGACCGCACGGATGCAGTATCCCTCCACCGGTGCCTGATCATAGACCTGTGCCTCTTCATCGGGCATACGGAGCCGGATCTCGCCGCCGGAGAGGAAGCACCCCGTGTAATCCCTGGTCTTCATCTCCGTAAAGCCGCCCGCCGTATAGCACTCCCAGGTGACCGCCGCAAAGACATTTTCTGCGCGGTCCTCGACCGGGTTGCGGCGCCCGTCTCCCTCCATCGTCATGTAAAAGATCAGTTCCCTGCCGGGCTCCGGCAGATGATCGGCGATGAAATACATCGCGTTGCCCTCGCAGGGCTTGTCGCCGAACACGGGAGCCGCCACCGGGACCTCGCGGTCAGTCAGGAACGAAACATCGCGCCATTCCTCGCCGGCCTGGGTAAAGACCCCCCGCATCACTCCGTTCAGTTCGATCGCCCGGTTGGTCTCATAGACCATCCCGCCGAGGAAGAAACGCGCATTCGCCGGCAGCTGGACCGGCTGCGTCAGGCCGAGCGCCTTGAGCAGCACGCGCGCGCACTTGCCCTTGGCCGGTGAGAATCCCGCCAGCGCGAGGAGTTTTCGCCGGGCGATGGCCGGCACGTTCATGATCGAATCCGCCTGCAGCGCCTCAAACGCCGTCAGGTTCTCGAGGATCGTGATGCCCGGGTCCGACGGGTTGAAGTTGGTCCATTCCGAGGAGTAGAGAGGGATCTCCGCATAGACATCGGTCATGCGTTCCTCAAAGGTTTTAGCTCTTGCTTCCTCAATTCGCAGCATAGTCTTTTCCCTGTTATTCCTTTTCCCTGTTGTAAAGGATATGTACGTGGTGTTCCCCGCTCATGCATACCATGAACGGGCTCACGACCAGATCGTCATAGTCGATCTCATGCTCGCCCTCATTATCCGTATACTTCGCAGTGATCGACGTCTTGCGGATCAGCGCCTGGTTCTTGAGCGTCGCGAGCTGCATCAGGATCTGCGCCCGCTTGGGCATCATACCGATCTCCCAGCCCTCGGCATCCTCCTCCGTGCCGCCGTTTACGGGATTCAGATACCTCCCCAGGGTGTCGCGGATCGTGTTCTGTACCTCGAAGCTGTCATCAACCTTCATGACTTCCGTCCAGACACTCACGGAAACCGCCACAAAGACCGGTTCCACAATGTGCAGACGGTGCGGCGCGACTGTGATCTCGCACGCGGAGAGCAGATACTCCTTGAGCTCTGCCTCGATCTTGTGGAAGGAGAAGGACCCTTCCGCGAAATCCTTCATCAGCAGGACAAAGGATAGCTCCGCCGGGTTTTCACGCCCGTCGATCGTTATCCCCGTGATGCCCCGCACCTTGTCGATCACACCGGAGTACCTCAGGATCGCCCGGCAGTAATCTCCCATGCTCACCATGCGGCCGCGTGAATGGATGCGGTCCGCGCCGCGCAGCAGCGCCTGACGGACACTTTCCATATTGCTGCCGCCGTAAGCCCTGACAGGGTTGGTGATCGAATCGATGAACATGAAATCCTGTTCCGTCGACGTCACCGTACCCTCTTCGACATTGCCGGCCTCTCCGGCACAGGTCCTGAGCGTCACGCGGAACGCCGCATCGTCGGTCACACGCGGGATATCGACATGGATACCGTCGCCGAAATAAATCTCGCCGGTCAGACGGTCGATGCGGTAGCACCTGCGGTCAAGCCACTCCCTGGCATCCGGGTTCTGCCGTTCGAGCCCGTCGGGCAGCTGCTCCACCTCGCGCCACAGGACAAAGCACGCGGTGATATTCCCGATCAGGTCGTAATCCACCCGAACCTCATCCGGATGCTCCGCCGCCAGCGTACGCATCTCCTCCCCGGAGAGGGAATCCCGCTCATTGACCCAGACCTGGGCATCCAGGATATTGCCGGCCCCCAGGAAAAAGTGCATCCCGGGTCCCACTTCGTCAATGTAGAAATCCTGTTCCTCCCCAGTCACGGCATTGGTGACCGTCATCGCGTTGATGCTGATCTGTTCGATGTGCGGAAGCGTGCGCTTCTGTTCCCTTTCCCACTCCGCTTCCTCACGGACGATGCGCAGCCAATATCTGCGCTTGCCCTCGAGCTTCATCGGTGCAAAATCAGCGGGCGGGATGAACTGGACGATGCCGGATCTCGAAAATGCGGCCGTGCCGTCGATCACGCGCATCTGCTTGAAGCCTCTGCGGGTACTGTATTCATACCGGCACTTCAGGCCGCTCTGACCGGAGCTGTTACCGATCCTGAAGAGAATGCCCACGGGGCCGTTCTCGATCTTGCGGTCAAAGCCCAGATACAGCGCGTCATCCGCATATTCGAGCGGTGAAAATACGGCAAAGGGCTCTTTGCTGCGGCTCTTGCCGGTCAGATCAAAGATCTTTGTTCCGTTGACGCACTCGATATGCGCCGGACGGACCTCGTGCCTCCTGTAACTGTAGGAGATCTTCAGGCCCGTGATGATCGGGAAATGATGATTTGCCGGACGCATATAGCAGTTGTCCGAGCTGATGAGGCGCATCCTGAGGACCCTGCCGTGAAAAGCGCCGATCTCCGTCGGTGCCCAATCGGCAGGCGAGATGAACTTCATCGTATACTGCCCGGGATTCTCTCCGGCCATCAGGGTCCGGTACTCGAGGTCACAGATGAGGCGCCGCCAGCCGATACCGTTGAAATACTCGATGGCGATCTCATCGACAAAGGAATCGGTGACGACCTCTTCGCGCACGACGCGTTCCTTTTTCTTGAAGACCTTGAGTTCTGCCTCCCTGGTCTCCTTACTGACACCGATCAGGTGCTCCTCAAAGGTGAGATGGAAATCAATGGTCACCTCGGAGCCCGGCTTGTCAAAGTACTCATTCTTGCCGATATAGCACTCCGTGTACAGGGAGAGCGTGTCGGTAAAGGGCTGGAACTCCGCGGGATCCCATTCACCGTTGCCGTCGCCGACGTAATCCGCAGGCTTCGCGCTCCCGCTGGAGGAAAGATGGATATCCTCGATCAGCGTCGCCTCCCGCTGCGGGCCGAGCGCCTCAAGGACCACCAGGCTCATCTGCCCGGACTCTTCCTCCTCACCGGTCTTGCGGCACTCATCATGCTTGACCAGCCGGACGGTCTGTCCGTCCTCGGCGATCGTGACGCTGTCAAACGGCCTGAGCCCCGATTTGCCCAGCCAGGAAAACGCGCACCTTCCCGCGGCGATCTTTTCGATCAGTTTTTCACCGCCGTCAAAGCGGATGTAGATCGCATCATTTTCTACATCAAAAACGAACGGGTGCTTCAGCAGGAGCGCGTTCCTCGCGATGCCGCCGCGCTCGCCGAACAGGATGAAGGGATGCAGGCTGACATCCTCTTCTTCGATGAACTCAGCCTCCGCTTCCTGTTCTGACGTCTCCCCGGCTTCACCCTCTTCCGCAAGATCCGCTCCGCGTCTGCCCTCCTCGACATAGTACCGCGGTTTGTCAAAATGCCCCGCAAGCGGGACAATCTCTCCCTCCTCGCGGTCCGTCAGAAAGACATCCGAGATCTGCGAAGCCGTGACATACAGACTCCGATCCGTCTCAAAGATAGGCGCCGGCTCCTCCGAGCCGCCGGCCTGTTCCGCGATGAGATGCGTCCCCCTGGGGATCTCCGTGCCATCCACGCCGCTGTCCGCGAGATGGAAGACCACCACGGTACCGGCCGGTACTGCGCGCTCCAGCGTCAGATCCAGGAGATTGACGAACTCCGTCTGATAGACATCGAGCACATGATTCACAGCGCGGATGTTTTCCTGCATCTGCCTGGCAAAGATCCGTCCGATCGTCGAACCGATATCCGGATCCTCCGTGTCAAAATGCCACTCAGGCGTATAGGACGCAGCCCCCTTGCGGATCAGCTGCTCGATATCCTCCGCTGTCCGATGGTCGATCTTATACTTCTTCAACGATTTCTGGTTCATAGAATTCCGGCTCTTCCTCTTCTTCTTCCACGGCGGCGTTCAGATAAAACGGGAACACCAGGTTTTCTCTTGAATTCGTTGCACGCAGTGTATAGTCAATGGATATGATAAGAACACCCTCCTTCTGCGTCGGCTCGGCGTGCACTCTGACGCCTTCGATCCTGGGCTCCAGGCGGCGCAGCGTATCTGAGATATCGGATGCCATCATCGCGATCGCTCCGTGGCTCATATCCATAAATGTATAGGACAGGATCTCACTTCCGAAATCCGGCCGCACAAATCGCTCTGACCGTTGTGTCATCAGGATCAGATAGATCGATTCCTTGACACTCTCCGACTCCGAAACGGTCATGAACCGTCCCGTGGCCGGATCGACCTGCGGAGGAAATTTTAGGCCTGTTCCCAGAAAACTGCCTGCCATAGCTCTGCTCCTTTATCCTAACTTCACCGGTGTCCCGCTCACAGTGATCGGGCCGCTGGATTCTACCTTCATCATGGAATTCCCGGAAACCTGCATATTGGCGCCCTGCAGCTTGAGCTGTCCGTTTGCCGTCATCTCCGCGGAATCGTTGGCCTTGAAGTTGATCTTGTTGGCGGAGATCTCCACCGTGCCGTTGCTGCCGTTAAAGGTCATCGTGATGTTGTCGCCGACCTTGATCGTGAGCTTTTTCTCGGTCTTGATCTCGATGTTGCCCTTGCCGCTCTCCGTCTGTATCGCGATCTTGTTGTTGCCGTCCTTGTCGGAGATCAGGATCATGTGCTTTTCATTGTCCATCTCTATGCGATGCTCGAGCTTGGCGGTGTCGATCTTGATCTTGTCCTTGCCGCCCTCCTCGTCATCCGCGTTATCCTCAAAGAAGATGGTGCTGCCGTGCTTGGTGACGATACGCTTGATCTGGTTCTTTTCATCGACGGACTTCTTGAGGAACTGATCGTTGAGCTTGGGGATGCAGCCGATGATGTAGGGCCGCTCGATATTTCCCTGCTCAAAAGCGACCAGTACCTCATCTCCGACCTCCGGCAGGAAGTAGTGTCCCCACTTGGAGCCGCTGGAGGGCATCGCGACACGCGCCCAAAGCAGCTCGTTGGCATCCTTGTCCCGGGAGATGATCTGCACGCAGACGCGTCCGGGCATATCCTTGTCATAATTTTTCGTCACAGTGCCGACGACGATCCCCAGGATCCGGTTGTCCCCCGTATCCGTTTTCTGCATCTGTTTGGACGCGATCTCATCGACGATATCAAAAAGAGCCATTCGCTTTGTCTCCGCTTTTCTACACCTGTGTCGACGCCTTGCCGGTCACATGTGTCTCAAACAGTTTGTTCGCTTCCATGCTGTGGTGCACGCTGTAAATATAAAATTTATTCTTCACCGGAGTCCCGAAACCGGTGACCTCGATAAACTTCCCGGGTGTCAGCTCGGGCAGTCCGATGAAATCCGCTTCCAGTGTACCGAGACGGTAGCTCATATCCTCCAGCAGGTAACGCGCGCGGTTTTCCGCTTCGATCTGGGAACTCGCCGTCGGATCGATATAGACGCGCGTCTGTTTATCCACGAGCTGCTTGGCAATGCTTCCCTGGGACAACTTGCCCTTGTTCTTGATCGCGTATTTGACGATCTGCCCTTTGCCGGGATCCGTGTTGCGCACCTCGATCTTGCCGGCCAGTCCCGTCATGTTGTAGCCGATCTCAAAGGCCATGAGTCCGGTTTCCGGGCCGACGTTCATCAGTGTCTGCGTATCACACTTGGCCTGCCGGAAATGAATGGTGTCACCGGCCTGGAAGAATTCATAATTGTATTTCTTGGCTGCCTTGACCACAAATTCGTAGTCGCTCTCACAGACCATTTCGATCGTCTTGTCCGTCGTCTCCTTCTTGCCGCCCTGTTTGGGCTTATCCGGGGTATCGGCGATCGTGATGTTGTTGAATACGCCGGTATCGCCCTTGAGTTTCTGATAAAAGGCCTGCTCCAGGATCTCCTTGACCGCTTCGGAGTAGCATTCGGCTTTGATCTGCTTGGCGTAGTTGTTGGCCATCATGATGCCCTTGAAATCCATGGCATGCACCTCAACGCCCGGAGCCTCGCCTCTGCGGAAGACAAAATTCACCTCACTGATAAACCCGCGGAACACCTCGCGCACATTGGGCCCGTAGCCGATGGAGATCGAAACCGCCGAGCCGATCGTGATATAGGGCTTGAGTTCCTTGAACATATACTCGCGTTTGAGTTCGTTGTAGCTGTTGTAGATGACGAACTCCGCGACAGATGCCTCAAAGCCGCAGGTCAGATCGATCTGAATGTTCGATATGGAAAACTGCTGCTTCTTGTCCGTGGCGACATTCTTGCCGGCCACCAGTACCTGCACGCGAGGGGATTGAAAACCCTCATAATCTTCTTTCAGCTTTTCGTATTCAAACATAAGGTATCCTATCCCAGATTCAGCCAGTTGCCTGCCGTCTGCGTACCGCGGACAGTATCAAACGAATCTCCGCCAAAGGCCTTCTCATAAGCATCTTCCCAGGGACCGAGCGACCCCGGCTCCAGGTTGTCCTGCACACACAGAAGCGACAGGTTCATGGAGGCCCGGATCGCCTGTCCCTCAATGTCAAACATCGTATACTGCGCCGAGACGCTGTTCAGGACACCCGCGTACGCGAGTGCTCCCCAGGTAAAAGTGATCGTCCGGGTATAGGGACTGCGGAGCGCCGCGACGAAGCCCTCTACTGTCTGCTGCACCGTTGCCATCTTCTGACCGTTCGCCGTCATGACACCCTTGGCGATATTCGTCCCCAGCGCGGTCGGCGACATGTTGAGCTTATCCTCCATGAAGGCGCTGTACGGATCGACCTGATCAAAGATCAGCTGCACGCTGACTGTGATCCTGACGCTCTGCTCGGTGGGTGACACCGTCTTTCCATTCTCATCATAGGCCAGGATCGGCACAAAGCCGGGGCCTCTGGCACGGAGAGTGAGGCTCGACGGATTGAACTGCACGATATAGGTCTTCTTCGAGGCGCCGCGGATGTAGTTGCCGTTAGCCATCGTTGTCTTGGCCACCTGCCCCAGACTTCCGAGAAGGCCTGTCTGACCGGCCTTGGCCAGTGCAGTGTCATTCAGATTCAGGGTCGGAACCGCGGACAGCGTCTTGCCGCCGACGACTTTGACCGGCGGCTGCCGTTTCGTATCACGGCCGCGGGCGTCGATGATCTCGATCCTGGCTTTTTCGATATTGCCGATTATGTTTTGAAAGGTATTCGGACTGTCTGCCATATCGTCAGTAAACCCTCTGTCAGATGCTCAGATTGAGCAGCGCATTGTTCGTGTTCTGCATGAGACTGCTCGCGCCGCCCGATAGTTTATCTCCTGATTCATCACCAAACGCACGGGTAAAGGCGGTATCCCAGTAGCCTCCCTTGTCCGAAGACTCTCCGTCCTTGCCCTGCTGGATCGTGATCTCCACCTCAGCCCTGACCGGATTGCCGCGCTTGTTGAACATGGTATAGTTTGCATTGACCTGAAACAGCTGGCCACGGAAGATCATATCCGACCAGGCAAAGATCACATCTCTCGTGATCGGGGAAATGAGACACGCGATCAAACCTTCAACCTCTTTCTGTACCGTATATTCCGTACGTTTGATATCTTTTTTCTTGGCCACGGCATTCGCAATGCCGGCGACCGAGAGCGGGGCTGAGTCGAGCATGAACGCATCCGCGACATCCATATCATCAAAGATCAGCTTCATGCCCAGGGTCGTCGTCGTCGGTGCGTTGATCTGCGTGATCTGGTTGTTCACGATGTTCGAAGCATCTCTGTTGTCTTTTTCCTGCAGACCGGACTGCGTCTCAATATAGATGCTCGACGGATTGTACTGCACCCGCATGGCGCAGTATCCGTTGGAACTTGCCAGATTGGTATACGACCCGAAATCCAGCGTCCCCGCGTGTCCTCCCAGCGCGCCCTTGGTCAGATTGCGCAGACTCTTCTCAAGAGCCTTTGCTTTCTTGTCCGCTTCCGCAGGAGTTCCGGCGGTATTTTTGAAGGTATCATAATCCCGCACGAACAGGACTGCCTTGGAAACACTTCCCGTCAGTGAACTGAGCAGATTGTTTGCAAGTGCGGTTGCCATATCAGATGCCTCTCCTTGACTTCTCGCTTCTCAGGCGCTTTTCCAGGCGCGTGTACACTTCGCCCGTGATCGTGCTGAGCTGCTGCCTGATCCCGCGCTCCACCAGTGTTGCGATCTCTTCACTGTCCTGACGCGACATCGTCTGTATGGACTGGTTCACGATCTGCGGGGCCTGCCGAACCACCTCCGTCACGTGCGGTGCCTCTTCGACCACGCGCGTTTTCTGCTCCCCGCTCCGGCGGTATTCCTCCAGCGTCTCGCGGACATCCTCTTCGGTCAGATGCTGCTCCCTGCGGTGCACGAAGCTGATCTCCGCCTGACCGGCGCCGCGCCGGATCTGCACCTCCGCGGTAGGTCTGTCTCCGCCCATCTCTCCCGCGATCGTGAGCCTTAAGACCTCGTTTTCCGCCGGTGCGCTCTCAAGCCGGATCACGCGTTCACGCTCCGCGATGATGCGCTCCTGTGCAAGAATGTCTCTGGTCACCAGCGTACTGTAATGCCTGAGCAGGATTCCCGCAGGTCCCTCAGCCAGAAACTGCCTGACGACATTTTCCACAATGGCCCGATCTATCGGGACAGGCGCCGGTGCCGGCATCTCCTCTTCCTGTTCACGCCGCCGCGCTTCCAGATACTGTTCCTGTACCTCCGGCGGTACCTCGGCGCTCTCCAGGAAATGGACGAGTTCCTGCTCCATGACCTCCGGTTCGGGCTGCTGCACGGTCTGCGGCGCTTCCCCCCGCATCTGCATATCCATCTGCCGGAAGATCTCTACGCTATCCGCCGGAAGCAGTGCGTAGATCCGCTCCAGCAGGCGGTTGATCTCGGAAGGCTTCTCCGGTTCCGGCTGCTCCAGTAGTTCCTTGAGGTGCTCTTTATTCATGAGGACCTTGAGGCTCTCGCGCATCGTGCGCTCCCTGTCGCTGACCTTGGAGCGGTCACGCTGCATCTCCCTGGCATAGAGCCTGCGGATCTCACGGTAGCGCTCCAGATTCTCGGTGTTCTGCCGGTTGATCCGGTCGATCTCTTCCACCACCGTTTCCTGCGAGTCGCTCGTCCGATGCTCCAGAGCGCTCTCCAGGAAGGTGTGCTCCACACGCGTCTCTTCCCGGTTTTCGGAAAGCTCTCTGCTGGTCTGTTCCAGCATCCGCTCCTGCCTGGTCTGCTCGGTCCTGAGCTGCTCCAGCTCCAGGCGCTCCTCTTCGGTCAGCTCCCTCTCGAGAGATTCTCTCTCAAGGTACGCTATCGTACTCTCGCGGAATTCGCGGTCCCGACGGATCTCCTCACCGTAGCGCTCACGCTCGGTCCTCGTCTCCTCCAGTGTCCGCTCACTCTCCGTCTGCAGGGTCTCCTCATATTCGGTACTGTAGCGCTGTGCCTCGATCAGCAGCGCCTCCAGACGTTCCGTCTCTCCCTCTGTGATCTCCCTGAGAAGCTGCAGTTCTCTGGTCTCGGTCTCATTGACGAACGCCAGATCACTGTGCTCATATATGGCCGCACTCCGATGTTCCCTGGCCTCCAGCAGGATCCGCGTCAGCGCCGTATCCGCGGCCTTGTAGAAACTGTTGTTAAAGTTCATCCAGTTCAGGACATTCCGGTCATTGCGGGTGGAGATCGCATGATCAAAGCTCCGCAGCACCTCCAGCAGCACGGCGGAATTGATCCTTTCCCGGATCTCCTTGTCCGTTGCCTCGGCGTCTATCCGCGTCTCCTCCTCATAGACGTTTTCCGCGCGGTAGATCAGAGGCTGCTGCTCCCCTGCCGCCATCTCACGGAACCGTGAGAGCAGGAGCTGTCTGGCGATGTAGGTCTGCTCGGAGGTCTGGACCTCGGTCGTGTTCATGATGCTGGCCGAAGTGCTCCGATTCATATTGTTCATGATCTGGTAGATCGCACCGGTCTGCAGGCGGTTCATGATCGCCAGATACAGCCGGTTCTCCTCATTTGTCTCCTGCTCAGAGACCTCCGTCGTCTCCTGGCGCTCGGTGACCTGATTGGTCAACGCCAGCAATGTGCGCAGCTGGCCGATATTCTCGACATACAGATCCGTGAGCTCGCGGCTGTTATCCGTCTCCGAAAGAAGCTGCCGCACCTCCTCCATGAAGCGTCTGTCATCGCGGATCCCGAGCTTGTGCAGCACGTCCGTGATGTATACGCGGTCCTGATAGGTCAGTCCGAACCGGTTGGAAAGCAGTACGCGGTTCATCACATTGTTGAGGACCGTCTGCTGCTCCCGGCGGAACGCATAGATATTGGTCGTGCTGGAGATACTCGCATCTCCCCCTTCGGTGACCAGGATCTCCGGGGGCGTGTGCAGCAGATGAGTCAGAGACTGACTGCTCACATCCGAGCCCATGAGTGCGTAATCCCCGAGGATGCGCTGGGCAAAGCCGCCGTCATCCCGCAGCCGGAAAGTATTGGTGTGCAGTTCGATCGGTGTCTTGATCGTCAGCATTCATCCGTCCCCTGCGGCATTTACTTTAACAGATCCGCCATCTTGGCGCGCTTCGTCGCTGTGCTGCCCTTAGGTCCCTGCTGCCAGCCCTCCCAGAGCACCTGCTCGGCCCGCTGGGAATCGGTCGAAGAGGACTTCGCATAGGACGGCGATTTCCCGCCGAACGCGAATTTGCCGTCGCTGAAGCTCGACCGGCTGCCGCCTCCGCCTCCTTCTTTCTTCTTGTTGGCGCGGACATTCTGCTTGCCGCCCTCCCAGAGGACCTTCTGCGCACGCTGGGCGTCATTCGGCGATGCGTTTGCAAAAGCAGGAGCCTTGCCGCCGAATGTGAACTCACCGTCGCTGAAATCCGAACGGCTGCCGCCCGCTGCACCGCCTTCGAGCTGATTGGCACGGACATTGGCTCCGCCCTCCCAGAGCACCTTCTCGGCTCGCTGGGAATCATTGGCCGGTGTGTTTGCAAAGTCAGGAGACGTGCCTCCGAATGCGAACTCGCCGTCGCTGAAATCCGAACGGCTTCCGCCGCTTCCTCCGCCTTCCAGCTTGTTGGCACGGACATTGGCACCGCCCTCCCAGAGGACCTGTTCGGCACGCTGGGCATCATTGGCAGGAGTGTTCGCAAAATCAGGTGTCTTGCCGCCGAACGCGAATTCGCCGTCACTGAAGTCCGAACGGCTTCCGCCGGCGCTTTCGCCTTCCAGCTTGTTGGCGCGGACATTGTCCCCGCCCGTCCACATGACCGGTGCCGGCGGATCCTGGTCATTGGACTTGGCATAGGTAGGCTCAAGCGCCGTCTTGCTGAACTGGAACTCGCCGTCGCTGAAATTGGAACGATCTCCTGCAGCCTGCTGGCCTTCCAGCTTGTTGGCACGGACATTGTCCCCGCCCTCCCAGAGAACCTGCTCGGCCCGCTGGGCGTCATTGATGGGAGATTCCGCAAAGGCGGGTTCTGTACCGCCGAAGGTAAATTCGCCGTCACTGAAATTGGATCTGTCGGGCGTGACCCCCGCCACTGCGCCTCTGCCTTGATTTGCACGGACAGGATCCGCTTCATCGCCGGGCCACATAGCCGCCAGCTTTTTATCACCGCCTGGTGTGGAATGTGCATCCCGTTTGCGCTCGACAGACGCTGCCTCTTCTCCGCCTTCCTCTGCGCCTTCCGCGGGTGTATCGGCGGCCGCTTCCGCGGCTTCATCTCCCCGGACCTTGTTGGCGCGGACCGGATCAGCATCACCGCCCGGCCACATGACAGGTGTCGGAGGATCCTGATAATTGAATTTGGAATAAACGGGCTGCTGCTCATCCATTCCGGCGTTCGTCTCGAAATCAAACTCCGCGCCGTCACTGTACTTTGGCCTTTTTTTATTGGGCTTACCGGTTGCGTGATCGATCCCGCGCGGGTCACTCCACTGTTCCGCGTAAACGGGCTTTTTGTCTTTCCCCTTATTGGCTTCGGCATATTTCTTGAATTCAAATTCCGCGCCGTCACTGAAATCGGTTCTTTTTGTCTTGGGCTTACCGGTTGCGTGATCGATCCCGCGCGGGTCGCTCCATTGTCTCGCGTATTTGGGCTTTTTGTCTTTTGCCTTATTTTCCTCGGCATATTTCTTGAATGCATATTCCGCGCCGTCACTGTACTTGGGCCTTTTTGTCTTGGGCTTGCCGGTTGTGTAATCGATCCCGCGCGGGTCGCTGAACTGTCTCGCGTAAACGGGCTTCTTATCTTTCTTCTTATTTTTCTCCTCATAATCTTTGAAATCGAACTTGCCGTCATTGAAGCCGGGCCTTTTTTCCGGCCGGGTATGGTCATATTGAGATCTTTTGGCATTCCGCTGCTGATGCGCCAGTTTATCGTTTACCTCAGACTGTGAATACTCGGCAAACGCGTTGGTTGTCCCGTTGGCATTGAACATGAAGTCGGGCGTGGTCACCCGGATCAGCTCCCGGTAACCGATGGTCGTCGTCTCGACCAGCAGACCGCTCTGCTCCGCGTTGAGTTCTCCGTACTCCTTGCTCATCACGTTGCAGCCGGTAAAGGTATAGATGCGGTACGGCGTGAAGTTATTGTTCATCTGCATCCGCCAGACCATCAGCACGATGGGCAGGATCAGATCGGTTCCAGGCTGCAGCGGATCGAGGATGTCGACGCCGACGTAGCGCTCCACCTGAAAGGTGAACGGCTGGGAGATCGGCTTTCTGCGCATGTGCACATAGTCGTTGAGGCCGCCCTCCTGAATATACTCATATTCATTGGCCTTGGTAAAGCTGTGCACACGGCGGCAGGGCAGATCAAAAATGCCCTCCACGCGCATCATGAAATTGAAATTCGGGTTGGCTGCGCGGCCCTGATTATATAAGCCTATATCTACTTCAAATCCTGCCATCTCGACTCACTTCCTGACGAAATCTCCGTTCGTCATGACCTGTTACGTCCTTGTGACCGCCTTCATATCAAAGATGCTCTTTTCCTTTTTATCTCCTGAGGGATTCAGCTTTTCATTGATCCCCGAGATCTCGCTGCACCAGCGTCTCCTGCTCCTGTGATCGATGGCGAGCACCTCCTCCTGACTCCAGTGGAAATAGTAGGAAATAAACGCCATCTCCCGGTACAGTTCATCCTCGGGATAGAGCCTGAGCCCTCTTACGTAAAATTTAGCGGCACCTCAAACTGCCTGCCGCAGTCGGGACACACCACCTGCATCATCGGCGGCTCGATGTCGTTGATCCGCTGGTACATATCCTGCAGATACGCCAGATCTGCGGTAAAGAGCTTTTCGACCAGTGTTGCGGTAACGGCCTCCACACCTTCCAACTCCGTGATGACTCTGGAGAGCACCACGATGGTCAGGTAGGACGGATTGGAAAGTACACGCGGATCATGTGTCGCGGAGATCTCGTCACCCGCGGTCGCAAGGCGCATCTTTCCACGCCTGTGGAGCTCGCCCGTGCCATCCATATAACCCTTGGGAAGTGTGAATTCAAAAACGGTATCCATTGTATGTCCTCCTTAATTTGAGAATATTCTCTGCAAAGATATCAATGATGGCTTTGCACAGAACACTCTCCGCCGTGCTCACTCGACTGCTGCTTACGCAGCAGCCTCGTGATCGGACTGTCGTCCTATGCGGCAAGTCCCCGGAATGCTGCAGGGAGCAAGCTCCCGCAGCATTTCGGTTCCTTTCCGCGCACGGCTCGTAGTTTGCGTCAGTTCGGGATAACCAGCTCTTCGTAGGCAATCTCAACAGATTCGATCGCAACATCACTGGTCTTGGCATCCAGATCGGGAGCACTGTACTTGGTGACCCAGGCATTGGTCAGGGTCCACTGTCTCGTACCGACAGAAGACTCGACGAGCGCCGTCGGCGCACCGGAGTTGATGTCGATCAGCTCGATCGTGACATCGTTGCGCGGGATCTGGCCGCGGATCTCGGAAACACACTCCTGAATCCAGGTCTTGAACGCACTGTCAAGGATGTAGCCCATCTTGAGCGTCACGTTGCCGTGCTTGACAAGGCCGGGAAGCTTGACCGGAGCCAGAGATCCGGAGTTGCCCTGGCGGAACTCGATGACATCCACGGATGCCTCGACGCCGGAGACCTCACTGAAAGCTGCGGTTCCTGCCACGGATGCGACCGTGACGAGGAAGTTCATTTTTGTTAACGGGTAAGCAGAACCGCTTCCGTTATCATATGCTGTAGGTGTAGCCATATCTTACCTCCATCTGTCTGTTTGCAGACCAACAGTTCCCTTACTCTTCACCGCCGCCACCGGCCTCTGCCGTATGCTGCGTCACACGGAAGATGACGAACTCGGCAGGTCTGGACGGTGCGATACCGATGTTACAGATCAGTCTTCCGTTCATGATATCGTCTCTCGACATGGTGGAAGGTCCGATCTCCACGAAGTAGCTCTCCGATGCGGAGCCGCCGGCGAGCATGCCGTTTCTCCACAGACCGTCGAGGAACGACGATACGGTGAGAGCCACGCGCTGCCAGAGCGTTGCATCGTTGGGCTCGAAGACCACCCAGTTGGTGTTGGCCTTGATGCTCTCTTCCACAAAGATGAAGAGTCTGCGAACATTGACATACTTGAAGGAAGAGTTGCTGGAAGCTGTTCTTGCGCCCCATACGCGGATTCCCTGTCCGGGCATCTGACGGATCAGGTTGATGCCTTCCGGATTCAGGATATCCTGCTCTGCCTTGGTATAGTTGACTGACAGGCCCGTGCACTGTACCACCTCATTGGCGGGTGCCTTGTGAACGCCGCGGGCGATATCCGTTCTGGAATACACACCCATCACAGCGCCTGACGGCGGAATGAATGCCGGCTTGTTGGCCGCGCGGTCAAAGATCTGGACCCACGGATGATACATAGCCGCATAGGTCGAGTCAACCATGTTGCGATAATCGATAAGATCCTTGGTCTTGTAAAGATCCTTGGGCATATCCAGCACCGCGAAGCGGCTGTGCAGGTTCTCGCAGTGTGCGATCAGGGATACGACCACCTCAGGGATCGTGACGCCCGGAACCGCCATCATGCTCACGTTGCTGTTCTCAAGGAAGGCCTGGATACCGGTGCGCTTGCCGGGTCCCTTGTCGAGACCGATAAAGGTGCCCGCATTGACCTTTTCGATGTTGCCGTCCGTGCCGCCTTCAAGCATGAAGGAGCCGGTCTCGCCATCGTTGCCGAGGATCGCTGCAACAGGATCCACCGCATCTTCGGTCTGCTCGATCTCGATGTCGACGATCTCGCTCAGAGCCATGCGTGCGCCGATGTAGCGCGGTGCTGTGGTATTCAGGGTCAGTTCGGTAAAGGTCTCGATCTGGTCGGCATAGCGGACCTGAACATCAAAGTTCACCAGATACAGAACGTTCTGGGGTACCACTGCCTTGTCGATCGCCTTGTCCGGAAGATCCTTGTCAAAGGTGAGGATGCCGTCCATGTTCGTGACGATCTTGAAGAACTCGCCGCCGAACTCGAGCGTGTCGCCTTCGCGGAAGCCGTCAGCATTCTTGGCCTTGTAGCCTGCCTCGGTCTTTTCCACGATCTGGATCTTTCTGTTGCGGACACCGGATACCGTCACCTGGATGCGGTTGCCCCACTTACCGGGGTTCTTCGCCTTCACCTTGAGGATGCCGCTCTCCGCCTCTGCGCACTTGGCATCAGCCGGTACGACACGCGCAACATAGCATCTGGTTCCGCCGTTCACGAAGAACTGCTCGACACTCGCTGCGAGGTAGCGATATTCGCCATAGGTGAACTCCGACAGATATCCGCCGAACTGCTGGATAAAGCTCTTGAAATTTGTTACCAGCGAAGGAGCCCCTTCGATCGGTCCTTTCTCAGCCAGACCGACAAAGCCTGCTGTACTGGTTCCAACGCCTTCGATACTGCGTGGAGAATTGTCATATTCTTCCACATATACGCCTGGTGAAAAATACTCAGCCATCTGTTTCCTCCTTTATGATGATTGTTTTGTTCTGACCGTTCTCGTTTGGATCACTGTTCCGTCACTTTGAACTGTCCCGGCGATACGATGGAGATTGAACCTGCATAAGCACACATCATCTTGCAGTCATTGGTCAGACAGGGCTTCCCGCCGATGATCACCTTCGCACTTGTGGGGATCCATGTGCCTGCCGGCACGGGCATGCACGGCTGCGGAGTGAGAACACCCAGTGCTGCCGCTGTCGCGGCTGCTACCGCCGGATTCGCGAGCGACATGCACATCCCGAAGGGGCCCACATTGGCTGCCCCGGCGGAATCGGCGATCGTCGCGACCGGTCCGTTGGCCGTCATTACCGTCTGATTCGAAGTAATGTTGATCGGCGCCGGTGCCTGTCCCATTGTACAGACTGCCTGCGCTCCTGTTGTTACCAATTGACTCATGTCAGACTCCATGTTGCAGGATCATGGAAATCCACCTGCTGAAAGTGTTCCTCGCCCTTCACGATGTAACGGACCAGAAACACTAACGTGCTGCTGTCATCCCTCGTTCTGAGGCAGTAATTTCCCTCCTGATCCACGCTGCCGAAAACAATTCTCAGGATCGGCGCATTGACCGTGAACGGCATCTTCAGAGGTTCTGTCACATACAGTCCCTGTGAATTGTCCGTGGTTCCGATAACGGTCAATTTCTCGTAACTCTTACCATCCGCCTGCAGCAGACCGTAATGACCGTATGAAACGTCCAGCACCCTGCCGGCCTGCCGGATGACCTTCATGATCTTTGTCTTCTCGGCAAAGTCGCTGATGCGGCACAACGGTCGGTTCAGATCTACGGCTTCTATGGCTTCCAAAAAAGGAAGGTTTCCGAAAATGCCGATGACTGGTTCCCCTTTTGCATTCTTCTCTGACGGTATCAGGAAGATGTCGCAGGTTGGGATCCTGTCGTCCAGTTCCTCGTATCGGACATCCAGGTCATGCTTTTCAAAGCCACTCACACGCACGCTCAAACGGAAATTTACCCTTTCTATGTTGATAAACACGAAGCATCCGTTTCCGCGCGGTGCCGGGTGCACCCGCTGCCCGTCGGCGAAGAACTGCACATTCCTTTCTTCGACCGCCGCTCCTGTTGTCGTGTCCATCAGCCGGATCAGCAGTCCCAGCTGCGCACGTATCACAGAAGCATTCATTCTTCCTCCTCACCCTCCTTTCCTTTTGTAAACTGCAGTGAAAAGCTCGCATCCACGACACGGGGCGTTTCGATCACCTCCGCGCTCGACAGGAAGACGGGTGCCGCCCTGTAGAACAGGCTGACCTGATAAGGCTTGTTGATCGCCTGCCACACCCTCACCTTTTCCTCCAGACTTATCTTCGCCTGAGACAGTACGATTGGAGGTTCTTCCGTGGTGAGCCACGACTGCAACGCGTCGGGTCGGACCGCATTGTTGTCATTGACGATCTGTGCGACCTTACCGACAATTTTCTGTACGTCGGGGTCCTTGAGGCCCATCTGGCCTCCCCCGTTGATAAAGACCATATAGTAGAGCGCATATGGTCTGGGCGGCCTCTGCAGCTGCACGTGGCCGTGCCTGATATAGGGCGGCTGCGTGACTTCGACATCCTCTTTGATGTCGTAGAGATAAAGCCCGACGATATAGTCCACGTCCTGAGACGCGGGAGAAGAGATCTCGATATTGTTGGGCGACGGGATCGGTTCCGGGCACATCTTTTCCCGTAGCGTCTTGACGATATAGGCACTGACGTCTGCTATGATCGGATAATCAGCCATGTCTTCCCTTCCCTTTCCTCACCTTACTTACCGAATTTATCGTAGAGTTCCTTGGCCAGCTCATCCACATGCGTGGTCACGCATATGGCGGTGTCGCTGTTCTTTACATACTGCGCTTCGCACTCCAGGAATTCCCTGGCGTCGGTCTCGGAGAGATACAGAGAGCCCTTGCCGCTCGTCCCCTGGAATACCGCCGGCGAATGCATCTGCAGCTCACTCGAGCCGCCCTGCAGTGCCTTGTCGCTGCCGACCTGGAACTCCCAGGTCTTGTTGCCGTCTGTCAGCGTCACATGCTGCCTGGAAGAGTCATATACATAGCGCCATGAGCTTACGGCAGCGATCGCCTCAATGGAAACATATTCCTGTGTCTTGTCATCCGCAAACTGCGTGTAGATGTAGCCGTTATTCAGATTCCGGGCCTGATACGCGTAGTCCTGCGCCATCGGTTCCGCGTTTTTGTTTCCTTCGTCCGTCAGGCGGGACAGAGCTGTGATCGTCGCGGCCAGCTGGTCATCATCCATGTCAGACGCGTCACCGGAATCGAAATTGTCCTCGATGCCGCTTTCCAGCTTGCTCTTGCCGGCTGTTGCCGCTCCGCCCTTGCCGGAGCCTTTGCCGTCTCCCTTGCCGTCACCGGAACCGTCGCCTGCTCCACCGTCTCCTGAGCCGTCGCCTGCTCCGCCGTCACCCGCGCCGCCTTCTGCGCCGCCGTCACCCGCGCCTTCGTCTCCGCCGCCTTCGTCCGAGGTATCGCTCAGCAGGCTCTCATTTTCCTCGGCCTCCTCGATCGCCTCGTCCAGCTCAGCCAGCAGCGTGGCCGGTGCCCCATTCTCCTCGAGAAGATCCTTGATCTCCTCCAGCGCGTCGGCAGCACCGATCCCGGCCAGCGCGTTAATGGAGTTCTTCAGTCCGTCATAGTCCTCCTGGGATATCCGGCTCTTGGCCTTGTCAAGCAGCCGGTCAGCGAGAGCATCCATGCTGTCGCCGAGATCCATCAGTGCCGACGCGGCATCTCCCGCATTGTCCGCGTTGGCGGCGAGCGCGGCAAGCCGTTTCTCTTCGTCCGCGATATCCTGTTCCAGTGCATCGATCCGGGCCTTCAGATCCTCCGCTCCCTGGAGATCGTTGTCATCCAGCGCTGCTTTCATCTTGTTCTCCAGCCCTTCCATCTGATCCTTGAGATCGTCAAGGTCCGAACCCAGGCTGTCGTCTTCGGCCTTCAGTGCGTTGGCCGTCTCCTTGAGCCAGGCGATGTGCTCATCCACCGACTGTCTGGCCTTGGTGCCGAAAGCATCCTTGGAGGTGGCATCTCTCCAGGAATCGGCGATCGTGACACGCCGCATCAGTTCCTCGATCATCGCCTCCGCCGGGGTCCGGCGCTTCTTTTCCGTGATCAGATACTGCAGCTCGCTCCGCCGGGATTCCAGGATCGCCTTCTGCTCATCGAGAGCGCTCTCCATCGCGGCTTCTCCGCTGTCATTGGCGACCGCCGCCGCGTACTTTTCGGATGCGTTCGCTTTTGCATCCGAGGAATATCTGCTCTCCGCGTCCGGAAGGAGCGTTCCGTTGAGCAGGGCAAGCTCGCCGTCCGCTTCGTTGATGACGCCGTTCTTGATATCCATGAGATAGCGGAGATTCAGCGTATCACCGTTGAGCCCCGACGCCGAGGCGCTGTCGATCACCTGCATGCTGTAGGTATACTCGGCATGTCCCAGGACCGTATCCACATCCTGCAGCCGCTTGGCATTCTGCTTGTTGTAGCTGGTCTGGCAGTTTTCCATGCACTGGGACAGGGAATCCAGGATCGCCTGATCCACGGCGAACGCATCCTTGTCCACTCTCTCTTCTTCCTCCTCGTCCTCATCATCCTCGTCCTTGTCCGTGGTCGGGATGTTGAGCGGCGTGATCAGGCTCCACCAGTTGCCGGAGGAAAGACCGATACGCGCAAGGAATGATTCATACCAGGCCGATGTCGAGATCTCAAAGAAGTCATGCTTGACGGCATCCCTGAGCTTTACGATATAGGCCTCAGCGTCAGTTTCCTTCTTGCTCTGGGCATCGGCAAAGTTTCCGTATGCCGTATAATAAGTTCCCGTCGATAGATTATACAGTTCATTGAGTGCACTTTCGTCAAGCTGGTTCAATTTTTCCAGCACGATCGCACGGCGGGTCGCATCCACTTTGGACATCAGCGAGTATACCAGTTCCGCTTCCTTGTCGTTTTGGGCGGCCTTTAACGCCTTATAGCAGGAATAGAGACGGTTCAGCTGTTCGTCGCATTTGTTTGTCTGATCGTCCCTGAGATCCAGTGTGAAGAATGTCGTGATCAGCTGGTAGTAGTAGACCTGTGAGCGCAGCGTCCCGGCATCCTGGGCATTGCGGTTTTCCAGGAATTTCATCTCCGTGATGCCTGATTTCGTCGGATCATAGGTATACTGCAGGCGAAGCGGTTCCAGCTCCGGCAGCTGGGTCAGATCATAGGGGCTGACCAGATCAAAGGGATTCCGTTCCTTGTTGTCGAGCACATCGATCAGGGTGCCGTCGGCGCCGACCACATAACGGATATAGAGATTCTCCATCTCGCCGGCTTCCACCGGTGTGCCCTTTTTACTGATATCCCCGAGCGAACCGGCATCGGAGATATTGAACCAGTTGCCGCCGGAGAGCTCGGATTTGTAATAGATCTGATCCTGGCCGGCCTCCGATCCGCTCTCCACGGCCTGCGTGTAAAGTTCATCCGTAAGCCCCTGAAGATGGATCAGATAGGTGCCGATGAGCAGAGTTTTATTCTCGATCGTGTGTGACCGGCTGTACGGGCCGAAGCGCATCGCCTTGGTCTCATCAAATACCGCGGACACGCGGCTGCGCATATACAGAACGGCACCGATGGCTATCAGTGCGATGAGCACGATCGCCGGGATGATTCTCTTTTTGAAAGCGGATCTTTTCATTCGGCATCCTTCTTTCTGATCTTGCGGTTGGCGGTATCGAACCGGGCTTCGTAAAGCTGCGTTTTGCTCTCGCTCATCAGGATGATCGTCAGATCATTGAGGCTGTTCTCCAGCAGCGACAGGTAAGTCAGCCCCTTCTTGATGTCCATCGGTTCCTCGCCGGTGAGCAGATCGCCGTCGCTGGTCTTGATCTGGTAATACTTCACATCCGGATCTTCCGGTATAGTCAGCTTGAGGGTGACCATGCCCGTGGTCTCGTTGTGACTGATCTCGTATACGCCGATGTCATCCGGACTTGTCTTTACGATCTTGCGGTCGGTGACAATGGGAAGCGGCCCGTTGCTCTTGTCCGCGTCGATGACACAGTCGCTGACGAACACGCCCTCGTCATAGAGGCGGATCTTGACCTCGTCCACTTCCGATACAGCGAGCGCCAGATGGCGCAGTCTCTTATTGACCTCCGTCCGCTCGCCGATCATGGTGTTGTCGCACCACAGTTCATAGTGGGTGACATTGACATCCAGCTCCTCAGGCACGTAGATCGAAAGCTCGAACGCCTCGCTCTGAATGATCTGCTTGAGGAAGTACTGCGCGCCGGTCGCGTATTCCTTTTCCACATGGCTCGCCCCGGTCTGTCCCGTCTGGAGCGACGCGTCCGTCCCGTCCAAAAGCGCGGAGATCCCGCCGCAGGTCAGACGGTCAAAGGCATACAGCGTCTCGGAATAGGTCTTCATCGTGTCAAAGAGCGCGTTCTGCATCTCCTCATAGTCGTCCAGCTCCGAGGAATACTCTTCAAAGGAAAGATCGCCGATCTGATTCCTGAGCTGGTCGGCGTCCAGATCCTTCTTGGCCTTGTTGAGGTCCTTAAGGGCCGAGTCGTAGGAGTTCTTGACCGACACGTAGTTTTCAAAGGTGTCGATCACCTGTTCCTCGAGGCTCGCTTCGGCGTCGAGCTTTTCGGTATGGGCATTCGCATAGTCCAGCGTATCCTGATAGAGCACATAGGGGTCGTCCTCGATATAGCGAGTGCCGTCAAGGCTCCCTTTAAACCAGACCCTGGGGATCTTGATGAACAGGATCCTTTTTTTGCCCTGCCAGTAGCTGTCCACCTTTTCAAGGAACTCTTTATATTTCTGCTTGAACGCCTTGCCGTTGACCTTTTGCCCGTTGAGCGCCTGCATGACAAATCCGGAGATATATCCCATATCACCGCCGTACTGCGACGCCATCAGGGAATAATTCGTGTTGAGCGACACCCTTGCTGTCGTTTCATTCATGCAGGCCTCATAATAGGTCTGGTCATTGTCGAGTGTGTACTGGATCAGCGCCGGCAACTGCGTGCGCTTGATCCTGGCCTCGATGAACGGTGTCTCAAACTTGTATCCGTGTGCCACGTCCGTGCCGACCTTGTTGCTCATCTTGGTCAGCTTGGCTTCGAGCGAACGCTTGTCCGACGCGACCTTGTTCGCGGTCGACTCGCGCTTCTTGGTCAGCTTGTCCACATCGGCCTGCGTTGCGTCACCGGTGAGGAGTCTTGACTTGTTCCGCTCGATCCCGAGATCCAAGGCCTCGAGTCTCTGCTCGTTAAAAGCGATGGTCTCCTGCAGTACGACGATCTCGACATAGAGTGTGTTGATCTCCTGATATATCGAGATCTTGGTATCGTTGAGCTTATGGATCGCCTCGTCGATCTCCGCCTGAATGGAAACAGGTTTAAACTGGAACTCATACGACTCCTGTTCGTTGGGCTTGGTCGGAAACTTGAACGACAGGAGCGGCGACCAGCGGAACGTCGACATATTCTTCTGTTTTAACTTGATCGCCTTTTTGGCGCTCTCCAGAGCCGCCTGTTTGGAGAGGATCGTCTCCTCCACCTGAAAATACGCGCTGCTCTCCTCGACCGCCAGCGCCCGCGCCGTCTTCATGGCAAATGTCTTGCCGCCCTTGGGCGCCGCCTGCGCGGGGATCCCCGGTCCGCAGGGAATGCTCAGAAAAACCAGCACGCCGCACAGAAGGATGGATCCTATTCTCTTATTCAGGTCTGCTCTTCGTTTCACGAAGGCGCTCCCTCCGTCTGAGTGATCCGGTAAAAGGAAAACTGACCGTTTCTGCTGCCGGAAATAAAGGAGTAGAGCAGGCCGCCGTTTTCCCAGGTCGTCAGATACACAGGGTATGTCTTGTCAAATCCGTTGATCTGCGTCACATCCGAGAACAGGCTTTCGGTATCCATGTCCACCTTGCCGGAGAGCGCCTGGCCCGTCTGGTTGAGGATGTTGATCGACACGGCCTCCGGCAGTTCCACGGCGGAATTGCCTTCATAGAGCGGGTCTCCCCATGCCGCCTGGATGTCGGAGAGCTTGTCCACACGCTTTTCTCCCAGAGGAAAGGTGTCCGACAGCACATAGACATCCTCGATCACGATGGATTCATCCAGTGTGTCGGGATCCCGTCTGCCGGCGTAGATGGCACCGATATCCGTCATCCGTACGCAGAAATCATCCAGTCCCTGCCATACCTCGCGCCTGCCGGAATATGCCTGACCGGCCTCCTGCGTCGTCTTGCCGAGGAATGCCGCGAACACGATCTCATCGGCGGCAAACTGCCCCGTATACACCTCGTTGCCGGCTGCGTCACAGAGCCGCCCCTGCCCGTTCTTGAGACCCCGGCTGAACTCGCCGTCATAGATCAGGCTCCCATCCTCGCGGTAGAGCTTGCCGGTGCCGTCGTAGAGGTTCTCATGGAAGGTGCCGGCATACCACATGCCGCCGTTCGGATAGTAGGTCGTCCCGGTCTGTTCGTAATTGCTCTTTTCAAAGTGCCCGCGGTACACAACCGCTCCCTGCGGATTGTACAGGGTACCGTCACCGTTGGCGTAGCCGCCGGAAACCTGGCCCTCATACGCGAGATATCCGCTCTTGCCTGTGATCCGCACCGTATTCTTGGCAAACCTGAGCGATACGGAACTGTACTTGTAGGTTCTTGTGCCGTTGGCGACGCTGTTGAAAACACCTCTGACGATCGTGATATACCACAGGCTCACGACGCCGATCAGGATCACGACCAGATACGCCAGGCGCTTCGAGACCATCCAGCCGAAGATCGAAAAATAGTCCCTTTCGTTCTTGGGCTTGATGTCGAACAGGCGCGTAAAGAACGAGCGGATCTTGGTGATGACCCTGCTTCGGATGAAGCTCCAGCTTGTCCACATCCTGAGCCGCGATGTGATCGCCGCAAAGCGGGATCGTATCGTAGCTAAAAGGACTGTAAACAGGTTTCCTCCCATCAGTTAACTCCTATTCCGGTCAGTCAAAATGAAGCGCGCCCGTCAGTGCGTCCATGTCCACATTCACATCGAGCAGCCGTTCGCTCTCAAACAGATACCACCTGGCCACCTCATCCTCGGGAAAACGCTTGAGGATATCGGAGAAACGGTTTCTCGCGATATAAAAATCGTGCCGGTAAAAGAGCTTGAGCGCCTCATCGAAATGCTCCAGGTCGGCCAGCTTGGCCTGCCGTTCCCGCTTGTGGCAGGAATCGAGGACCTCGTAGAGCTCGATCTTCGTCTTCTCCTGGCCCACAACAACAAAGCCGATGTAACGGTAATCCGCACGGAACTTTTCGCGCTCTCTGACTTCACCCGTAACGACCAGTCCGAGGCGGAGTCTGCGCAGCCACGCTGCGATCCTGGACAGCTGCTCCGCTTCCGGTGAGAGCAGGAAGCTGACGCTCTGCGTTCCGCCGCCGGCGACGCCATAGGTAAAGCTCCCGTAGTAGACAAAGAGCGTATACGCGATATCCCCGGGCGCGTGGTCATCTTCCTCGTCGCCCGTTGCCGTGATCTTCCAGTCATCGCGGACAAGATCGATGCCAAAGCTCTGAGCGCAAGTGGTATCCTCCAAAAACAGCAGTTCCATGACAGACATGTTGCGGTTGTTGGCGACCAGGATCCCGGTCTCGTCCGTATGCTCATCCATAAAGGCCAGAAGCCGTTCAAGCTTTTTTATCTTTTCAGGGATCGGAAGGTTTTCACCGGTCGCGACCAGCGCCAGCGTCCCGGTCAGATCGATCACATCGCCCCCGGCGACCTCGGAGATGGAATCCCTGCCGAAGATCTTTTCAATATCCTTGGGCGCGTAGCGGTAATATGACTCATAGATCAGATAGCGATTGTAGTTGATCTTTTCGATCCGTTTTTCGATCTGTGTGAGACTGTTCCACATCGTGCCGTAGTCATGGCCGATGACCAGTCCCTTCTTTCTGTGTTCCCCGGTGAGCGCCACCTCGGAGATCGCCGTCTCAAACTGGCGAAGATCGCGGCTCTGCAGCCAGAGGATCAGGAACAGGCCGATATTGCCGCAGACAAAGATGAGAAGCATCTTCCACAGAAGGTCATAGCGGGTTCCCATATCCTGCGTATCCGGCTTGGCTGCGTTGTATACGGCGACAAGTCCCATCTCGCCGCTCAGTCCGTTCGGCTTGAGACCGACGATCCCATAGGAACTCCCCGCGATCGTGAGAACAGATTCCGCTTCCATCCTGCCCTCCGAAGCCAGTAGTTTCCAGATCTCATCGGCTTCCGTGCCATACAGGTAGGAGGCCAGCTGCCCGTTCCTGCCGCTCGCACTGCACAGGACCACACCGGTCTTCAGGGAGACCACGTAGGTGTCATAAAAGATCTTGTTGTTGCCTTCCCGGCTCACAAAGGAGGAAAGCCTGCTCTGTACCGCCCGGTAATCTTCGCCCTCGTACCAGTCCGCCTGCTCCTCCTGGTATTTGCCCATCCGCCAGTCGAGATCACCGATCTCGGCAGTCAGCGCGTACAGCGCGTTGGAAGCGTACTCGCTTCTCGCGGCGGTCAGCGCCTTGTTCTGCTCATCCGTGAAAAGAGGATAGAACACCAGCAGCATGGACAGGAACACGATCTCGAGAAGAAGGGCTGTGTACACCAGTCTTCTGCGGTTGTAGAAGGCAAAGAACAGCATGGCGATGATCGTCACCAGGATCAGCGTCCCGGAGATCCAGAAGGCCGTGAACGACCGGTTCATTGCCATGCTCTTGGGCGTGTCGATATGAATGTTCCTGACAGCGGAGACCGCCTGCTCGTCGATCGCGAAAATATCCTCCGGCGCGTCGGCATCCGTGCGCGTATAGAACGTCCCGTCCTTGTAATCGGCATCCACAAAGAAGTGGCCCGTCGGAGCTTCTCTGAGATACAGACTGTCGAGGAGGACCGGCTCGGGTTCCTGCTCCTCTTCCCCTTCTGCCGGCGCCGCGGCGGCCTCGTCCTCGGAAGGTTCCGGGATCGCATCCTCGTATAAAACAGAATAGACCTCGGCCTGCATTCCGTCATCGGATACAGCCGAGATAAAGAATACACCGCCCTGCAGTTTCAGGGACACCGCCTGTTCACCCTCGTGCAGCTGGTACGGATCCGAAGTGCCCGTTGGCAGCAGTCCGCTGGTGAAAGCCCGGATCCGGTATTTCCGGAAGACGTGATCTCCCTCGCGCTTAAGACCCGCGGAAAGCAGTGCGTAGACCTTGCCGTCGGCCGCGACCAGCGCGCAGACCCTGCCGCCCTCGGGATCGGTGAACGAGTTTTTGATCAGTCCGCTGTCATTTAAGGAAAACAGGAGCGTAGTGGTGCTGCGCCCGTCCGCGTAATACAGATCGTCTCCCTCGCGGGCGCTGCTGCCCCGTACCGTGTATTCAGGAACCTCTGTACGGCTCCGAAGGACATGCGGGAACAGAAAACCCGACGCCACCAGAACCAGGATACAGATCACTATTGCCGATTTCTTATACATAAGCTTCCCCGCCGTCTATTGACTCGAACGGTCACTGCAGGAGTGACTCTGTTCCGATCCGTTTGAATGTGTTATAGAAAAGCCGCAGCCACGGGATATCGCCGAAGGCTATGTTTGAAAGGAGCATCGCCAGGGCAATGAACCCGAGGATCAGGCAGACCCAGAACAGGATGCCGAAAATGCGGTCGCTCCGCGCCGCGAGCCAGCGTTTGAACCTGTAGATCAGGCCTTTTCTCTTCTTGGGTACCGCAGCGATCCGGATATCCCGATAAAGCTCCGTAAACTTCGAATAGCTCTGATTCGCGATCTTTTTCTGCAGGAGCTGGTAGCTGTCCGCCTTCAGAGCCATCTTGTCCTCAAGCAGTCCCATCAGGACCCTGGCGCATTCCACCACGCAGTCCCTCTCGCGCCGCTCCGGCTCAAGTTCATCGAGATTGACCGTGTAGGTCAAATACACCGAATCATCCTTGTTCAGGTTGAGCAGTCTCTGCCTCAGGACCAGATACAGGAGCGGCCAGGGCAGCCCGGAGGTCATGCAGGCGAGGATCACGTTGATGCAGATGTCCTCACAGTTTGTGAGCTCCCTCTCCTCGCCGATGTAAAAGCTGTCGAGCGGTCTCTCCTTGCGGAACGGAAAGACCAGCACGTGCGCACCGTCGGACGAGAAACTGTCCAGCAGCGAAACCTCAGACAGGTCGGCCTTTTCGTACATCTCCAGGATATCGCGGATCACGCCGTGATCGCGCACCCTGAGGACGGTATAGAGCGTCGCTCCGCCGGTCTTGAGGTCCTTGCAGATATAACAGTCCGCCACACCGGCCAGAAAGACCGTGCTGATCTCTTCCAGCTTCAGTTTTGTGGACTCAAGGATCATTCCATACGGCTTTCCGCATCAAGCGCTGCTTCCGCCTTGGAGGCATCCGCGATCTCATCCATGTGCTCACGCCGCTTGACGATCGCATAGGCATAGGTGCAGATCACCGGCATATCGGTGCAGTAGATGTGGATCTCGTACACACCCTCCTTGCCGGGCGCCGTGTAGATACCGTCGGCGCTGATCTCGCCGCTGCCGGGCGCCGTGAGCTCGTAGGTGATGCTGCAGGCCTTCATGTTGTTGAAGCGGACGCCGAAGTAGTGGCTCTCCTTGGTTCCCATCGTGACAGTCGGCGTCTCGGCTGTGATGCTCTTGTCGTAGTAGTCCTCGATTAGCTCCAGATCGTTGCCGGCCGGGAACTTGATCGCCACCCAGCGGAAGGTCAGGACCAGGAAATCAACATTGCGGAGAAGCCTCGCGGCCACGACAAAACTGCCCTTGTCGTTGAGCACGCGGACCGCCGTCTCAACATTAATCATGTCATCGGTCTGTGTCGCAAAGAGCTCGGGGTTTCCGTAGACCGTGCTCTTGGCGTTGCCGCCCAGGGACCTGTCCTCGGTGATGTACTCATAGCCCACCTCGACATAGACATTGCCCTTGCCGAGTCCGTGCGCGATCTCTCCGGAATACCGGACATCGCCCAGACGGGCATTTCTGCCGAGCGGGATCTCCAGAACACCGGTGGCGATCTCCGGCATCCCGTCCCCTTCGCGGACAGTCCCGCGGGAAGAGGAGGAATGTCTCTCATACGCTCTGGGCGCGGTAAGCTCGACATCCTTGTCGAAGTATTCGATATAGTGATTGCGCAGCAGCTCCTGCGCAGGAGAAGCGATATTCCTGCGGACGCCCGCGTCTTCGATACTGTCGATCAGATAACTGCTGTCCGTCTTGGTGATCTGGATATCCGCGAGCAGAATGGCGTTCTTTTCGCCGCCGATGCTGCGCATTTCCAGATTCATCCGGCCGATCTCGTTATTGACGATCTCCAGGGGAGAATCCTCCGTGAGGCGGAGTTTTACAGTAAAACTCTGCACCGCGGTCATCGCGGCATCGTTTTCGAAGGCGGTCATGGAACCGCTCTTTAAGATGACATTGGTCTCCGTGATCGGCGTATCCTGCGCGGTGATCCAGTAATCCCTGTGCCATACGGCCCCCTTGGTCAGCCGCAGATCTTCGGCGCCGATCTCCATCTCGCTGGCGCCGTCCGCCGTGGCAAATCCGGGGATCTCGAGGATACCGCGGGAAGAGAAGCGCACGTCCTCATCGGAGAGCTTCTTGACCTCAAGCGTGAAACGGATGTTCCGTCCCTTGCTCGCGACTGCCGGCATCACAACCTCGGCGTGATAGTTCTCGCTCTTGAATACCGTCTCGCGCATCAGGAATTCCGTCTCAAGCTCGTAGTCCCTGTGCGCCTTGCGGTCGACCAGGAACAGTTCATAGCCCTCGGCGATCCGGTTGAACTCATATTCTTTTTCGGAATCCTTGTGACTGACGGAATATACGGAATGAACGGGATCTTCCTTGAAGCGTACACAGAGCGTTGCAACATTGCCGGTCAGGGAATCGAAACCCTCGATGGCGGAAAGCTTTTTGACGACGGAATTGTCGACGACGATCTCCCGGCCCGTACCGTCGATCGCGACACCGCTTTCCACCAGAACGGAAAGGTCATCCAGACTGAACACGCCCAGGCCGCAGACGATGCCGGCGCCATAGAACAGGCTGTTCATGAACCGGGTCTTGTTGACATGATAATCCTGCTCAGCCTGAAAATCAGCGCTGGTCAGCATTTTCCCCGGATAATAGCGGTTTCTCTCGAACGGGTACAATTTGTTGTTCATTTGGATCTCCTTCCCTTAGCTCCGGTACTTCTATACTACGTTACCATATCAGGTGATCATGATCTTCAGATTTGCACGAACTGTAATATATATACATGAATTGCAACAGTTTTACAGGAATGATCAGGCATGACAGCCTGTTGTCTGCGCAAGACGGTGCCCCATCGCATCCCGGATATCCGCCTGGGAGCCTCTGCTGATCGGAAGTGTCGTGCCGTCGGAAAGACGGAGCTGCCGTTTATCGACCGATACCACATAATCCAGATTCACCATATAGGATCGGTGATTCCGGTAAAAACGGCCGTCGCTGAACATCTCCGCGATCTCACTGAGCATCCTGCCGACGGAATACACCTGCGAACCGGCATGCAGCTCGGTTTTGTGCGCGAAAGCCTCTACCCACTGCACCCTGCCCATCTCCACCGGGCAGACCTCACCCGCCGAAGTCCTGATGAGCATCGTCTTGCGCGCCTTCATCACACGCATGAGCGATTCGTCGAGCAGATCCTCCCTGACGGGCTTGAGCAGATAATCGTCCGCCTGTACCTTATAGCCGTCAATTGCGTGCTCCGTCGTCCGCGAGATAAAGATCAGGGCGCCGTCCTCCCCCATCTGTCTGAGGGCCCTCGCCACGCTGATCCCGTTTTCCGTATCCAGCTGCATATCCATGAGATAGAGATGATAAGCCCCCTCCTCGCGAACCGACTTCATGAGTTCACGGGAAGAAGAAAAGTGATGAACTATATGATCGATCCCTCTGCTGTCAAGGATCCGCTCAACCAGTGTCGAATATTCTCTTTGTTCGAGCTCCGTGAGGGTACAGACGGCCACTCGATAACCCTGACCCCCCACATTCCGATCTGACATGCACTACTCCCAACCAGACACTGGACCTGACAAAAGCAGGATACAGTACAACAAACATACGGAGATATTTTACCACGAGATTCTGCGTCATTTCAACGTTTCACGCACATATCATGTGTTTTTTAATCACAGAGAAAAGACAAAAAAACACCGTCCCCGAAAAATCGGGGACGGCGCTTTTGAGAAGCTTTTCAGCCTTTGTGAAACATCAGATCTTGAAGAAGGTCAGGTTGTCATCCAGCTGCACAGCGACATCGTTGAGGCTCTTTGCGGAGGCAGTCAGCACGTTGACCGTTGCGTTGAGCTCCTGCATGGAGGCCGAGGTCTCTTCGGTGGAAGCCGCGTTTTCTTCGGAGATGGCCGCCAGGCTCGTCATCGCTTCGACGATGACCGACTTGGAGGCATCGCACTCCTGCGTCAGACCGGAGATCGTATTGACGCCGTCCACCGTGGAACCGACACCGCCGATCAGCATGTTGATCTTGTCGACCGTATTGACCAGAACTTCGTTGACATTGGTACCGATATCGGACACCTCGTTGGTCTTCTCGAGGGCATCCTGCGCCTGTCTGAGCAGGTTGGCCATCTCGTCGCGGATCTCCTGTGCCGTCGTGGCGGACTCTGTCGCCAGCTTGCCGATCTCCTCGGCGACGACCGCGAAGCCCTTGCCGGCATCACCCGCACGCGCGGCCTCGATCGAGGCATTCAGCGCCAGCAGGTTCGTCTGGGAAGCGATGCTCGTGATACCGTCGACCTTGTCGTTGACGTTCTGGACAGCCGTGTTGGTGGCCCGCATGACCTCGGAGATATCGGAGACCGAGGTTCCCATCGTATCCATATTGTTGGAGAGCTGCTTCAGGGCATCCGCCGAGGACTGGCTTGCGCCGTTCATATCGGAGGCCGCGACTGCCAGCTGCTCCGCGTTGTTTGCAACCGTCTGGATCGCCTCGGACAGACTGCTCATCCGCTCGGAAGCACGCTCCACGGTGCCGGCCTGCTCGGTCGCTCCGCGTGCGATCTCCTGGACCGCATTGGAGACATCGTCCGTCGTGGTGCTGATCTGCTGGGATGTGTCAGACAGTTCTCTGGCCTGCTGCGTGACGGTCTCAGAAGCCGCCTTGATATTGCCCACGACCTCGGTCAGCTTGTCGACCAGCTTATTGATGTTGCGGACGATATCACCGAATTCATCCGATCTGCGTATAAGACCCGGATCATCAAGGGATCTGAATTCACCGCCGGAAAGATCGTCAATGCACTCATTGACCGCGATGATCGGTTTGGTAAAGGACAGTGCCAGCCAGATGGCGATCACTGTTGCGGCGATCAGCATGATGATTCCGACAACGACTATGATCATCAGCATCTTGTTGGCGCTGGCGAGTGCCTCGTTCACATCCGTTGCGATGACTGTCACCCAGCCAGTGATAGGCTCGCGCGCATAGGACATCTTCCAGTTGCCGCCGTTGAACTTGGAGTCGTAGTTTCCGCTCGCTTCCGTGTTGCTGCGGGATTCCGTGTACCACTGCTGCGATGAGAAATTGACCGCTTCGCCCGTCTCCAGATCCATGGAGGTATGCGCGATCACATCGCCGTTGTTGTCGCCGATGAAGATGTCCTGCTTGTTCGCCGTCATCTCGGATTTGCAGAGATCCGTGAAATTCGTCAGGTCATAGTTACGCTGCACAGCGCCGATGAAGGTACCGTCCAGATCAAAGATCGGAGCGATAAAGGTGCAGATACGCTTGCCGCTGGTCTTGGAGATATTCTGATCAGAGACATAGAATCTGCCTTCCTTTTTGCAGATCTTGAAATACTCTCTGTCGGAGACATCCACCAGATCTCCCTTGGGTCTGCAGACCTGCATCCCGTCCGGTCCCGTGATGACCGTCGTGTTGCCGTCGCCGATGGCATCATCCGAGCGGCCCAGCCACTCAGCCACCGACTCCGTATCCAGCTCGCCCTTTAATACCTTGCGGGCGGAAACGGATGTGGCGATCGTCTCCAGCACATGCTGGTTCTGCTGAACGATCGACTGGAAGTCGTGCTCAACAAGCTTGACCTGCGCCGCGTTCATCTGGGTCACATTGTCCACCGCCTCGTTGTGCGATGAAACATAGCTGACGATGATCGTGGTGATCAGCGGGATTGCCATCAGTGCGATAACGATCGCCGTCAGCCGGAACTTGACGCTGCTGAGCAAACTCTTTTTTTCCTGTTTCTTTTTCATTATCTGCCTCCTTGCTTCCCGATGCATTTCAAAGGGGTGCATCTCCCCTTGTTCACAGTGTGATCACGCCGGCGTCCGCTCGCGGCGCTTGACCGCATACATCTCCTCATCGGCGTGGCGGACGGCATCTTCTACATCCAGATCCGCGGAGACTTTTGTCGTATAGCTGCCGCAGCTTGCGGAGATCGTGAAGCCCGCTTTTCTGCTCTCACGCTCCAGTTTCCGCTTGATCTCGTCGATGATCGCCGGCATATCGCAGTCTCCCGGCACAAAGGCGAGCATCTCATCTCCGCCGAAGCGCACACAGAGTGTGCCTCTGGGGCAGGAGGCCCGCATTGCGACCGCCACCGTCGCGATCGCTTTGTCTCCGTACTCATGACCGAGCGTATCGTTGATCATCTTGAGATGATTAAGATCGATCATCAGTACCGTGAGCGGGAACCCTTCATAATCCGGGTTCACCTTCATCGCCCCGATCGCCTCGTTGAACGCCAGGCGGTTATAGAGTCCCGTCAGAGCGTCATACCGGTACATCTCCTCAACCTTGTCCTTGAGGTACTGCTGGTGGCGCATGTTGATATAGCCGCCCAGTCCCATGTTGATCATATCGGTGATGTTCGGCGTTCTCGCGTAATCCGTGATGTCATAGGACTGCATGTAGTAGCAGAGATAGCCAAGGGATCTGCCCATGTAATCCAGCGACTGAAAGATCAGCGGATAGCCACTTTCCAGCAGTTTTTCCAGGCGCGGTACGATCTTTTTCGGGTCAAAGGGACGAACCTTGTCCACCTTGTTCGCCGCGTCATACAGCAGGCAGTAGTCCCCTCCGTTGTTATCCTGCTGTGTCAGGAAATAGTTCACGTCGGTCCTGAGGCACTCACTTTTTACGATACAGCAGAGATTCCCGGTATTGGCATTCATGAAATTCCGGGTGTAATCACTGCGCAGCCAGAAGACCGCCTTGTCAGCCGTTTCCGAGGAGAGCATCCGCGTTGTGATACTGTGGATCATGCGGATGTCATCCTGAAAACGGTAATACTCGTTGTTAAAGCGCTTCAGTGCGAGATCATTGGAGATCTCCGAACAGCGCGGACAGCCGCAGGATTCGTTGGCGTACATTTTCGGAACGACCCGGACCGTTCCGGGCTGCGTACCCGAAAGTTCCTTCAGGAGCTGCTCTGCCGAAGCCGCAGCAAGCTGAACACTGTCGCAGCTCACCGTTGTGATCGCCGGCATCGAAAGGAACGCCTCATCAAAGCCGTCAAACCCGGTGACGATCACGTCTTCCGGTACGTTGTATCCGCTCTCCCTGAGCACAGCGCAGACGTTGATCGCCATGATGTCGTTGGCACAGATGATCGCATCGGGAATCTCCGGTCTTTTCACCAGCTTCTTCGCCGCTTCCAGCGCAGGAGCAGCCCAGAACTCCCCGTAGCTCACCATGCTCTCATCAAAGGGGATCCCGACTTCCCGGAGGACGCTCCTGAAGACCTCCTCGCGCTCATCCGAAAAAACATTGCCCTTGATGCCGCCCATAAAATGCGGTCTTTTTACGCCGTGATCGATCAGGATATGGCGAACGACCGCTTCAAATCCTGCAGCAAAATCAAATCGGACATCGCTCGTCCCCGGGTACTGTCCGTCAACCACGACCACAGGGAGCTTCCTGTCAGCCGCCCTGGCGATGATCCTCTCCGCGATCCGATGGCTCTTGATCTTTTCGTCCATCAGGACCACGGCATCGATCAGGTCATACGGTATGATGTCAAAAATTGCGATCTCCGCGGAATCGCTGTCCTCCTCCCAGTAGATATCCGCGTTGAGCGCATAGATCCAAACGCGGATCCCCTGATCCTTGACTTTTTCGTTAAATGCCTCTATAAAGCTCTGTACTTGCGGGTCATAGACTCTGGAGGTGCAAAGCGCGACGATCTTTTTATCACCGACCATAATACGTCCTAAAATACAGTATCTGTTATCACACGGCGAATAGTATATCACATTTTGATCGGGACTTCCACCTTATTTCAATATTATGATCACTTTACACGGAGCATCACGACACTCGCTTTGGGGAGTGTCAGGGTAAGTGATCTGCCTCCCTCCTGATAGGCCTTGAATTCCTCGGTGTGCACGGTCTTCGGGGCGTCAAAGGTGTTGTGATCATGCACATCGCCCGAGGTGACCACGGTCGCCTCCACTACTTTGCGATCCGTATCCTCCGCGAACGACACGGAAATCTCCTGCTCCTCGTCCAGCATGGCGTTGTTCAGTGTGATCGTGATGATCCCGTCCTTTTCTGACACGGATTCTGTGATCTTGGGAGCCTTGTGCGTCTGCTCCTTGTAGGTTGCCTGATATTCTCCAGCGTCGCTGAGGCTGCTCTCGAGCAGTTCCGCGCCCTGATGGTGCTTGTACTGGTTAAACACGTGCCAGGTCGGGGTTTTGAGCATCCGTTCACCGTCCGTCAGGATCACTGCCTGGAGAACATTGACCATCTGCGCGATACAGGCCATCCGGACCCGGTCGCAGTGCTTGTTGAGGATGTTCAGCGAAATCCCGGCGACAAGCGCATCGCGGACCGTCGACTGCTGGTAGAGGAATCCGGGATTGGTACCCTCTTCGACATTGAACCACGTGCCCCACTCATCGACCGAAAGGCCGATCCTCTTTTCGGGATCGAACTGATCCATGATCGCGATATGCTTT
>JAILFA010000022.1 GCA_024687125.1 Lachnospiraceae bacterium
TCCTCACAACCGCCATGCTTGATCGGATCCTTCATCACGCGAAGTGCTTTTCCCTCCGTGGAGAGTCCTACCGCCTCAAGCATCCGGAACTGTTTACCTGATATTTGATTATCAAAGTGCGTGTGAGAAGGGATTACCTATCTTACCCACAGAGAAAAGTGCTTACCGAAGCAGAGAAAAAACTGCTTACCATCAATAGAAAAAAGTGCTTACCGTGGATAGAAAAAACTCCTTACCGCGGATGGAAAAAAGTCCTTACCTTACCAGAGAAAAAAGTCCTTGACATTTGCATTTTCCGGCTCTTCTGCGAAGCGGCTGAAAGAACAATTGTCTCTTGGAAACCGATATCTCAATGAACTCAACTATGAGGAGGCAATAGCAGCGTTTTCCGCCGCTATTGAAATAGATCCCAAATCTGAGCAAGCATATGTAGGTTTGGTAAAAGCATATGGAGGCATGAATGATTACGAGTCAGCATACGATGTTGTTCAGCAGGGATTGACAGCTGTCGAAAACAGCACTGAATTAAGAAAATTTGAGAATTCTCTTTCTGATTTACTGGGCTATAAAGATGACGGAGACAAAGAGACTGATATTTCGGAGAGTCTCTTCGGCAATACATATGATGATGAAGACACAAAGAATAAAAAGAATAGCATAATAGAAGCGGGTAGTGAAAATGGAGAAATTCGAAATTCCTATGCACCGAAAAAAGAAATCATCAATGCCGAGTTTTGGGAAGGAATGGTACAGCTGGATGATTTTATTTTTCGGCTAGACAGCTCTATGACACTGGGAGAAGTTCGAGATATGTTACTGCAGAGTAACGATGGAAATACGTATACTTTTGGGGAGAATAATAGTTTTAATTTCTCTGAATTTGAGGTTGCTGAAATTAAAGGGGGGATATTGATATATCTGGATAAACTAGATGTATATAAAAACGGACAGAAATATGCATCGATCGGGTTTGCTGTTCCGGGAGAATTGTCCGAAGATATTACGCCTAAAGGCGAATTTACCACCCCTGAAGATACCTGGATACACCATATTGATAATTTCAGTGGCCATCTTTATTATGCAAAAGGAATTACTAAAGATGGGAATGGATTAGATAAGGAATCTATTCGTGAATATTTTCCGGGTATTCAAGACTCACCAGATCCCCAATACGGAGTTAATGATCGTGCATATATAATATATGATAAAGACAATGTGATTCATGTACATGTTGTAATGTCTTACGAGTGGCCGGATGAGTATAAATCACATGTAATACAATATATCAGGTTTCGTTATAATAGTGAGACAGGAATAGTTAAAGATGCAGATTTTTCCTGCGGTGTTATTAGCGGGGAACGCGCACAAACGGCTCTTAAAGCAGAAGGAGCAAATTAGCGTGTGTGCTCGGATTGTATTGTAAAATGATATATGTATAGGGGAAAAAGTTTCATTTAGACAACAGCTCGGAATATTTCGAAAGCCCTTGCAATCCCTTTCCGGATGTGCTATTATCTTGATTCGCGGTCTGCTGACACGCAGGCCGCGCTTTATGTAACCGGGCGGATGCCCTAAACTGCACGCGTACGTAAGTTTTGGTGAAGAAGCACTTGAGTAACGGCGTACGCGGAAGCCTAACCGAAACGGAGGAAACAAAATGAGTGTAGTAAGCATGAGACAGCTGCTGGAAGCGGGTGTGCACTTCGGTCATCAGACCAAGCGCTGGAACCCCAAGATGGCGCCGTACATCTTCACGGAGAGAAACGGCATCCACATCATCGATCTGCAGCAGACCGTAGGCAAGGTTGACGAGGCCTACAAGGCAGTATTTGAGATCGCTGAGCAGGGCGGTACCATCATGTTCGTCGGTACCAAGAAGCAGGCGCAGGATGCGGTCAAGGTCGAAGCGGAGCGCTGCGGCATGTTCTATGTTAATGAGCGCTGGCTCGGCGGTATGCTGACCAACTTTACGACGATCCAGTCCAGGATCGGCAGACTCAAGGAGATCGAGCGCATGCAGTTCGACGGCACGTTTGAGGTTCTGCCGAAAAAGGAAGTTGCCGGCCTGAAAAAGGAATATGACAAGTTAAACCGCAACCTCGGCGGTATCCGTGAGATGAAGCGCATCCCGGACGCGATCTTTGTCGTGGATCCCAAGAAGGAGAGGATCTGTGTCGCGGAAGCGCAGGCACTTGGCATCACGCTGATCGGTATCGTTGACACCAACTGTGATCCGGAAGAACTCGACTATGTCATCCCGGGCAATGACGATGCGATCCGTGCAGTCAAGCTCCTGGTCGGCCGTATGGCGGACGCTGTCATCGAGGCCAAGGAAGGCAAAGAGATGAGCACGGAGCCCAAGGAAGAAGCCGCTCCCGAGGAAGCAGAAGAGGAAGCACAGGAAGCCTGAGGCCCTGCGCATATTTCGAGAAAGAGAGGATAGAATATGGCGATCACAGCAGCAATGGTCAAGGAACTCCGCGAAGCAACCGGCGCGGGGATGATGGATTGCAAAAAGGCACTGACCGAGACAGACGGCAACATGGATGAGGCGGTCGAGTATCTGCGCAAAAACGGACAGATGAAGGCACAGAAGAAGGCCAGCCGCATCGCGGCAGAGGGCCTGACCCGTATCGCAGTCAAGGATGATCAGACGGCGGCGGTCGTCGAAGTCAATTCCGAGACCGACTTCGTTGCGAAGAACGAGACCTTCCAGAACTATGTCGAAGCAGTTGCGAAACAGGCTGTCGAGTCAGACGCCGCTGATATGGACGCTTTCCTTGCGGAGAAATGGAATGCGGACGCTTCCAAGACCGTACAGGAAGCACTTGTTGAGATCACCGCTGTGATCAGCGAGAAGATCAGCATCCGCCGCTTCGATAAGATGACGGCGTCTCACGGTATCGTTGTTCCCTATGTTCACGGCGGCGGCAGGATCTCCGTTCTCGTCGAGGCTGACACCGATGTGGTCAACGACGACATCAAGGAAGCAATGAAGAATATTGCGATGCAGATCGCTGCGCTGTATCCGAAGTACATCTCCATGGATGATATTTCCCAGGAGTACCGCGACCACGAAAAAGAGATCCTTCTGGCGCAGGCGCTCAAGGAGAACGAGGAGCTGCCCGAGGAGAAGAGAAAGCCCCAGCAGATCATCGAAAAGATGCTGATCGGACGTCTTCAGAAGGAGCTCAAGGAGATCTGCCTCAACGAGCAGGTTTATGTCAAGGCAGAGGACGGCAAGCAGACTGTCGCTCAGTATGTAGCGCAGGTTGCCAAGGCCAACGGTGCAAACCTCAGCATCAAGCGCTTCATCCGCTATGAGACCGGTGAGGGCATCGAGAAGCGCACCGAGAACTTCGCCGAGGAAGTAGCGAAGCAGGCAGGTATGGCTTAAGACCATCCCCCAAAGGAAGACAGAAACCCTGTGCGGAATGTTCCGCGCAGGGTTTTTTTTGATGTGCTTTTGTAGTACAATATATATTGCCGGATTGTGTGGATCATACAAAACAGCAGGCAGAAACCGGATACTGACAGGTATCACATTATCAAACAGCAAAGGGACAGTACATGCCAGAACAGAGAAAAGAAGACAGTCAGGATAACAACGAACACGAACGCTTCAGTGACCAGATCATCACCAAGGGGAGACCCAGACAGGTGCTTGCACTGGATGTGATCAACGGGTTCAGGGTCCGCCCGGGACTGTATGACATCTACGGAGCGACCGTGCTGACAGACGGCGTGAACTTTACCGTTTACTCCAACGGCGCCACGAAGATCACACTGCTTCTGTATCGTCGTGAGGACAAGAAGCATTTCGGCTCCATTCCTTTTCCAAAGAAATACCGGATCGGCAATGTCTATTCCATGATCGTATTCGGCCTTGATATCAGTGATCTGGAATACTGCTACCAGGTAGACGGCCCCTGGGATCCGGAAAAAGGACTGCTGTTCAACAAAAAGAACCTGCTGCTGGATCCCTATGTCCGTGCGGTCGCAGGACAGCGGAACTGGGGAGAACCCGGAAATCCGGACGGCAACGGATACCGGGCACGTGTCGTCCAGAACAACTTTGAGTGGAACGCGGCAAAATCTCCGCAGACACCCATGGAAGATACGGTTATCTATGAGATGCATGTCCGCGGGTTCACGATCGATCCGACCTCGGGTGTCACGTGTCCCGGGACTTTCCGCGGTATCATGGAGAAGGTCGATTACCTGAAAAAGCTCGGTGTTACCGCGATCGAACTCATGCCGATCTTTGAATTTGATGAGGCGATGAACGAACGCTATGTGGATGGCAGGCGTCTTCTGGATTACTGGGGTTACAACAGCGTGAGCTTCTTTTCACCGAACACCAGCTACGCCGCAAAGGACTCGCTGAATCAGGAGGGCCTTGAACTCAAGGAACTGATCCGTCTTCTTCATGACAATGATATCGAAGTCATCCTCGACGTCGTGTTCAATCACACGGCGGAGGGCAATGAGATGGGCCCCTTTATCTCCTTTAAGGGCTTTGACAACAATATCTATTATCTCCTGACGCCTGACGGGAAGTACTACAATTTCAGCGGCTGCGGCAATACCATGAACTGCAATCACCCGATCGTGCAGATGTTCATCGTGCAGTGCCTCAGATACTGGGCGGTAGACTACCGCGTCGACGGATTCCGTTTTGATCTGGCTAGTATTTTAGGCCGCAATGAGGACGGATCGCCGATGGAGGACCCGCCGCTCCTGCAGCTGCTTGCGTATGATCCGCTTCTTGCCGGTGTGAAACTCATCGCGGAAGCCTGGGATGCCGGCGGGATGTATCAGGTGGGAAGCTTTCCAGCCTGGAAACGCTGGTCGGAATGGAACGGAAAGTACCGGGATGATCTGCGCAGATATCTGAAAGGCGATTATTGGGTGGCGCCGGATGCCGTAAACCGCATCACCGGCTCCACGGACATGTATCATACGCAGTATGCCGGTTCCAGTGCGTCGGTCAACTTTATCACCTGCCACGACGGATTCACGCTGTATGATCTTTATTCCTATCAGAACAAGCACAATGAGGCAAACGGCTGGAATAACACAGACGGCGCGGATGACAATAACTCCTGGAACTGCGGCGTTGAGGGAGATACACAGGATCCTGAGGTGCTCGCACTCAGATATAAACTGATGCGCAACGCGATCACTGTGCTCATGTGCAGCCGCGGGACGCCGATGATCCTCGCGGGCGACGAGTTTGCCAACACCCAGTTCGGCAATAACAATGCCTACTGCCAGGATAATGAGATCTCCTGGCTGGACTGGTCCTATATTGATAAAAACCGCGATTTCTTTGAGTTCTACAGACTCATGATCAACTTCCGGAGGAGACATCCGGCGATCCGCAGGGATCTTCCGCATGCGCGCTGCAGACTGGCGCTTGTGACCGTTCTCGATGCGACAGGCAAAGCCACTGTCGTGACGCCGGAGCATAAGCAGATATGTATATGCTATGCCGGATATGACGAAAGCAAGAACCGGGATGATATCGTATACATCATCCTCAATGTCTACTGGGAAGATGCCGTGATCAAACTTCCGGATCTTCCCGCCATGCAGCACTGGTTTCTGGCTGTGGATACCGCGTCGCCAGACGGACGGTATTTCCGCAGAGTTCCCAAGCTCCTTATGGAGGATGAGGTCCTGATCAGAAGCCGCAGTGTGATCGTACTGATCGGTGGTGAGGTACAGGGATGAACGAACAGATCGTAAGCGAAAAGGAGCTGACCTTTCACGGTTATCGATTTCTGATACCCGAGGATGTCACGGCCGCGCGGACCGATTCCATGCGGATCGACCAGCTCAACCGTTATCTGAAATCGTCCAAAGGCAAGGACATCCTGGCGCTCTATGAGAAATCGATCCAGAACCACATCTTTTCAACGCCTGTGGGATGGGAGTATCTGCAGGATCTTCGGGGCATGCTGATCGATGAAGGAACGGATCCGGAGAAGATCCCGGACATCCCGATCTCAGTTCCCGTGACCAGGCAGCGGATGTTCCCGGACCACGCGGTCAAGGAGCGTATCGCCGAGACGCCGCGTGAAGGGATGGGTCTGTCGCTGAAGACATCGATCATCATCAACCTTCTGCTCGCGGCGCTTGTCATCTTCATGTTTTTTGTCGCGAATACCAGCAAGACGGACAACATTCTGAACTACAGGCGCAATGTGACCAACGAGTATTCGTCCTGGTCGGAGGCACTCACAAAACGCGAACAGCGGATCCGGCAAAAAGAGCGGGAACTGGGCATCTCGCCGAACGAACTGACGGACGAAAGCAACACGGAAGACATGCAGGCGGGGAACGGCGGAAATGACTGAAAACGGCAAGATCCTGATCGTTGATGATGAAGAGAGGATGCGCAAGCTCCTTAAGGATTTCCTGGCAAAGAGCAGATTTGAGGTCCTGGAAGCGGCAGACGGGGAGCAGGCGCTGGATCTGTTCTATGAGCGTGAACAGGAGATCGCTCTGATCGTTCTGGATGTGATGATGCCCGGCCGCGACGGCTATGAGGTCTGTCACGAGATCCGCGCAGGCGGGAGCAAAGTGCCGATCATCATGCTCACGGCAAAAAGTGATGAGCGCGATGAGCTCCACGGCTTTTCCGAAGGTGCGGACGAGTATATCTCGAAACCCTTCAGTCCACGTGTCCTTGTCGCACGGATCGAAGCGATCCTGAGGCGCATCCGCGGTGACGGTGAGGATGCTGTTCTTGAGGCGGAGGGGATCCGTGTCGACCAGGCAGCCCACACGGTGACGATCGACGGACAGGATGTGGAGCTGAGCTTCAAGGAGTTCGAACTGCTCGTCTACTTCATGAACAACCGTGGGATAGCGCTCAGCCGGGAAAAAATCCTTTCCGGTGTCTGGGACTACGACTATTTCGGCGATGCCCGCACCGTTGACACACATGTCAAAAAGCTCCGCAGCAAGATGGGAAAAAGAGGGGACGCCATCAGGACGGTCTGGGGGATCGGCTACAAATTCGAGGCTTAATGAAAAAGCAGGGATGCATTGAACTCAGTATTTATGGGCGTTCGGGGGATTAAGATAAGCCTGTAGCATAGAGAAATATAACCGAATATAACCAAACAGACGATATTTAAGGATGAAAAACCACATATTAAGAGAAATACGAAAAGAAATACTACCACCCAATAACTAGTTGTGAGCGAATATAACCAGATATCAGGTTATATGCAGGCAATAGGGATAGGGTGGTATTTTTATGTAAAATCCAGCCATATCCAACTAAATCCATGAAATATCCAAGACCTAAAAGTGCCGCAAAGCCAGTATTTATGTGGGCTGCAGAAATTATAATCCAAAAATCCCAAAAAACAGATATTGCATTGGAGGGAGAAGAAATAAAGGACAGAGAATATGAATAAAATATGGAATGCACAGAATCCTGATCATACATACTGTAATCCGATCCTGTATACGGATTATTCCGATCCCGATGCCATAAGAGTCGGAGACGATTATTATATGATCGCCTCAAGCTTCT
>JAILFA010000040.1 GCA_024687125.1 Lachnospiraceae bacterium
CATGAAGATGCTCTGGCGGCTGAGCCGGGAGGCGATCCGGTACAGGACGCTCTATGTGATCGCGATCATTTCTACACTTCTTCTCACCGTCATCAACCTCGCCGCTCCAAAAGTCCTCTCCTCCATGACCGGGATCGTGGAACAGGGCGTGACCGAGGAGGGGCTGAAACAGATCGGTCTTCTGACCGCGATCCTGGTGGGACTTTATCTTTTCCGGATCCTGTTCCGATTTCTCAGCAATTATCTCGCGCACAAGGCGGCATGGTATCTGGTGGGCGACATGCGCACCCGGATCTATGACAAGCTCGAGCGCATGCATCTCGGCTATTTCCACGACAAACAGACCGGCGATCTGATGAGCCGCGTTGTCAACGACACGCGGGACTTTGAACTTCTCTACGCGCATATCATCCCGGACACGATCACGAATCTGCTCACCTTTGTCGGCGTGCTGGTGATCCTGCTGACCATCAACGCGAAGCTCGCTCTGATCACCTGCGCCCCGATCCCCCTGATCCTGCTCTCGGGCGTCATCTTTTCCAAAAAGGTCCGTCCATATTTCCGTACCTCACAGGCCAAAATGGGCGAACTGAACGGCAAGCTCCAGGACAATCTTTCCGGCATTCAGGAAATCCAGTCCTTCGGCCGCGAGGAATATGAATCCGGTCAGGTCAATGAAAGCAATTTCGAGCACATCCGTGCCATGCTGACGGCCCTCAAGATCAGCGGGATCTTTCACCCCTGTGTGGAATTCATCTCCTCCGCGGGCACGATTCTCGTGGTCGGCTTCGGCGGTTATCTGGCTTATCGGGAAGCCCTGCGCCTGGAGGATATCGTCGCCTTCCTGCTGTATCTGAGCCTGTTCTACGGGCCGGTCACCGGCATGGCTAATCTTCTGGAGAGCATGCAGCAGTCCATGGCCGGAGCGGAGCGTGTTCTGGCGATCCTGGATACCCCGTGCGAGATCAGTGACCGGGACGGCGCAGTCCCGCTGAAGGATGTGCGCGGCGACATCACCTTTGAACATGTGAGTTTTTCCTATGGAGACAAGATTCCGGTGCTCAGGGACGTGTCCTTTCACTGCGAGCCCGGAAAGATGCTCGCTCTCGTGGGGACCACCGGCGTAGGGAAGACGACGCTGACGCAGCTCATCTCCCGTTTCTACGAACCCACGGAAGGGCACATCCTGATCGACGGACAGGATATCGCAGGTGTCACGCTGGAGAGCTTACGGCACTGCATTTCTCCTGTGATGCAGGACACCTTTCTGTTCAACGGCACCATCGCGGAGAACATCGGCTATGCGAAGCCGGACGCCTCGATCGAAGAGATCCGCGCCGCGGCAAAGGCGGCGAACATCCATGAAAGCATCGCCGCCATGCCCGACGGCTACAACACACAGGTAGGAGAAAGAGGACTCCGCCTCTCCGGCGGCCAGAAGCAACGCGTCGCGATCGCACGCGCGATCCTGCGGAATTCTCCGATCATCATTCTCGATGAAGCGACCGCATCGGTGGATGTAGAAACTGAAAGGCAGATCCAGCAGGCGATCTCCCGGATCTCCGGAACGCATACGATCATCGCCGTCGCACACCGGTTATCCACGATCCGTGGCGCGGACAAGATCCTGGTGATCGAGGACGGCCGCATCAAAGAAGAAGGGACACACGAGGAGCTGCTCGCCCTCGGCGGCAGCTACGCCAGGATGAATCAGAAAAGCATGGAGTGAGCGCTAATCCCTACGCTCGTTCTCATTTGTGTAGCACTCCCGAAACCGCCCGGAAAATGCGGGTTCCATGCCCGCCACATACAGATGGGAGGTATCGCCGAACGAAAGCATGCGGAACTGCGCGATCCCTTCCCGTCTCTCTTCGGTGACCACAGTCGTCACGGAGGTCGGTGCGGCGATCGTGCAATGCCACAGGACAAAGAGCGGCAGATTCAGCAGATAGGACAGCAGGACGCACTCCAGACCGAAATGACAGAACAGCACGATGGTGTCATTGTTGGGGCGGACCGCATCGAACAGTTTCCCGTTTTTCCGGTAGCCGTGCTTTTCCAGAAACGCCGCAAATTCCGCGTAGATCCAGTCGACCTCCTGCCGCACCCCGGCCTCTTCGAGCGCCGGATACTCCGTCCATCTTTCATAGTCAAATGCATACGGCATCTTCATCCAGTCCTGTGGGAGCCAGTCCCATGCCACGCTCTTTTTCTCAGGACGCTGCACCACCGGTGCGAATTCGCGGAGCCACTTCAGCTCCTGCGCCTCCATATGCATCTTTTCAAGGCACGGCCTCGCGGTCTCTTTTGCCCTTCCCAAAGGGGAAACATAGCACTCATCAGCTTTGACGTTCTTCATTCTCTCCGACAGAGCCTCGGCTTCTCTTACCCCCAGCTCAGTCAGTCCGTCCTTTTGATAATCCGGATCTCCGTGTCTCACAATGATGATCTTCATGCTTTCTCCTACTCCGCGCGGAGGAGCTTCTTCAGGATCTCCGCCCGCCTTTACGACCAACGCCTTTTCTATTGTATCATCGGATGATCTGTTTTTCTACCGATGCTGACGCCCCATCCGCGGGATCCATCAGAACGGTTCTTGAAACAATCTCAGGCACCAACAGTGAGTAACGCGCCATTCTTCTGTCCGCATATATCAGACAGCTTTCCTCTTTTTCCCTATAAAATCGCCATGTCACGCTATCTATAGGGGACTCTGCCCGGCACCATTTCCTGATTTTCCCTATAAAACTGGAATTTTTCACTTTTCATAGGGAATTCAGATCAGCGCTCCTCCTGCTCCACCCCGATAGAAAATGACTCTTCTCGCTTTTCATAGGGAATTTGGGTCGGCGCCCTTCCTGCTCTACCCCGATAGAAGATGACTCTTCTCACTTTTCATAGGGAATTCAGGTCGGCACCCTTCCTGCTCCACCCCGATAGAAAATGACTCTTCTCACTTTTCATAGGGAATTTGGGTCGGCGCCCTTCCTGTTCCACCCCGATAGAAAATGACTCTCCTCACTTTTCATATGGAATTTGGGTCGGCGCCCTTCCTGCTCCACCCCGATAGAAGATGACTCTTCTCACTTTTCATAGGGAATTTGGGTCGGCGCCCTTCCTGCTCTACCCCGATATCGTGCGAACCCCCGGATGGAAAGGAGCCAGCGCGACAGCTTTTGCCGATTCCGGCTCCTTGGGCTGAAGAAAAACAGGTCGAAAAGGAGCCAGCGCGGCAGCTTTTGATGATTCTGACTCCTTTTACAGAAGAAATATCGGAGGGGAAGGAGCCAACGCAGCGGTTTTCTCCGGATTCGGCTCTCTCTAGGGAATTCAAGTCGGCGGCCCTTCTGCTCTGCCCCGATAAAAATATAACTTCTCACTCTTCGTGGGGAATTCAGCGCTGCCCCCGCCCTGTTCTACACCGATAAATCGTCTGCCCCCGCCCTGTTCTCACCCGATGAATCGTCTGTCCCCCGCTCGATCCCCGTTCCGGCAGAGATTCACTATTGTCGCCGGAGGCTCCCATGCCCTATAATAGTGCGAAGAAACAGTTTTTGCTTAAATACAGAGAAATAGCTTCTCTTAATTGCAGAGAAACCTTTTTCTCTTCATTGCGAAGACAATAATTTTCACTTAATATACCAGCGGGATAAATGCGTATTTGCCTGAGCTGACGGAGGTTACACAAATGCTTACTCTTGAAAGAGCAAAGGAACTGAACGATACGATGGTCCATGAGGAGCATCTGATCATCCACGCGAAAAACGTGATGGCCGCGATGGGAGCCATGGCGGAGCATTTCGGCGAGGACAGGGAGCACTGGATGGCCATCGGCTATCTCCATGATTACGACTATGAAAAATACCCGGAGGAGCACCTGCGGCACACGGAGGAACCGCTGCTTCAGGCGGGGGTCTCCGAAGAGGACGTACGTGCTATCCTGAGCCACGGATACGGTATCGTCAACGACGTGGAACCGCGGACTCCCATGGAAAAGAGCCTGTTCACGGTGGATGAGCTTACCGGCATCATTCAGGCCTGCGCGAGGATGCGCCCGCACGGGATCACGGATCTCGAGACGAAAAGCTTCATGAAGAAGTTCAAGGATAAACGCTTCGCGGCGAAATGCGACCGGGATACGATACAGAAGGGCTGTGAGATGCTGGGGATGGAGGTCAGCGAAGTGGCGGCGATCTGCATCGAAGGCATGAAGCCCTACGCGGAGGAGATCGGTCTCCTCGGAACAGAAGCGCAGGGATAATGGAAGACCGCAAGGAAAGACAGTTTCCGCCGTCGATCCTTCCCAGGGACTGGGACCAGCCGTCAGCGGACAACGCCCGTCTGTGCGCGCTTTTTCAGTGGAACACATACCGCGGCGGGGAGACAGCGATGGCCTATCGCTACTACGTCCCCGCGGGGAGCGATACGGTGCCGCTGGCCGTCTATCTTCACGGCGCGGACGCGATCGGTCTGGATAACGAGCTGCAGCTGTCCATGCACGACATCGGGACCATGTTCGCCCGAAAATCCTGGCAGGACAGCCATCCCTGCTATGTGCTCGCGCCGCAGTGCGGAAGCGGCCTTCACTGGTCCATGCCGCCGGTCCGGGATACGCTTCAGCAGGCGGTCGAACAGTTTGTTTCCCGCAATCCCCGCATCGACCGGTGCAGGATCTATGTCTACGGATACAGTGCCGGTGCCGTCGGACTTCTGGAGCTGCTGAAAGCCTATCCGGACTGCTATGCCGCTGCCGTCTCGATCTGCGGAGCGACCGGTCCGAACCGGGCAGAACAGCTGGAAAAGACACCCCTGTGGATGATCCACGCGGCGGATGACCGGATCGTCAAAGCAAGCTACGGGGACGGTGGTGAGGAACAGCCGCACTATATGGGCTCCCGGAATCTCTACAGCACAATGAAAAGAAAGAGCGGATGGGAACTGAAATACACGGAGTATCCGGAGGGCTTCATGGAGACAAGGTACGGTGTGAATCCGCACTGCTCCTGGGTCGCGATGTCCGATCCCGAGAATCCCAAATACGCGGACTGGCTGTTTTCACATAAAAAGGGGGACTGATCGATCATGAGACTGGGAACTTCATCACCATTACAACATGGGTCGGCAGAAGAATGGGCACAGAAACAGGTTGCGCTCGGCTGCGCCGCCGTCGTTTTTCCGGTGCAGAGCGGCGAACCGGAGCAGAAAATACTCGCGTACAAGGAGGCGGCTGACCGCGCCGGGCTCCTCATTGCCGAGGTCGGGATCTGGCGGAATGCGCTGGCCACAGATCCTGCAGAAAGAAAGGCCAACCTGGATTACTGCGTGGAGCAGCTCAGACTCGCCGATTTTCTGGGAGCAAGATGCGCCGTCAATGTAGCCGGTGCGTTCGGACCTGTCTGGGACGCCGGATATCGGGAGAACTACTCCGAGGAAGCCTGGAAACAGACCGTCTCCATGGTCCGCGAGATCATCGACAAAGCGGATGTGAAGAACACATATTTCACACTGGAGCCGATGCCGTGGATGTTCCCTACGGGACCCGCGGAATATATAAAGCTTCTGGATGCCGTGGAACGTGACCGTTTTGCCGTCCATATGGATATCATCAACATGATCAGCTCCGCGGAGCGGTATTTCCATCCGGAGGAGTTCGTTGACGAATGCGCGGAGCTTCTCGGAAGCCGGATCCGCAGCTGCCACATCAAGGACGTGCACCTGGAAAGCCGCTACACACTTCATCTTAACGAATGCGGCCCCGGTGACGGAGAGTTTCCGCTGCGGTACTATGTAACCAGGATGCATGAGATCGACCCGGAGATGCCGGTCATTCTGGAGCATCTGACCACGGATGAAGAATACCTGAAATACCTGGGATATCTTAAGGAGGAACTCAATGGATTATACAAGATCATCTGATGCTAACGAGATCACGGCAAGATATATGGATTCGATCCTCATCGAGGAGCGGCTGATCGATTCTGTGAAAGCGGATCTTTCTACACGCTTCCTCGGCGCGGATTTTTCCATGCCGGTCATGACGCCTGCGTTTTCCCACCTGGGGCAGTATAACGGCAGACCCGCCACCGGTCTGGAGGAGTACTCCATCGCCGCGAAAAACCGCAATATCCTCAATTTCTGCGGGATGATGGAAAACGATCCGTTTCAGAAGATCATCGATACCGGCGCGAAGACGGTCCGGATCATCAAGCCCTACGCGGACACCGGCAAGATCCGGGATCAGATCGCGTACGCGGAAACGGCCGGGGCCTTCGGCGTGGGCATGGATATCGACCACATCTTCGGGGAAGCCGGCTACGACATCGTCGTCGGCGAAGAGATGGCCGCGCAGACTGCCGACATGCTGCGTTCCTATGTGGAATCCACAAAGCTGCCGTTCATCGTCAAGGGTGTCCTTGGCGTCAAAGACGCAAAAAAGTGCGCTGAGATCGGCGCCAGAGCGATCATCGTCAGCCACCATCACGGACGTCTGCCCTATGCGGTGCCGCCGATGATGATCCTGCCGCAGATCCGCGACGCACTCCGGGGAACCGGCGTAAAGATCATCGTGGACTGCGGGATCGCAAGCGGCGCGGATGTCTACAAGGCGCTGGCGCTCGGTGCCGACGCGGCCGCTGTCGGGAGATCCATGCTGCCGCATCTTGAAAAGGACGGAACGGAAGGTGTAGAAAAATTCTTTGACAACGTCGGCAGTGAGCTCCGGTTCATCATGAGCTCGACCGGCTTTGCCAGAGTCAAAGATATCGATGCTTCGGCGCTGCACATGCGTACTTTCTGAGAAAGACAGGATACAGGAGGACAGACATGAAATACTCGGAAACAGTCACCTTAAAGGACGGCAGGGAATGCCTGCTGCGCAACGGCACGGCAGAGGACGGGAGCGATGTGTACGACATCTTCATGAAGACCCATGAGGAGACGGATTATCTTCTGTCCTATCCGGATGAAAACAGCATGAACGCCGAGGAGGAAAGTAATTTCCTCGCGGAAAAGACAGACAGCGAAAACGAGATCGAGATCCTCGCGTTTGTTGACGGCGTGCTCGCCGGGACGGCCGGGATCGAAGCGGTGGGAAAAAAGTTCAAGGTAAAGCACCGCGCCGATTTAGGGATCAGTGTGCTCAAAGACTATTGGGGACTCGGCATCGGCGTCGCTCTCATGAAAGCCTGCATCCGCTGCGCCGAGGAGGCCGGATACAGCCAGCTGGAACTGAGCGTCGTCGCGGATAACGAAAGAGCCGTCAGACTCTATGAGAAGATGGGATTTACCGAGTTCGGCCGAAATCCCCTGGGCTTCAACTCCCGGATCTGCGGCTATCAGGAGCTGGTCTCCATGAGAAGAGAGATGCAGTAACAGTCTCCCTCTCGACGCAGGCAGTCTCCCACCCTCACGAGGCCAGCAGTCTTTCTACCTCTTCCATCTTCGGCGGATGTAAGGGGAGCGGAAACCGCGAGATTGCGATCGCGGAGCAGGCACTGGCAAAACGGACAAGTTCTTCGTCCTGCATCCCGCGCAGCAGGCCGTACACACAGCCGGCTTTATAGGTATCCCCGGCACCGAGCGTGCTCTTTACCTCGACATCAAACGGGCGCATTCTGCGCAGTTCTTCGCCCTTTCGGCCGTAGAGCATCTCACCGCCGCCCTGCGTCAGGATCGTCAGTCCCCCGGCTTCCTTCTGCATCAGTTCCATGACAGCCTCCGCGGACAGATCCGCGTAGTGCGCGGAGGTACATTCCCTGGAGACCACATTGACGGCGGCGTTTCTGTGCAGATAAGAATCATGCGTCGCGTCGATCGTCACATACGGGATCCCGTGACGGACGCAGATTTGTGCGGCGAGATCGGACTCGGCCCCGAAAAATGGATCGATCGATGCGGCCCTGCAGCCCGCGATATCCTCCTCACGCGGCACATTCCACCAGCGCTCTCCTGTAGAAAAGAGTGTCTGGAATCGTCCCATCGGCGAGCGCACAAGTCCCGCGATCACGACATAATCCATCACACCGCGGTCCTCCCAGTCCATCTTCAGAGGCGAAAGATCCACATTTTTCCCTGTGTAGAAAGACTGCAGCATCGGAGCGACCTCCGTGCCGATCCAGGTGCCGGCGATCCGTACGGATGCGCCGAGAGAATCGAGCACAGTGGCCGCCATCCCGGTCTCTCCGCCGGGCAGGAAATACTGTTCTCCGATCTCGGAATACTCGTCCGGCTTCAGGAACCCGTCCTTCAACAGAAACGAATGTGTCCCCAGTACCTGTCCGAAAAGATATGCGTCTGCCGCTCTTTTATCCGTCATGATCACTCTCCAAACATCCGCGGGATGAACCGCTCGATATACTTATTCCAGAAATCCATGTCGTGTCCGCCCTTGTCCTCTTCATAGACATGCTCGACACCTTCATCCTTCAGGAACTGATGGAATCTGCGGTTGGGCTCCAGCAGGAAGTCCTCGGTCCCGCAGCTCATCAGGATCTCAGGGAGTTTTTTCCCGCCGGCCTTAAGCTTCTTCACGAGGGTCTCCGGATTGTTGTCGCTCTCGAGTACCTTAACGGTATCGCCGAAGCATTCCCTGTAGTACTCGTAATTGGCGACCGAGTTTCCCTGCCCTTCTTTCATCTCAGCGACCTCATGGACAATGAGCGCCGAGGACATCCCCGCACCCCTGCCGTACACTTCCGGGTAGCGTAGCGCTGTGCGGATGGCGCCGAAGCCGCCCATGGACATGCCCATGACGCAGGTGTTCTCCGGGCTCTCCATCAGGTGGAACGTCTTCCGGACGAATCCCGGAAGCTCCTCTCCGAGAAAGGTTCCGAACTGGTGGCCCGTGGAGATGCCGTCCAGCCAGAAGCCGTTCTCACCGTTCGGTGCCACGACGGCGAAATTGTACCTGTCCGCGAGAGGCTCCGGTACACAGATCCCGGCGTCTCCGGTATATCCATGCAGAAAGACCAGCAGGCCCGGCTTTTTCTTTTTCCTCTCCTTTTCCTCCTCAGAGGCTTCCGGCCGCGGCTCGTTCGGCAGGAACATCTGGAAGGTCGTGAATCTCCTGAGACAGTCGGAATAGAAACGTACGGTAATGTTTGCCATGTGCCACCTCCTCCTACAGGCTGTTTTTCCCTGCGATCACGCCTCCGCCGATCACACAGCCATCTTCGTCGTAAAAAACCGCTGACTGACCCGGTGCTGCTGCCTTGACCGGCTCGTCAAAAAGCACCTTGAGGTTCTCCCGCCCCATCATCTCGATCTGCGCCGGCCGGGCAATGTGATGATAACGGATCTTGACCCTGCAGCGCAGGACGCTGCCGGCGTCCAATCCGGGAATGCTCAGGAAATTCAGATCCCTGCAGAATACCTCGCGGCTGTAAAGCGACGCCTCGTCGCCGATCACAACCTCGTTGCTCTGCGGCCGGATCTCTTTGACATAGGCGGGCGCACCGAGGGCTATCCCCAGTCCCTTGCGCTGTCCCACGGTGTAGTGGATGATCCCGCGGTGTCTTCCGAGCACTCTGCCCTCTTCATCGACAAAGTTCCCCTCTCCCGGGATCTCCTCAGTGGCGTTTTCCTCGATATACTTCGCGTAATCGCCGTCCATGACGAAACAGATCTCCTGGGAATCCGGCTTATCCGCGACCGGGATCCCCGCCTTGACGGCGATCTCCCGAACCTCCGGCTTGGAAAGCCGCCCCAGCGGCATCATCGTCACGGCGAGCTGCTCCTGGCTCAGCCGGTAGAGCATGTAGGTCTGATCCTTTTCGGCGTGCAGGGCACCCGCGACGGTATAGCGGCCGTTCAGAAGCTGCACGACCTGCGCATAATGTCCCGTAGCGATATGCGCGGCCTGCATATTCCGGGCTGTCTCGAGCAGCTTGTCCCACTTGATCAGGCGGTTGCATCCGACGCACGGATTCGGCGTCTGTCCGCGCAGATATTCCTGTATGAACGGTTCGGTGACGGCTTCCCGAAACTCTGACAGGCAGTTCACCACATAGTACGGGATCCCGAGCTGATCGGCCACCTGACCCGCGTCATCGATCTCGCAGCACCGGCTGTCCTGCCCGTCCGCAGTCACCCATGTGCGCAGCGTCACGCCGATCACATCATAGCCCGCGATCTTGAGAAGATATGCCGCTACCGCGCTGTCCACGCCGCCGGACATTCCAACGATCACTCTGTCCATGTATGCTGTTTCAACTCCCCCGGGAACGAACTATTTTGCTGACTGTTTCATGCGCCAGTCGATGCAGCGCATCAGATACTCTTCATAGGCCGGATTGCGGCACATTCCCTTGCCCGCCACATCCGAGATCTTGGCGACATCCTGCCCGTTGCATGAGGTCGTCTTCATCACGATGTTCAGCGCCGGTACACAGGTATCATTGGCCAGATAGGTCCCGATGCCGAAGGCGACCCTGGCGCGGTCTCGGAAATGCGTATTGATCCTGTCCGCGCGTTCAAAATCAAGACTGTCGCTGAAAAGAAGCGTCTTGGTCCTGGAATCGATCCCCAGCGACTCGTAGTGCGCGATCATCTTTTCCCCCCAATCGATCGGATCCCCGCTGTCGTGACGCACACCGCTGAACAGCGTGGCATAGGTCAGCTGGAAGTCGCGCAGGAAGCAGTCCGTCGTGATCGCGTCCGTGAGCGCCGTTCCGTTCAGGATCCCGTACTCTTTGACCCAGGCGTCGAGGGCGTACCAGTTGGAATAGGCCGGATTGTGCTTGTGATTGCCCTGTCCGACGCACATGATCCACTCATGCGCCATCGTACCGACCGGGATCACACCGAGTTTTTTGGCGAGGAGCACATTGCTCGTCCCGACAAAGGTGGATCCGGGATACTTCGCATCCCGCAGCGTCTTTACGGCGAGCTCCTGCGCCTCCTGGGAAAGTCTGCGGCGCAGCCCGAATTCGCTGAAAGCACTGATGTTGTATTTCCCGTCCGCGAGCGCCTGCGTCTTTTCGGCAAGCCGCTCCCCAAAGGACGCAAACAGCCTGTCATAGTCATGTGCCATGCGGAAATAGACTTCATTGACGATGGCAAGCGTCGGGATCTCATACATCGAATTGTTGAGCCAGGTTCCCCGTGTCTCGATCGACAGACCGCACGGCCCGTCCGCCGTGATCGAAAAGTCATCGAAGTTCGGGTGCCACAGTCGCAGGAAATCTACATAGGAGCCCTTGATCCACGTGATGCTGTCGAGATACGCAAGCTCCTCCTCAGAAAAAGAAAGCCCGGAATAGGCTCTGACCTGCTCCCGGATCTCTTCGACCATCTCTTTCGTAAAATGTACATCCTCATTTCGGCACTTAAAGTTCCAGGTGGTCTTGTAGCTCGGGAACTGATGATAGATGGCCTGACCCATGGAAAATTTATACAGGTCGGTCTCAAGCAGTGAACGGATGATCTGCTCCATGTCGTCATAACCTCCTGAGGGCCGGTATCGTCTGCAGCTTGTGCAGATTCTTCATATGCATGTCATCAATCTTTTCCTTGATCCTCTCATCTTCACAGAGGCCTGTGCGGATGTAACGGTCAAGCACGGCATAAGTAAAGCCGATCTTGTCCTCGTCGGACATGCCGGAGAGACCGTCAGAGGGCGTTTTGTGAACAAGATGCTCCGGAAGCCCGAGCGCGTCACCGATCATGAGCATCTCGGTCACCGTATAGTCCGAACACGGGGAAAAGTCGCCTGCCGCATCACCGTATTTGGTCGAATACCCGATATAATCCTCAGACGCGTTGCAGGTATTGGCCACTCTCCCGCCTGTCTCCAGAGACTGCGCGACCGCATAGAGCGTGGCCATCCGGATCCTGGGCGGCACATTGATCTTTGTATCCCGCAAAAGCGGCAGCGCCTTGGAAACCTCTCCAGCAAGCGCCTGAACCGCGCTCCCGATATTGATCTCAAAAGAACGGATCCCGAGAAACGCAGCCACTTCCCGGGAATCACTGATATCCGCCTGCTCTCCGTCCGGCATCAGGACACCGACAACACGACCTGCGCCAAGCGCTTCCACCAGAAGCCTGGCCACGATCGTGGAGTCCTTGCCGCCGGAAAGTCCGATCACCGCCGATGCCTGAGGTCCGTTCGCCGAAAACCACAGACGGATCCATTCGACGATGCGCTCGATCTCCTGCGCGGCATCAAAATCTACATATTTCTTTTCCATTTCTACTCAATCTTAACGAACGCCTGAATCCCGGTAAGATCGATGATCTCCCGGACACGCTCGGAGACATTGCGCAGGACGAACGTGCCGCCCGCCGCGCGGATCCTCTTCATGGATGTCATAAGCGCCCTGATACCGGCGGAACTGATATAGGCCGTATCCGCCATATCGACCACCAGGGTCTTGTCCGGTTCGCTGATCGCTTTGGACGCGGCATCAGCGAGCAGCTTCATCACCGCTTCCGCGTTTCCCGTTGCGATCTTCTCCGGTGCCTTGTGAATAACTTCAGCCATCTCTCTTTACCCCCCTAGATATTTAAAACATAAAACTGTGATATCGTCAAACTGTTCCGCGTCCGCGGTAAACTCTCCGATCGCACGGATCACTCCCGCGGATACGCCGGCGGCATCAGCTGCCTTCACGCTGTTAAGCGCCTCGACCAGCCGCGCCTCTCCGAACATATCGCCGTTTTCATTATTTGCTTCCGCGACACCGTCCGTGTAGACAAAAACGATATCGCCATGCTTCAGTTCGACCTCCCGCTCTTCGAATTCAATATTCTCCACCATGGCCACCGGCGGCGAGTGGCGATAATTCAGAAGCTCGAACGAGCCGTCGGGATGCCGGAGCGCAGGGCGCTCGTGGCCCGCATTGACCACAGTCGCCTTGCCGGTGGAAAGCTCAACGACCATCATCCAGACCGTCACGAACAGCTCCGCCTCATTGCCCTCGAGTATCTGATTATTGATATGATAAAGTGCTTTCCCCGGTGTTTCGCCGCTTTTCAGGCTGTTCTTGATGAGCACCTTGGTGACCATCATGAAGAGAGCCGCAGGGATTCCCTTGCCGGCCACATCGGCGATCACGAGCGCCAGATGATCATCGTCGATCAGGAAAAAGTCGTAGAGATCACCGCCCACCTCCTTGGCGGGATACATATCGCCGCAGAGATCGATATCTGTCCTGCCGGCTGTGACAGACTCGACCCCCGGCAGGATCCCCAGCTGGATCCTGGACGCAAGCGACAGCTCCGCGCTGATCCTCTCGTTTTCAGCGGTGATCTTTGTCAGGTTTTCCACATAATGATGGATCTGCATCTCCATCTGATCGACCGCTTCCGCGAGGACGCCGATCTCATCCCGGTTCGGGATCATCTCCGTGAGTCTTGTTCCGGGCGTTACATTTTCCTCCGCGAAGCGTTTCGCCTCTTTCATGATCCGTCTCACAGGGGAGATCAGCATACGGTACAGATACCATGCCTGCCCCAGCAGGACCAGCAGCAGGACGATCAGTGTTGTCAGGACAAACCTCCTGACATAATTGTGCCGAAGCCTGTACAGCGCGTCCATCTGCCGCTGTACACACAGGATCGCCTGCGTCCTGCCGGTCTCATCCCTCAGGGGGATCATGGCTGTGATGTGCGGATCCGTCTCGATATAGCCCTTGTCCCGGACCACGATCTCTCTGTCGGAGCGATTCTCATAGAGATTCCGGTATTTTCCCTTGTATTCGTCGTTCGTCGTCTCGCGCAGATAGCCGAAGTCATAGCGTGTATACGTGCTGTTCCAGTTGATCGTGGAAAAGATGAACTTGATATGCGCGTAGTCTGTCAGATCCGGCCGGATCACGTAGATAAACGTCGCCCCCTGGGAATTGCAGAGTCCCTCCAGGGTATCCCTGAGAGCAAGATACTCCGGTGTCGTCCCGCCGCTGCTTTCGTATTCATCCATCTGATCCGCATCGACAAGATGCGAAGCAGTCTCCGCCGTATAGAAAGCATTCTCCTCGTACTGCTCCATCACGACGCGGGAAAACTCGCTGTATCCCGCAAAACCGAGAGCCGTGGAAAGAAGCACCAGCAGGATGACAAGCCCCAGCAGGCTCTTTATGATGATCCGTTCCTTGTATCTGTTCTTTTCCTTCTTCATATCTCTGATCTCTGGCTCAAAATGTCAGAACTTCTTCCGGATAGTAAAGATGTTCTTCCCATCGGTGCGCTCATAGCCGACTTCATCCATACTCTTTTTGACCATATAGATCCCCAGCCCGCCGATCTGCCGCTCCTCAGCGGACGCCGTCACATCCGGATCCTCATGCTCGAGCGGGTTGAATGCGATCCCGCCGTCGATAAAGGAGATGCTCACTTCGCCCGCTCCCTCCGGAAAATCCATCCGGATCGTCGCCGGACCGACCGTTCCTTTCGGATAGGCGTAATAACCGATGTTGACAAAGATCTCCTCCACCGCGATATCAAGCTGCATCTGCTCCTTGACACCGCAGTCATGCTCCTCTAGATGCTCATCCACGAAGGCCAGCACCTGATCAAGATTATCCGCCTGTGCATCGATCGTCAGCTCAAACATCGTCCGTCCCTCACTTATCAGAGAATCCTCATTCCTTTGTGTCCAGCCTCTGGCGTTTCACAAGATTCGCGAACGTTCCGTTTTTCGCGATCAGTTCCTCATATGTTCCTTCCTCAACGATCTGGCCTTCATCAAACACCAGGATCCGGTCGCAGTTCCTGATCGTCGAAAGCCGGTGGGCGATCACGATCCTGGTGCACTTGAGGCCGTCGAGCGCCTCAGAGATCTGCCTCTGCGTCTGGTTGTCCAGCGCGCTCGTTGCCTCGTCGAACATCAGGATCCTGGGCTTCGGTGCGATCGCGCGTGCGATCATCAGGCGCTGCTTCTGTCCGCCGGAGATCCCTCCGCCGCCCTCCGTGACGATCGTGTGCATGCCCATCGGCATGGCCTCAATATCCTCAGCGATCCCGGCGAGCTCCGCCGCTTCCCACGCCGCTTCCACAGGCAGCTGCGGCGCGCAGATCACGATGTTGGAGTAGATATCTCCCTGAAACAGACCGCCGTCCTGCAGGACCGTCCCGATCCTTCTGCGCAGGCTGGGCAGGTCAATGCGGTTTAAATCCTTTCCATCATAGTATACCGCACCGCGCTCCGGTTTTTCAAACCCGAGCATCAGTCTGAAGAGCGTACTTTTTCCACAGCCGGTCTTCCCTACGATCGCCACGTATTCGCCGGAACGGATCTTCAGGTTGACCCCCCGCACCACATAAGGCATGTTCTCATTATAGCGGAACCACAGGTTGTTCAGTTCGATCCCGCCGGACAGACGCGAGAGCATCTCCTTGTCCTCAGAGACCTCCGGCAGCGTCTTCAGGATCGGCTCGGTCATCTCCAGGAGCGGGCCGATACGCGCCGCCGCCACGGCCAGGGAAGAAAGTGCCGCAAAAGCCCCCTGCACCATGCCGAAAGATGCATTGAAGGCGATATACTCAGATGCGCTGACGCCGGTCTCCACAGCAAAGAAGTACAGGCTTGCCAGACCAAAAAGAGATACCGCGAGCGTCGCCGCGGGGCCGATCTTTAAGAGCAGCGGCGGATCATACTCGATCTGCGCCACCTCGGCGTAGTGCTTTGCCCATCTGGCAAAGGCGCGCTTTTCGGCTCCGGCCAGACGGATCTTCTGTACACCGCCGATCATGGCGAGGCTCATTCCCTCTTCCTTGGCCTGGATATCCAGCAGCTGCCGGTTGACGCGCATCTGCGTGGCAGTCGTCAGCAGAGTGACAAGGAGCGTCGCGACCAGGATCAGGATCGCAGGCACCGCAAGCCCGGGCGCAAAATGAAAGATCTGTACGACATAAAGGAGCGACGAAAGAGAAAGGATCGTTGCCGAAAACACTTCACCGATCATGACCCGGCACAGTTCACTGACCGACTGGCTGCGGGCAGAGAGCTCACCGACGCTGTATTTCTTGAAGAACGGGGCGGGCAGGTGGATCAGCCGCATGGTCACCGCCGCTTCGACAGAGGCGGTCACCTTGAGTTCCATCCGGTGGAGCGACAGTGTCCGTGACGCATCGATGATCTGTGCTGTAAGAGCCGCCATGATCATCAGGGCAGCCGTCCCCCACAGAAGTGAAAGATTCCCGTTCTGCAGCACAAAGCCCGCCATGAATTTCGAGATCAGAGGCGACAGCATGGATACGAGCGTGAACAGGAGCGTCAGCACCAGGAACATGCATACGTCTCCTGCGTTCAGGCAACCCTTCATGTAACTGATGAGTCCCGGTATCCCGACCGTTGTATCGGGCAGCGGCCGGTAAAAGACGATCGCCTCCTCCTTGAACTGATCGGCGTTGCCTGTTCCGATGCTCTGCTTTCTGCCGCTGCTGTCTCTGAACCAGAATCCCTGAAAACGTTTCGGATATACTGCCACCGGCATTTCATCATCCTTGCGGTACAGGAGCATCGGCCCCGCGGCATCACGCCACCAGTGGCCCGAAAGCTTGACGATCCTGTGCATCAGCCCATGGGGACGCAGCGCCCAGGTAAGTTGTTCCATGGGATCCGTGATCGTCTTCGGGATCTCGACAGGGCGGAAATGGTAGAAGCGCAGGATATCGTCGATCGCATCCTTGGTCACAATGCCGGCGTCTTCGACCCGGCCGGCATTTCCCCGGCCGACAACGGCGGAGGCCATCCTGAGGACAGCATCCTCAAGCAGCTCCTGATCGCTCAGCTTTCTTTGCCTGATCTGTTCGTCAAACCAGCCCACGTCGTCCCTGTTCCTTTACTCGCTCGTCACAAGGTCGGTATAATAGCCGCCCCTGGCATACAGTTCCTCATGTTTACCGCGTTCCACGACCTGTCCGTGATCCAGCACGATGATCTCGTCGCAGTCCCGGATCGTAGAGAGACGGTGTGCGATCACGATACAGGTGATGCCCCTGTCCTGCACAGCCTTAACCAGTTCATATTCCGTCTGGGCATCCAGTGCGCTGGTCGCCTCATCCATGATGATGATCGAGGGATCCTGTGCCAGCACTCTCGCGATCTCAAGGCGCTGCCTCTGCCCGCCGGACAGATCTTTGCCGCCCTCGGTAAGCTTACCGTGGTAGCCGCCCTCTCTGCGCAGGATATCATCATGGATCTGCGCATCTCTCGCCGCGAGGATCATCTCGAAATCCTCGATCGATTCATCCCAAAGCTTGATGTTGCCCGCGATAGTGTCCTCAAACAGCGTGATCTCCTGGTCGACGACGGCGACGGAACCGGTAAAGATGCTCCGGTCGATCTCGGAGATCGGCCTGCCGTCAAACAGGATCTCCCCGCTCCAGGGTCGGTACAGTCCGGAGATCAGCTTGGCCAGGGTGCTCTTGCCGCATCCGCTGGTACCGACAAACGCCACACGGCTGCCTGGTCTGACGGACATGGAAAAATCGCGGATCAGCGGCTCTGCCAGACGTGAATATCCAAACGTCACATTTCTGATCTCAACGGAGCCGCTGAGCTTGGTGTAATCCTGTTCCTCGGACAGTTCCGACTCACGGACATGAGGATCGTCGGGATACGCCATGACATCCTCGATACGTTCCATCTGGGTACGCATCTCATTGATGGTCTGTCCGGCGGTGATCATCGTCATCGCAGGCGTCATGAAGCTGTCCAGGAAGCCCTGAAACAGGATGATCATACCGAGTGTGAACTGCTTCTGCATCACGAGAAAGACACCGAGGATCATGACCAGATCCGCGGCGATCACGGAAAGCACCTGCGGGATCAGTCCCAGTGTGATATCAAGCTTTGTGGAATGCTCTTCCTGTGCCAGGACCGAAGCCTGATACCCGGCCCATCTGGCGAAAAAGCCGTTCTCGGCACCGCCCGCCTTGATCGTCTCGGCCATCTGGATACCGGAAACCGTTTCAGACGCGAGTTTCCCCTCATCGCGCATCATGACACGCGTGATCGCGACACGCTTCTCGGAGACAACACGCGCCACGACGGCACTGAGGAGCATCGCGGTGATACCGACCAGTGTGAGGACAGGGCTCTGACGCAGCATCACGACCAGATAAACAATGAGCATGGCTGCATTGATAAAGAGCGGTGCGAAGACACCCACCAGCGTAGAGGCGATCCCGGCGTTAGCGGCCTGGCGCATGTGGATATCCCCCGAAAGACGCTGGGAAAAGAACTCCATGGGAAGCCGCAGCACCTTCCAGAGATAGGTACTGTTGCCGACAGCGGCAAGCTTGCCGCCGATCTTGAGGGAATAGACGGATCGGATCGCTGCGATCAGTACCTGCAGAAAAGCGACTGCCGCAAAAAGAGCGATAAACGGGTAGAGCAGCTCCGTGTTCTCCCGCGTCAGCAGACGGTCCATAAAGAATCTGGAAAACGCGGGATCGATCACATTGAACATCTCATCGATCACGGATACCAGTGCGACAAATACGACCGCGGCTCCGGCACCCGAGAGGCGCTTGATCGCGTAGGCCGCTGTGCTCTTCCTTTTCCCGTCGGGAACAAATTCTTCCGTCGGCGCAAACTGCAGACAGATTCCCGTGAACGCACGGTCAAATTCCTCGATTGGGATGCGCACCGAGCCGCGGGCCGGATCGTTGATCAGCGCATATTTGCCCTTAAAGCCGCAACAGACGACAAAATGATCAAACTCCCAGTGGATGATGCAGGGAAAAAGTCCCTCCTCGCGGAGCTCCTGAACATGCTCAAACCGGTATCCCGCTGCCTCCATGCCGTAATTTCTGGCAGCCTTGAGCACATTGCGGGCATTGGAACCGTCGCGTGATACTCCGCAGTCCACCCGCATCTGTTCCAGCGGGATCCACTTTCCGTAATAGGCCAGGATCATGTCAAGACAGGCGGCTCCGCACTCCAGCGCTTCCATCTGCATGACGACAGGCACCCTCACCGCTTTTTTTGTCACCGGTGACGGAACCCTGCGCTTCCTGCGCTGCTCGGTTTTTTCCATCTGCCCTTCCATCAGCTGCCCGTCAGTTAAACAGCATCCGGATCATCTGTGTCTGCCGGTAGCCCACTTTGGCCTCGTAAACGCCGTCGGGCATATTGACCGCCGCGGTGGCGATCTTTCTGCCGTCGGCATCCTGACCGACCGAAGTGATCTGCACCTTCGTATCCCCGATCGAAACGGTCATCCCGGTCTCAACATTTTCCGCAACGGCCGGATCCGAAAAAGTCAGTGTCATGACACCGTCATCTACGCTCGCGCTTCCCGGGGCGTAGCTCTCGATCACCGCAAAACAGCTCCACAGAAAGATCCCGGCGAGCAGTGCGATCGTCGCGGCAAGCACCGCCCAAACGGCGGGCGTGGTCACATGCAGATAGTCGTTGAGCTGCTCGGGGGATGAGAGCCGGTCAACACTGGCCTTTCGAAAGAGGCTTTTCTTTTCGTCATTCATCCTTTCAGTCCTCCCCGAGTAATTCTCTGCTGTCTGTCAGCTTCTGACATTTCTTCAGCAGGCGGATGATCTTCTGACTGACGGTCTTGGGATCCATCCCGACGACCGCACTGATCGCCTGATTGTCCATTTCCATCATATAACGCATGACCAGAAGCTCCCTGTCGGCAGGGATCAGCTGCGACAGGATCCTCTCCACCTCCGCGGTGATCGCGTCCTGTCTGAATCCATAGTCGTCCGTGCATCCGGGTTCGGGAACATCCTCGATATTCTCCGCCCTCCGGATCTTTGCTGCCTTCAGATGATTGATCAGACAGTTCCTGGCGATCGTCACCAGCCATGTGCGCACAGAGGCTTTCTCAGGGTCATAACCCTCGTAATGCTCCATAGCGCGCACAAAGACGTCCATCGAGAGATCCTCTGCGGTCTCTCGATGGAGCGTCTGTGAATACAGATAGTTATAGATGTACTTGAAGTTTTCGTCGTATACCGTCTCGAATGATGCTTTCAATCGTCTGCGGTACGCCTCCTTGCTTTTTATTTTCTGTCACCCGGCAGGCGGCTTCTGTCCGTGGGACCTTCAGCCGTTCCGGCCGCAGCGACCATCTCGAGCATATCGTCAGACATGGCCCCCGTCATCGGCAGGATCTTTGCGCGCTTGCGCTCTCCGAAGAGCCGGTTCCTCAGCTCCTCCTGAAAGGAGGAACCCCGGGTAAAATCAGTCTGTCTGAACATGTTTTCCAGTCTCTCTGTCATCTCGATCCCTCAGCAGACGCCGGTGCCGCCCTGAGAACCCGAGCCGCGTCTTCCGCCCGTCTTGGTAGCCTGCGGCTTAGTCCCCTGTTTACGGCGGTAATCCGCGGTCGTCGCCTTGGCCGCCTCACCGGTACTGTGTCTGTAAAGCGCCTTCTGCGCTGATGTGCTGAAGCCAAGGCCGCCGACAACCTCGTCCATCGTCTCGTCATCCAGTCTGTTTGCTTTCTTCATCTCTTCATTCATGACACGCCTCCTGTTATTGATCACTTGGTGATCCTGCCGGTTCTGGTACCGTTCTTTCCGCCCGCCCTGGTATTGGCTGTCTGATTCGGTACCGTGCTCTGCGATTCACTCATACCGCCGTCAACAAGATTGCCGATGTTCTTATTGTATTTGCGGGAAGCACTGTTCCTGCCGCCGGCCACTTCGTCCAACTCGTCGTCCTTCAGGATGTTGTTGTTTTCCTTGCTCATCTGATTCCTCCTTGATCCGGTATCCGGAAAGCAGTCTGTTTTTTTGATGTTCTGACTATATATACCGCTCAGTTTTCAAAAATCTTCAAAAAAATTTCAATCTTCGTCAAAATCGTCGGGATCGTCAAAATCATCAAGATCATCGTAGGTCGAAGCGGAATCTCCGTCATCTCCGACAGTGGCAACCGAAGCCGGCTGCTGTTCGCTGCTGGGCTCAGGATCGGCCTCCGGTTCAGGTGCCGACGCGGTGCTCCTTGTCAGGATCCACAGCTGCACATTATGATCCGGCATCGTAAAGATCAGTCTTCCTCTGCCGTCCAGCGACAGGCTCAGATACGGATCATCCGAAGAATAGCCATCCCACGTGACATCCTCGCCGTTCAGGACGACCGTAACAGTATCGCCTTCCCTGAAAGTACTCTTGGAAGCACCGTCGCCGCCTATCGTGTAGACAGAGCCGGGCCCCGAGACGGACGCGACGCTGACCGAATAGTCCTGCGCCTCCGTGGTAAACGCGATATCGATCGTCACATTGCCGGCCGGCATGTCAAAGTAACCGTCATTATTGCCGCTTCCGCCCTGTATCGTCACATTGTCGGAAGTGATGGAACGGATCTCGGAACTATTGTGCACCGTCTGGATATAGACACGTTCTCCCGCTTCAAAGCTGCTGCGCGCGTCACCGTCCTCGTCCGTGACCCAGCCGCTGCCGTCGCCGCTGGAGCGGACCGAAACGGAATAGGTCTGCGCAGGCTTCGGCGCCGCGTTTTCGAACACGATGCTGATCGTAGCCCCGCCTCTTGGCATATCAAAGTATCCGGAGCAGCCGGCCTCCTTGCCGATCGTCACATCGTTGGAGGTGATCGATTTAAGCTCCGCCTCATTGCTCATGGTCTGGATCAGAACACGTTCACCGGCTTTGAAATCACGCCGTGTATTGCCGTTTTTGTCCGTTGTCCAGGCGCTTCCGTTGCCGGTCACGTTCAGATACGCCTCGTACTCCGATTCTACATCCTTAAAGGAGACATAGACCGTCGCGCCGCCTTTGGGCATATTGAACCACGCGGATTCCGACGCCTTGTCAACATTGACCGTGACATCCCTCGACTGGATCGAATCCAGCTCCGCATTGTTACTCATGGTCTGGATATTGACACGCTCTCCCTCCTTGAAATAGCGGACATTTTCTCCGCGCGCGTTCTGTGTCCAGGCGCTTCCGTTGCCGCTCACGATCAGATAGGCCTCGTGCTCCTGCTCCGCTTCCCGCTCAAAGACCGCCGTCAGCGTCACGTTTTTCGCCGGCATGTAGAAATAGGTCGCGCCGGTGCGGGAATCCCTGGTCAGATCGACGCCCTCGGCCTTAAGGCTGTTCAGGCGATACTTGTTTTCCAGCTTGGTCTGTACAATGACCTTTTCACCTCGTACGAAGCTGGTCTTGGGCGTGCCGTTTTCGGCTGTCGTCCACAGCTGTCCGCCGTCGCCTCTGGTTATGGTGCTCACGGAATAGTTGCTCTCCGGGATCTTTTCAAAGACCGCCGTCAGCGTAACATTCTTGGACGGCATCAGGAATTTGTTCTGACCGCCGGGATTGACTTCCTTGCTGTCCCAGCGCAGGAATCTCCAGCCGCTCGCGGGATTCGCCGAGATGTTCACCCATACGTTGGGTTTTGCCTTGCTGTAGGCCGCGGAAGCACTGCCCTGACCGCTGACCTTGACAGAGATCGTGTACTCCTTGACCTCATCCGGCTCACAGACTGCCTGCAGTTCAACGTCGTTATCCGGCATAATGAACGAGATCGGATTCTCATTCTTCAGATTGTTGGTCAGACCGTCCTGATTCCACTTCACAAAGTGATAGCCGGTCTTGGGTTTGCATTTTGCCGTGATCTTGGTGCCCTTGACGGCATGGGTCGTGGAAAGCTCCACCGTGCTGCGGTGCATTTCGGCAAGCTTGATCGCATGCTCATTGTTGTTCTTTTCAAAGACCGCCTTGACAGTCACGTCCTTGTCAGGCATCGTGAACTTGTTGTCATTCGCGACCTTGACCTCGTTGCTCTGCCATTCCTTGAAATGATAGTCCTTATCCGGCTTGGCAGAGAGCGTGATGACCGTCCCGACCGTCGCCTGCTGAAGAGGTGCCGTAACGGTGCCGTGACCGTCCGTGGACAGCGTGATCTTGTGGGCCACCGCCTGCGGCTGGGTCTTCTGGCTGTCCTGCTTCTGCTTGCTGTTCTGCTGCTGTTCCTGCTTTTTCTGATCCTGCTGCTTCTGCTGTGTATCCGTCTTCTGCTTCTGTGCCTGCTCGGTCTTCTGCTGGTTCTGCTGTTCGATGGAGCTCTGTGCCTCTTCGCTGACAGCGTTGCCGTCACTGACGCGGACCTTGATCGGCGCAAAATTGCTCGCGTAGTCCGTTGCGTGATCATAGTGATCCGATTTCACATCCTCGGCGAAGACATACAGCATATAATCCCCTGCTTCCACCGAGAACGGGATATTGACCAGCACCTCGCCGGTCGCGGCGATCTCGCTGAGCATCCCGTACGATACCGCGTTGCCCTGCGCATCCACCAGCATGCCGGAGATCTGCGAATAGTTCACGCCCTTGTCGGTGACGCCCATGTCACCTACATCCACAAGGAATCCGTAGCCCGCGGGAACCGCGTTGTTCTCACTGTCCTTGCGGGTCGCGGAAAAGCCGCTGCCGCCCTTCATGGTCAGCTTGAAGTAATTGTCATCCGCCATGCCCACCGGCGCGAGATAAGCCGGCTTATCCTCCTCGGCGGGATAGGTGAAAGCGATGCTGCCTGCGTCGATGTTGAGCGCCGGGGAATAGTAGGTCTTGTCCGAGGGGGACGCACTGGAAAAGCTGCCGCTCGGATCCACGGTCTGTATGCCGTTTCCGCCTACACTGCGGAGCGCATAGGTCGCGTCCGTCTGATAAAAGCGCATATTCTCCTTGACCAGCGCGCCCGTTTCACCGTATCCGTACTCGGGATTCTGCGCTTCCTGCTGATCCAGCACAAAAATGTAATCGCCGTTCAGAGAGCTGCCCGCGTCCGCGCCGTTTTTGACGCTCTGCAGGATCGCGTCCCGCTCCGTCTGGGAAAAGTTGCCCATCAGGAATTCGTTGTTGAGATATCCCCTGAGCCCGCTGTCCGCCCAGTTCGAAGAGCCGTAGTCATCGAAAGCCCTGCGGGAGATCGCGTAATCGGCGTCGAGCAGAACAGACTTCCCGCCATACGCCGTGCTGTCGGTATCAAGCACACGGAAACTGATCGGATAATTGCCCTGGTTTCCAAAATAGACATGCGTACCGTTCCATTCCCCGCCGCCGTTAACCGGATCGACGAGCGCGCCGATCCCCAGCTCAACGCTCCTTGCGTTGCCCGCGGCAATCGGAGTCACCTCCGCCGCGTGGCCTGTCAGAGCCGGTGCCACAACAGGCGCCGTCATGACCGCCGTCGTTACCGCGGCCAGAACAGTCCCGCTGATCCTTCTGATCATATTATTATTCTTCATCATCCTGTTAACCTCTCAATACTGCCGATATTCAGCTGCCGGAATAAGGCACGACCGCGCCGGCGAACCTCGACTGCATGTAAACCCTGATATCCTCACTCTGCAGGACCTTGACCAGCTCCTGTACGAGCGGATTGTTCTCATCACCGCGGTTCACGGCGATGATATTGGCATATTTGTCTGCCACGGAAGAATCGGGGTTTTCGTACGCGATCGCGTCGCTGGTCACTGTATAAAGTGCCTGCCTCGCATAGTTGCCGTTCATGACGATGAAGGCGGAATCTGCTATAGCGGACGGGACCTGAGATGCATCCATCAGCTGGACCTTGATCCCGTATGGATTGTCTGTGATATCACCGATCGAAGCATCGGTGGTCTTATCGGCCGGAAGCTTGATCAGGCCGGCATCGGAAAGGAGCTTCAGGGCTCTTGCCTGATTTGCGGTATCGCGCGGGATCGTGATCACATCGCCGCTCTCCAGAGACTTCAGCGATTTCTTTTTCCCGGGATAGATACCCAGCGGCTCAAAATGGATCTTGCCGACAGACACCAGATCGGTGCCCTGCTCCTCATTGAAACTGTTCAGATACTCCTCATGCTGGAAATAATTGCAGGTGTATACCCCGCCGTCCACGAGGAAGTTCGGGATCAGATAATCTTCAAAATCAGAATCGATATAGAGCGTGATCCCCTCACCGGCCAGGATCGTCTGTGCCATCTTGAGGATCTCCGTGTGGATCCCGGGGCTTGCCACGACGGACAGATATTTATCGCCTGTGGCGGCATCTCCGCTCGAGGTCTCTGCCTGTGCGGTCTGGCCATCAGACGTCTGCGCGGTCTGGCCATCAGACGTCTGCGCGGTCTGAGCGGTCTGTCCGCCGGCATCCTGCGCTCCGGGAAGAGCCGTGGAGGCGACATTTTTATCATCGCTCCTTCCGCATCCGGAAAGGACCGATATCACTAAAGTCACCATGAACAGGATGCTCAGCCGCCCGCGCAGAGTTCTGCATTTCATGTCATTCTTCTTCATTGCTGCTTTCCTCCCCGCCGGCAGGATCATGGATCCCGTGATCAAGATTTGTGAAGCCGGCTACTTTGTACTTCTTTCGACGATGATCTCCACATCGTCCTTATGGATACTGACACGCACATCGTCCGCAAGATTGGCGAGCACCGAGCGCTCCAGTTCATCCCAGGGCTCCTTTTTTTCAAAGGCATCCGATCCGTCAAGATCGATGAGCTGTTCCTCGAGGGAAGAACGGTAGCCGGAAAGCGACCAGGCCATGTGCCCGGCTGTCGCGCCCATCGTCTCCATCCCGGCGCTGTAAAAATCCATCACCGGGAAACCCGCTCCGGCAGGTGCCGCTTCATTCATGGACAGTACCCCTGCCGCGATCATGTCACGCAGCTTTCCCATGATCCCTCTCGCCGCGGAGTTTTTCCCGCTCCTCGCAGAGGCAAGAAGCTCCTCGCGTCTCCTGGAGGTCATCCTGATCTTGCCGGTAAGGTGCAGAAAACTCCGGTTTTTGTCGCCCTCGATCCAGAACATCGCCGTAAAGTCATCACTGGTGATCCCGCCGAGCAGCCCCAGGAGTTCCTCGGTAAGGAGTCTGAGCCGCATGGCTTCCCGGTCGGCAAGGTACAGATTCCCGGCATAGGTTTCGGCAGCCGCAAGTGCTTCCTCGACGCTCTCCTCTTCACCGTTTACGTAAATGTGCTCTGTCTCCATGCTCTTATCCCCGCTCGACCGTCAGAATGTCCACAAAGCCGGTCACTTCAAAGATCTCCATGACTTCATCGGAAACATTTCTCACCACGACGCTGCCGCGGCCGCCCATGCGCTTCTGGGTGGCCATCAGGACACGCAGGCCCGCACTGGAGATGTACTTAAGATCCGTTGCATCAAAAATCACCGAAGAGACGTCCTCGATGGATTCCTTGACCGATTCCTCCAGCTGGCTGGCCGTCGTCGTATCCAGTCTGCCGTCAAGAGCGATCGTAAGTACATCACCATCCAAAGTTTTTGTAATATTCAGCATTTTCTTTTCCTCCGCTTTGTTCTGCTGACAGATAACAATACAAAATCATTATACCATTTCTGTCAACAAAAATCAAAGTCCGGCCGGGTGATCAGCCGAAAATCTTCTGGATCGTCTTGCACTTCTTGCACTTGACCACTTTCTTTTTGATATCGGCGTAAAAGATCTCCTGACAGTTCTCGCATTTGATCTTCATCATCTGCCCCTTTTCCACCGCGGCGCCGGCTGTGATCGTGCCCAGTTCGTCTTCCGAAAGTACCTTTTTCCCGTTCTCCGGTGCTTCCATATCTGCCTCCTTTCCTCGTGAAAAACAACAGTTTCCGTGCTTCATCGTCGATGATATATACCATTCTGTTTTCCGATTTCTTCAAAAAGCGAAAAACTTCCTTTAATCCGGGATCACAAGACCGCCCGTCCTGGCTTTGACTGCAAGCTCCAGACGGGAGCGGAATCCTGTCTTTTCGATCATGTTCGCGATATGCATCTTGACCGTCCGTTCCGCGATCCCCAGGTTCTTCGCAATCTCCTGATTGGAGTAGCCGGATACAAGTTCCCGGAGGACGTCGGTCTCCCGCTCGGTGAACTCGGTGCTGACCGCGTTGCCGAGGCTGACGACCGGCGTACTGTCGGGATAGATCGATTCCCCCGCCATCGTACGCTTCATGACCTCGAGGATCGGCTGCTCCTGCACCTCCTTGTACCAGAAGCTCTCCACACCGATCTCCCGGGCACGGCTCAGATAAGAGACCTCCGGCATCGATGTCACGATAAGGATCTTCGTCTCTGGCCGGATGTCCTTGATGCTTTTCGCCGCAGCGAGACCGTTCTGCCCCTCAGTCATCACAATGTCCATGATCACGAGATCGACGCACTTCCTGCTCACATGCGCCACGGTCTCATCGGCTGTCGCGAAGGAGCCCGCCAGGGCAAAATCCCCCGACTCCCGGACAGCGTTTTCAAACACCTGCCGGGACATCAGGAAATCATCAACGATCAGTACCCGATATGCCATGCTGCTCCTCCTGATATGGCACTGTCAAGATGACCCGGTACAGCTCTCCGGTCTCCACCTCCATGCTGCCGCCGAGTGCCTGCGTCTGTGTCCGCAGATTTATGAGTCCCCCTGCCCTGCGCGGTGTTCCGTTCTCCGGTTCCGCTGTCTCCCCGGGGCTTAACTCCCCCTGCTGCCCGTCCCCGGAGAGCACGAGGCGCCACACTGTGCCGCCCGCCTCCGCGGGCACCGTTTCAGACCGGATGACCGCGTGTCTGCACCGGGTGTGCCGGATAAGGTTCGTGATATATACCGTGATCGCGGTATCCGCGAGCACCTGCAGCCGCGGTTCATCAGGCAGGGCACCGGCGAGCTGCGTCTCCACGCCCATCTCCCGTGCCTGCCGGATACACGCGGCATATTCCGGCTGTGTGCCCGCAGGATGACCGGCGGAGCTCAGTCCGTCCTCCATTCCGGCGATCACACGCGCCCACTCCATAAGAAGCGCATCCCTGGACGTTTTGTCCGGTTCTGACAGATACCGCTTTGTCATCAGCAGACTCCGCCCCAGACCGTCATGGACGCGGATCCTCGCGGCCAGTGCCTCGTCACCGAGGGAAAGATAATCCGCGAGCCCGGAAAGTCCGTAACGCATATCCTCTCCCGTATGATACGCCCTGCGGCCTGTTCCTGCAAGATGGCTGTGGCCGCAGGGACGGGAGGCGGTCAGTTCGATCCGGAGCGTCTCATCCTCTTCATTTACCTTGAGTTCTGCCCCCGTCACCTCCGAAAAGCCGCGGGATACCCACTTTTTCCTAAGATCGTCAGCCACATCCCCCGCCTGCGGATCCGTCTCGACCGTCATGCGGAAGCCTTCATCCCCTTCCGTCCGCAGAACCTGTACCCGTACATAGCAGGCGGATTGCGCCTGTTCTATGGACTCCTCGAACAGCTCGTAGGCGCAGATGATAAGCGGCGCAGGGATCTCGGCACTGCCTGTCTCCTCGTACCCGACCGACATGCCGGCGAGCGAATAGTATTCAAAGGATTCCCGGATCGCCAGGGACAGTTCGCCCGAAGCAAGCGTTCCCCGCTCGTCCGCAATAAGTTCCAGATTGGCCCTGCGCTTGACATAGGCGCCGAGGCAGCCGATCCGGATGAGATCTGTTTCAAACGCGCTGCCCTCCTCATTCCAGAGGTGCTCACAGATCTCGCGGATGCGGTCCATCTCCGTACGGACGGTCTGCAGGATCCCTTCGCGGATCCATTCGCGCTCTCTGACGAGCGAGACCGTCGGGAGCAGGCCGATCAGCAGGCAGCTCTCCCACATCCCCACAAAGATGACCAGATAGACCTCCTGAATATTGTAGAGGGAAACACCGGCGATCCTGGGGCTGGATGCGCCGCACATATAGTAGACCGCCCAGAGCAGCAGCCCGATACCGCCCCAGAGGATCGGGATACGCCAGTGTCTTCGTGCCTCGGAGATCCGGCATTTGTACAGCAGGAGACCGTAGGCGGTCAGCATCATGCCGTAGCTCCAGACCAGAAGGATATAGTAGAGCGGTCCCGCGGAACTGTGTGTACGGCCGTCCGTGTAGGAGATGCGCAGCAGCAGCTGGTGGAGATCGTTGCTCAGGATCAGGGCAAGAAAGCAGCCGCAGACAGTCCACAGCGGGATCAGCAGTTTTCTGGGATGCCGTGAACTGTGATCCCCGATGTGAAGCACCACAGCCAGAGACAATAAGGGGATGACTGTGGTCGGAAGATAGTAGCCGTACCAGCAGAGACGGTCGTAGACCGACTGCTCTGGGACCACGTTCCACCGCAGATACCTGAGCACAAAGAGCAGGATCAGCGCCGCTCCGCCGATCTCCAGGTGCCTTAAGACATAGCGGTCCGCGATCTCCCGGGGCAGGGAGCATATCCAGAAGATCAGGAGCGCTGTATAGAAATACGTAGTAAGCCCCTTCGCGGGAAAGAAGGCCGACAGGATGTTCCAGGACACTGTAAAGAGCAGTCCAAGCAGCAGGATGCGGCTGGTTTTCAGGCGGGCCTTAACCATCCTGATCCACATCCTCCGAAAGCAGGTTCAAAAAAACGCGGCGCAGGGGATGTACCCTGCGCTGCGCTTTCCTCTGTTTCATACAGGCGGTCACGATGATGCTCCCGTCAGAAGGAAAGAGACTTATTCGTCTTCCTCTTCCTCTTCGTCGTCATCGCTGCTCTTCTGGTTCTTCTTGTATTTCTTTACTTCTTTGTCGGACATTTTCTCGAAGACCATCTTGATCTCGTCTTCTTCACTCTCCAGCGTGATCTTGCCCTTCTTATAGGTGTATTCCTGCTCCTCGCCGTCGACAGAGATCGTCTTCTTGTCCCACTCGAGATCGGAGGTCTCACCGGCCATATCGATATAGCCTTCGCCGTCCTCCTCAATGACCAGATAAACACCCAGATCGTTCTCTTCAAGCAGTTCGATGTAGCTGGACATATCCTCGCCTTCCTGCTCCATCTCGACGATCTTGTAGTAGCCGACCATGTCATTGCCGCCACCGCCGCAGGCTGTAAGTGAGCAGGCCGTCATGATCGCCGCCATCATCATTGCAAGTTTTCTCTTCATACTATCTATCCTCCTTTGCGTTTTGGGTCATATAGATCAGCCGGAAATACGCACCGGCAATCGGCACTTATCATACCTTATTTCTGTCCGTTTGGCAAGTTATTTCCACGGGCTCTTTCCGTAGCTTCCGGGAGTCCCCTCTCCCTGATCCTTGAGGAATCTGTAGCGGTAGCCGTCCTCCTCCAGATTATCGGTATCAAAGAGCATCATGGATTTCCC